>NZ_JBWBQW010000008.1:0-217124 GCF_056279225.1 Chryseobacterium sp. UYP7
AAAAGAATGTCAAAAAAGTAAAAAGTAATTTTTTCATAAGATAAATTTTAAATTGTTATTATATTTTGAGGGTGCTTTCGAAATTTCCTACAACGTTTTGCGTATTGGCGATGGTGCGGCTTTAACGCGGAAACTTTCTTATTATAAATTAAAATTCGGAACATGTGAAATGGTTAAACTTGCGATTCCTCCGCACTATTGCCAATACGATGTTGTAACACGTTTTTTTTCGCCTAATTTTCCAAAATAATATGTTCACCAAAAGTGTTCATCATTGTTAGTCCTATTGTTCCACAACTATTTTTTCGATATTTTTTTGCATTTAGAATTCCTGTTTCGTCTGTGTCCCAACTTGTTTTGAATTTGTATTTTAATGTATCCAATCTATTTTCAACTACTTTAGAACTATGATTTACAACTTGCCAATCATATTGGTCGTTTTTCCAACATACACCAATTTCATCTCCGATTGGGTCGATGTGACTTATTTCAACTTTTACATAATTCGTTTTTGGGATTGAGTTATATTCTCCGTTTATAAAATATCTCGTTTCTCCATCAGTAATTACAGATACGCATTGTTTTTTATCAGCAGAATAAATTTTAAAGTTAGTTCTATTAGTGTGGTCGCCAAATGCAATTACAATTGTTATAATTGCAACCACTAAAAAAATTAATGCTACTAAAATTATTTTTAATATAAATTTCAATCTCGGTTTTTATAAAATGTGTTACAACGGTTGCGTATTTCTGTTGGCGGGGACTTTTATAACAAGTTTTTGTAAATATAACAAATTGAACAATTAGCGAAAATCTTGATGATAGGAACTTCCGACCCGCTAATAGAAATACCCTGTTATAAGATGTTTTTATTTCTTACTAGTTCTTTCAAGTGCTGATCTATAAACATTCCAGTTCTTTTGAATAGAAATAGCAACGAAATTTTCATTTATATTTTCCTTCAGTTTTTCCTTTACTTTGATAGTGTCGTTACTTGCTAAATAGTAATAACTTATCCCTGCTTGTCTAATTCTAAAAACATATTTAACATCCAGATTTGATTTAAGTAATTCTTCATTAATAATTTCTTCAAAATCGTCCAGTTTTTTCATTTTCTCATCCGAGGAAAATTGTTGACGTTCAGAATTATATAAGGTTTTAATTTCTACTAAATATTTGTAATTGTTCATAAATTCTGGATTGAAATTCGGACTTAACATTATCAAGCTTAATTCTTTCAGATTGACGTTGCTTGTCTGCAGAATTTTTTGGTTTTTCAGATTAGCTCTTTCAGAAAGATCAATGCTTGAATCATTTTGAACCATTTTATCAGTAGAAATATTTTGAAATTTTAAATCAGGCTGTTTGTTACAGCTTAAACTAATGAGAAGTAGTATTGAATATAGCACTTTCTTCATAAAATATCTTATAACTTGTTTATATGTCTTACTTCGTCAGACAAATACAACCTATTTGGTAGGTATTTGTCTGATTATCGTAAGACTTATTTCTAATCACTAAGATATATTTTTTTTCTTTATAAATCGTCAAACGGACTTTTTATCTGTTGTAAGCTTTTTGTGCTTACGTGGGTGTAAATTTCAGTTGTTCTGCTGCTGTTATGTCCAAGTAGTTCTTGAATATAGCGTAAATCAGTTCCACTTTCTAATAAATGAGTAGCATAACTGTGGCGAAGCCAATGTAAGGTCACTGGCTTTTTAATGTTGGCTTTTTGCAATGCATGTTTTAGTACACTCTGAAGGCTTTTTGGAGAGTAAATAGTACCTGGTTCTTGACCTTCAAATAAATACGTTTTTGGTTTGTAAAGCTGATAATATGCCCTTAATAATTCTAAAATCTTTGGAGATAAGGGTGTAATTCTGTCTTTTTTCCCTTTTGCTTGCTTGATCAGAACAATATTTCTTTTAGAATCTATATCAAGAGGTCTTAATTGGAGTAATTCGCTACATCGCAGCCCACAACTGTAGATTAAAGAAAGCATCATTTTGTGCTTCATATTGGCATGTGCCTCTAAAATATTCTTTACTTCTTCTTTACTTAAAACATTTGGTAATGTTTTAGGCTTTTTTGGACGGTCAATTTTATCTACTTCTATTTTGGTATTACGTACTGTTCCAAAATATAATTTTACAGCACTAATAACTTGGTTCTGGTAAGATGCAGATAATTTGTTTTTCAAAATGTAATCATTATTATAATCAAGTACATCTGCATTAGTTAGTTCACAAATATTGTTCGCCTGGTTATAAACCAAAAATGATCTTAACGCCTCAGAGTAAGTTTTGATTGTATTTGCGCTATATCTTTTCGAAGAGAGCCAGCGAATGAACTGTTTGAGATCTTCTTGTCCCTCTACTGAAAGCTTGATATCTTTTTTCTGTATAATGCGGAAACGTTCTCTATTTTCTCGCGTGTCCGGGATATGCCAGAGTTTTTTTTGTTGACTCCATCTTGCACCATGTATAAGTTTTATGCGTTCAATCAATTCCTTGTTTTTCTCGAATTATACACCAATTCGATCTTCATTTCTATGGTTAATTAATTTCGCTTTCCAGATCATATCCAATTGATTTTGAGATATAAAGATAATTAAAATTCTATTCTAAATTTAATCTTTAGGATTTCATGTCAATTCGATAATTAGTACATCTTTATTTTTTTTTGCAAAACCACTCATTCAAATCCTTAAAATCACGATACAATAAAGAACAATCATCTACATTTTCATATTTCTCACGAATAATTTCTCTTGTATTTTCTCCATTTGGATCATTGTCCAAGAAAAGCGAAATTCGATCATAATTTTTCAATATTTCATCAGCTTTAAAAAGCATTGCAGTAGAGTTCAATATCAAATAATCTGATATTAGATTTTCTGATTTCTCAATATTTCTGAAAGTTAGGTAATCAAAAAAACCTTCGAAAATGCAAATTTCATTGTTCTGATGATTTGAATTTCTAATCAACGTAACATCTTTTTTGCCCAGACATATTTTAGAATATTTATTTCGGATTTCCACTCCTCCAGAATTGTTATAAAACCCAATTCCGAAATACTTCTTGCCATTCAATTCGTAATGAATTTCTTTAACAAAATGACTTTGTTCAAAAACCTTTCTTGATTTCAAGTATTGAATTAATGCCGGATGCTTAACCTCATTGACTTCAACAATTTGATAACTTTTCTTCGTAGTTTCATTTTTAAAATCATTTTCCGGAACACGAAAATTGAATTCCGAAAGATATTTCAAAGCATCAGAAACTGAACATTTTTTCATCTGCTGAACAATCGAAATTACATCATAACTTTTTCCTGTTCCGAAATCAAATCCTACATTTTTTACAAAATCAACTGAAAAGCTAGGAACTGCCTCTACTCTATCCAAAGCAAAATAAAATGCAATCCGTTGGTTTTCTTTTACAGGAAAAAGATTGAATGATTCTAAAACCGTTCTGATATTCACTTTCTCTGTTATTTTTTCGCAATTCATTTTTTTCTTTTTTAAAGCAAATTTTTTATCCACATTTTCCTTTTTAATAAAAAAAGACTTTTAATTACTTTTTGATATACTTTTAGTGGATGGCTGACACTCTCTATGCAAAGTAGTTTTGTAACAATTTAGAATGAGCGCAATTCCGAATCAAAGATGAGTACAAATCCGTAATTGAAATGAGTACAAATCCGAAAATCCACCTGTTTTGAAATGAGTGCAATTCCGAATAGAAATATTTTTTTTTCTGCAATAATCGCGGTTAGTCGTAATTTCATATCGTTATCCATAGTTGTAATGATTTTAAAATTTTGAAAAGAGTGCAATTCCGAACACTCATTACAATTTCCCTTTATTTTAACATTTCCTTAACTTCAGCGAGTGCAATTCCGAAGTCTGAATGAGTGCAATTCCGAGATGAAATAAGTGCGAATCCGAATTCAGATAATATTTGGATAACCATTTGGTAATAACTCTCCCATTTTCGTCTTTCTGTACTTCCTTATTATTATTAGCTGAATTTCATTCAGAAATATTTTTCCCTGAAAATCTGTAGATTTAATTTCTTGTAATCGGTTTGTTCTGATAAACTCTTTGAAAGATTGGTCGATTAACGCTCTAGTTTGTGGAATATTCCTGTATTGATGAGAAAAATGAAGCATTTCTTCTTCCTGTAAACCATACCTTTTTCTGAAATAAATTAATCTTCGGGTAATTTCCAATAGATCTTGTGTATCGGCGGACAAAGTATCATCCAAAATCGTTTTGGTATGATAAGGAAGGATGAAAATATGATCTCTTTCGCATTTATAATTGAAAGACATATTATTGAACTTATTAAGACTGATTCTCACAGATTTTAAAAATTTAAAGCAAAAATCATTGGCTGTTTTATAATTCAAATTGAATTTCTTATTCAACGTAGAAAGCTTTAAAACCGTTCCATTTTCAGGTAATTTAGAAAGCCATATTGCAAAAATGATATGTTTATTATTTTTGATGTTATACACCAGATTATAAAGGATGTAATTGTATTCAGGAATGACCATAAGTTTTTTCAACCAATAACTGCTTATCAAAAATGAGGTATAACCTCTGTGATCATAACTTGGCGTAGAAATAAGTCCTCCAAAAGTTTTAATTTCTCTACCTTTCGAATTAAGTGATTTGTACCAACTCATTTTGAATTTAGCCAAAAACTCATACGCATTTACAACTTGTTTTGTAGAACCACTTGGCGAGATTTTACTGTTCCTAATTTTTATAGAAGCAAAAGTGTTATTTTCGGTTTCAAATTCTTCATCGAATAAAGTCAGTTGTTTCGGACGGTCTTCCGGTCGAAACTGCTCATTACTAATAATTGAAACGATATTGAAAATTACTCGAAGTGCATTGATCGGAATATCTGCCGCCTCACTATTTTCAAAAATGAAATCGTCCACGAAATTATTTCCCAGTCTTATTCTGTCAGGAAATCTCCCCTCTTTTTTTTCAAATTCCTTGCGGATTAATTTCAAATCCTTTTCTGGAATGTTCATAATCGTTTTTTAGGTTTTGTTTTGGAGTCTATTACCGATTTTATTTTTTTAGTTATCAATTGAAAACTTAGAGCGCTTTATATTGGGAATTGATCGGATTGTATTATTGGTGGTACTTTTCATAAAAGGCAAAGTGCTTTTCAATGAAGACTTCCAATTGGTAATCGGCCGGTCTGAACTATTTTTCCAGTTATTATTTATCCAATTTCTATATTTTTCTTTAATGCTGAAATCTAATTGGGAATCATAACTTTCTAATGTTTGAGCATAATCAATGAACTCTTCAATTGTAGGAAAACCTCTATCATCTATAATTGGACTTAATACTTTTGACAACTGAGGTGTAATCTTTTGATTGACAATTTTGGGAATGTTTTCACTTGTATCTTGAATCGGTAAACCAGTCTGCAATGGAATTTCTAATTGTTCTGTTTTTTGAGAAATAGTCTCTCTTCCCTTTCGTTGCTTTTCCGAAACTTTAGAGTGAGTAATCAATAAAGGATAATCTAAAATCAATTTATAATATCCAGGAGAACCATTTTTAGTTTGATATTGAATTAAACCTAAACTCCTTAGTTTCTCTTTTGTGCATTTTACCGTTTTTCTTGTTAATCCTAACTGTTTACTAATTTCAACATCTGAAATATTGAAATCATAACGATTGGTGTCATTACTAGTTTTCAAAAGGTAGAGATAAATTGAGATTGCCGTAGAACCTACTTGATTTTCTTTGTTAAAATGCCAAAACCGTTGAATGAGTTCAAGATAATACATGCTTATTTTTTTCCAAAAAGTTCCAATGCTCTTTCGATATCGATGATGATGATATTTCCGTTTTGGATGATGGCCTCATTTAAAATACCTGAAGATTTTACTTCCGAAGCCTTCGACACGGAGCAACCAAGAATCTTCGCCAATCCTTTCAAACCGTATTCATACTTTTTATAAGAATTGAGATTTTTGGAAACTTCTAAGAATTCTTCAACGGTTAACTGCCAAATCGGTGTTTTAGGATCAATACTTTTCATTTGAAGTGATCTTTTAAATTACTAGTTCATCTGATTATCATGAATGTTCTTGTTGTGAGCTTTATTCACTTTAGAAATCCAATTCCTCGCGGCCGCTTGCCAGCATTTCATGGGTTTATTATTACTCAATTTCCAATTTGCAGATTGATATGATGAATAAAATTGATCTGCATTTGTAGAAAGAAAATCACGTTCGGTAAAATATAATTCAACTTCATCCCTCATCGGTACAGAAAAAGAAACCTCTAGTTTTGGTAATATTTTTCGATTTTGTAATCCTTTATTATTATCTACCTTTTCAGTTTCAAAAGCAGTAATTTCAATCAAACTCCCTTTGTAGGAATCATAGCTAGGCAAATAAATAATAAATCCGGCTTCGTAAAGCTCTCTAATGCACTTATGGTAAGTAGCGATCGATTTGATTTTACCTAACTTCATCACTTCTTCTCTGCAAATACGAAAAGGATTTTGAAACTGGTTTAAACTCCATAGCTGGAAAAGAGAAACGTACATACTGATATGAGAGGGATTTAAACGGTCATCCTCGATGACCCGTTCAAAAAAACTGATGATATTTTTAGACTGCTTCATAAATGCTGATTTACAATTAATGTTTAAAATCCATCAGTAGTTTCTGGATGTCTTTATAATTGTAATACAGCGTCCCTCCTATTTTACTGTAATACAAGGTTCCGTTAATTCTCAGGTTTTGTAAGGTTCCTGAAGATATTTTTAAAAGCTCCTTGACTTCGGAAGTTCGAAGCCATAGTTTCTCTTCTGTCTTCTTTCCCTGAAGCAAGGTTTCAATACTTTCGAGGAGTTCAATTTTAAACTGCTGGAGATCTTCTTTGGTGATAATTGCTATTGCCATAATTTGAAATTATTTTATATAACAAATTTTGGTATTATTGATGGATTACACCCCCAAGGTGTACCCAAGTTGGGTATTGATATTTTAAAGAAAGCTGAGTTGAAGGCGCTATCACTAAGTTTTTTTTCATTGAACTTCAGAAAGCTCCAACAAAATCAATAAAAAATTTTCCAAAAATATTGAGTTTTTTGAATTGCTACAAGGTGGGCTTTAAAGTCAGAAAATTTCTTATTCATCCTGCGAATCCATTTTGTTATTCAACAAATTTTGCAGATTATCTAAGAATTTTGTCCGGGATGACCTGTTTTTTATTTCCAAGTATGTCCGATAGACATCACCGAGTTCTATACTGAAAACCGCCTCAAAATAAGCGCTGATCTCCTTGATATCCGCACTTCCATTATTGAATGTTCCTTTGCAGTGCAAGGCATAAATTAATTCAATCAGGGATGTCTTATTATCTGTCCAGGCCAGTTTTGTTTTGGGCGTGGATATTCGGTAATGCTCGTCCCCTTGCCTATTTAATTTTAGCAATTGGTCATTCAGATAAACTTCGAGGAGGTCGTTTGCCATGATTTTTGCGACTTTATAATCATGAGAAGTACTGAATCTTGCATCTGATTCAAAAACAAAAGAGTCTAAACTCAACTTAACGTCGAGTTTTTTGCGGATAAAATATTTATGATCAAGGTAGGTACTGAGGGTTCTGTAATATCCATAAAAATCGACATTTTCCTCAAAAAACTCTTTCAGTTTAATGAGTTCTGTCTGATAGTATTTTCGAATCATCTTTTCACCTCCACTTGGCTTACGGGTTTCGATTCTATAGACTTCATTATGATAGATTAATTTTGATAATATCAAGGGTTTACGGTTTTTGAAGAAATCTATTTCTTCAGTGTCTGAAGGAAACTTAGTGCGTAAAACAAAAGATTTCAGTTTTTTCAATGCATTATTAATTTCCAGCATTGATTCTTCTGCTCTTCTTAGAGGTTTGTCAGATTCTAAACTTAGAAATAGTAATCTGCTTTCCAATTCACTTTCGAGATTTCCAATGAACTTAACCATAGATATTTCATTTATACTCAAATGTATTGCCCATCATTAATTCATTTGCTACACTGTAGATTAAATAATGCCAAAAGCCCAAAGAACTACACGAAAGTGTAGGTAGCTGAACATGCAAAAAAAGTAGATTTGACAAACTTTTTATCATGGACCGTTATTTAAGAAACCGCATTTATCTCAGTAACAGTGAGCAACAAAAATTAAAAAATTTCTCGATTGTTATTGCCGGTAATGGAATCGGAAGCAATATCGCGGAATGTGCACTTCGTACGGGATTTGAAAAAATATGCGTGATTGATGGTGACCTCATCGAAGACTCCAATCTCAACAGACAAAATTACACTGAAGGCCAGATAGGAACTTCAAAATCTGCCGCACTTTACGAAAGACTAAAAAGCATCAATTCGCATGCGGAAATCGGCTATATAAATGAGTTTATAAGTATCGGCAATGTGCCAGAAACAGGGAGATACAATGCCGGAATCAACGCCTTGGACTACACGAATGAAGCACCTCAGCTATTTGATGAATCATGTTTTAACAGTGGCATACCGGTTTTACATCCATATAATGTTGGATGGGGAGGATTAGTTACTGTTCTTTCACCCGATGGACTACCTCTTGAATCAATTGGAAAATCCAGTAGTTTTAATGAAGTGGAGGTAGTAGAATATGCTGCAAATTACCAACGTTACTGGCAGAAACCTCAGATATGGCTTGAAGAAATATTAAATCGATATAGAAATGAAGAACTCACGCAACCACCACCCCAGTTGGCTATTGGATCGTGGTATGTCGCCGCGATGTGTACCCATCTTTTGGTGAAAATAGCTACAGGGAGGTTTTATAAAAAATTTCCGGAGTTTTATTTGAGTTCTTTATTTCAGGAAGAAGAACAAGGAAGAAATTCTTTATTAAAGTAGTTTGTTATTTTTGACATAAGCTAATGCCTCTCCCATATTTTTAACCTGCAATTTTTCAAAAAGCTTTCTTCGATGAAATTTAACAGTATCGACAGCGATAAACATTCTATCTGCTATTTGGCTTATAGTTAATCCCTGCGCATGCAGGCGAACAGTCTGCAACTCCCGTTCCGTTAATCTACTTTTATCAATTTTATTCCATACTCCGGCGGCTAAATCGAGCTCCCAGAATGAATCTTCCCCTGTCTTCGAAAGTAGGACATTTCCTGAAACATCGTGGGAAGACAGCGAAACGACACAAAGTGCTTTCCATATTTTACCTTCGGAAGTAATAAATATCGGGGTTAATTTGTGATTGATCAAGATTTTCTCTTTTCCAGTCTGTAAATTAAAATCATAGGAAATGCTGTAATTTTTCCGGTCTTGGAGTGGTGTAGTGTAAAAAAAATCAAAACCTATCTCGTTCACTCTGATCAACATTTCCAAGTCATCTTTCGATACGTATTTGAAGTAGAAAGCATATCCCATCGCCATGACTTCCGAAGGAGTATGATTACATAGAAAAAGTGGATTATCTGACACATATTCGAATTCCTTTCTCTCATAGTCGATTACATACATGCTCATGTATGAAAGCCTGCAGACGGCTCTTAGGGTTTCGAGATAATTGTCACTTTGAGCATACTCATCTTCCGATAAAAAATCTACCGTATTCTTTCTTGAAAAGAATCTGTGTATTTCATCCATAACTAAGAGCGAATTTTGTTGAACTTATCTACCTTATCATGTAGCTTTTATCTTTATTTATCAAATCTACACAAAAGTGTAGAGAATATATAAAAATATCATAATATTTTTGCTAAAACAATAAAAATATGACGCAAAATATAGAATATTACAAAATGTCTCCTGAAAATATCGATGAATTAATTTATTTTGTAGTTAATGAAAACCGTCTGCATCATCGGGAAATTTTGACAGCTGAAGACATAAATTCTACGAGAAAAATATTATGTGCTGAAGAAAAACAATATTTTAACGCTCATATTTTCGTTGCAATGTCGTATAATATTATTTGTGGGAGCATCAGAATCTTCCAAAAAACACCAACTCAAATTTTACCTATAGAAAAGATTTTTAATATTAATATTGAAACCTCAGTCAGTTTGGGAACACCCATTTATCATATCGGCAGATTCGCTGTATCCAAAGGAGCAGACAAGAAAGGTTTCCATATTTTTAAAACGCTGATTGCACTTGCACTACAAGTTGCGCAACAAAGTCATAAAGGAATTGTCTTAGCAGAATGCGACGTTAAATTATTGCGAACGATCCAGCTTCTAGGGATAGAAGCTGAAGCGATTGGTAAGCCTATACTCTATATGGGATCGGAAACAGTTCCCATAAGATTGCCTTGGGCCGGATATCAAGTTTTCCTAAACAAAAACAAGGATTTCCTGAACAGTGAACTTAGGATATTCAGGAAGGACCTCCATGATGTAAAGCTACCTCCATGAACACTTATCATTTTGATCTATTACAAAAACATCTTAAAAAAGCATTGGAGCGCTACTGTCAACTTTGTGATTCCTCATCGGAACGGCAGTATATTTCCACGGAGAATGTCTTATCACAAACCAAAGAAATTGTTCAAAATTATATAAAGTTGTTTCAGACTTTACATTTTTTAGATCAACAAAAGGAATACTATCACCATGGATTTATCTTTAGTTATCAGGAGATGGAGGAAGTGATAACAACCAATGGAGATCATACTGAGATGGTGAAATTACTACTTAAAGCCTACCAGCGCATCTCTGAATCAGCTTTGAAAGACCAGTTTTTTCTTCCTATACATGTTCAGCAAATCAATTCAGAGGAAATTCAAATTTTTTTAGGGGTTGTGACCAAGGAGCAGCACCATTACACAATTTCCGTTGTATCCCATCAAACGGTTTTTCCAAGACCATCTGCATCGATAGGAAACAACCGGTACCGGTACCTGTTGAGATTGCTAGAAACTTATGATCCTGACGACAAAGGAACCTTAGAAGCTTTTGTTAAAAGCAAAGGCCTCTCTTACCGCCAAATTTCAAAAGACAGCAATGCATTTTTTGAAAGTCCCTTTTACCATCATTATCTTAAAATCAAAATGATACCTGTACTCGAAGATCTTCTTTTGAGTACATTGAGCTATAAAGAAATTGCCTATAAAAATGGATTTGCCAGTTACCATCAACTCTATACTTTGTTCCATAAAACTTACCACTTCCCGTTCCACCGCACTCCCCGGATCGCACTGCAACAGTGACTTTACCGTACCAACTTTATTATTCTGTTGATACTATTATGCATATAAACGTTTTTATTATTCATAAAAATATTTTTATTACACATACTTCTGCCACTAAAGTAAATGTATCTGAAAAAGGGATGTTGCAATTTTACATCATCAAAAATGCAGACATGAAAACCTTTATTAACAAATTGCCCATATATGCATCGTATGCTTTTATTTTACTTTTTATATATGCAGCGGGAAGTAAAATGTTCGATTTTGAAAATTTTCAGGTGCAGTTGGCGCAGTCCCCGTTGCTGAGTGCCTATGCGGGATTTGTTTCTTATGGGGTCATTATCTTAGAACTGGTTATCGTAGGTTTTCTTTGCTTCCACGCTAGCCGACTTTTGGGTTTATATGCTTCGTTTGCCATCATGGTCGCTTTTACGGTTTACATCTATCTCATCCTTAACTATAGTGATTTTGTGCCGTGCTCCTGCGGCGGCATTTTAGAAAAATTGGGCTGGACCGAACATCTGATTTTTAATATTGCATGTGTTGTGATGGCAGGTCTTGCTATAATAGCCGCATCTCCTTTCCCTCCGGATCTTTCGTCCTTGGATCATTCTGAAGAAGATTGGATGAATAATTACTGGCAGCGAAGAAAAAGCCGACGAATGCTTGCTTATAAAATGATGGTATTGCTGGTTCTTTCTGCAGGCAGTATGATCGCCCTGTTTCTTTCTTCTGAACATATCATGAAAAAAGAAAATAATTTTACGCGCAGGTTTCTTTTGCATCCTTTGGAAGATGAAGATGCTAAAATAAACCTCGGTTTTAATTCCTATTATTTTGCAGGTTTTGACAACTATCACCTTTATCTGGGAAATACTACCGCACCTTTTGTACTCACAACAGTAGATACTGCCCTGAAAACGAAAACGGAATTCAAAATTAAACCGGAGAAGACCGATTATTCCTTCCGGAACGTACGGGTAAATGTAAAAGCACCCTATTTTTATCTGTATGACGGTGATGTCCCTGTAATTTATCGGGGAAAGCTGCCTGGTCACGGTGCACATATTGTCAGCTACAACGAGGCTTTTTTTTCGCAGCTTGCGGTAATTGACAGTGTAAATTTTGGTATAAGAACCATGCTGAGAGATAACAATATGTATATCATAGGCAGTCTCCATCTTACAAATCCTGCAAGGGTATATCTCAATCCCGATATTCTTCAGAAGCAAACGGACGGCCTGTTCGATTCAGACGGCAAACTGGTGGAAGATCCGAAAAGTGGAAATCTCATCTACACCTATTTTTACCGCAATGAATTTCTAGTAATGGACTCCCGACTCCATCTGCTCCGAAGACTAAAAACTATTGATACCATCAGCCATGCGCAGGTACGCGCAGTAGTCATGTCGGATGGAAGACGTAAAATGGTTGCTCCCCCGCTACAGGTAAACAAAAATACGACAGCCATTGGCGGTGTTCTTTTTAACCAATCGAATCTGCGGGGAAAATTTGAAGAAAAAGCTGCTTGGAAGCAGGCTTCTGTGATCGACTGTTACCGCACAGACCAACAGAAATATATAGGCAGTTTTTATATCTCCAACAGAGGAAGAAACAAAGTAGCGCAAATGCTTGCAACGGAACGCTACCTCTACATAATTTCCGGAAACGAGCTCGTCCGGTACCGATTTGCGCAGTCGTTTATCGGGCAGCTCAAAACAGGGGATGCTGAAAACCTGTAAAAAGAGTAAGCGTCACTTTTTAATTTTTTAATTATGAAAAATTTAATTTTTCCGGCAGTATTGATCTTTGCCGGAGTTGGGGCAGCTTTTGCCACCAACAAAATTCAGGATGCTCCTTCAGCACTCGAAAAAGGAGCCTACTTTGCAAACGGGGTCTGTAACATTACACCCGTCAACTGTTCACCTAGTGGTGTAATTGCATGTACTTTTTCCGGACATAATCTAAATCGGTTTGTCAACGGAACACAGTGTGGAATGGATCTCTATCAGCCTTAATAGGTAAACGAGCAGTTATTTATCCGGGCCGGAAGATTTTCTTCCGGCTTTTTAGTCTGAAATAAATGTAATGCTGTTCTTACAACCTTGCTCCTTAGTATTTCTAAATATTTGAATTTTTTTACATTTCCGATAACTCTTCGGTTACTGCTGCAGATAGGCAAAAACAAATGACGGAAATATACTTCCGCCACCATTGATTATGTTTTGTCCTTTCTCATTTGCTTGTTGATCCAGGGTACCTCTTTTTGATCTTTCAGAAAATAGTCCCACCATTCCAGCATCCTGATAAAAAGGTCTTTTCCCTCTTCGTTACCCCTACCCAGATCATGTTTCCGGAATGGATAAAATACAGCGATCACGTTTTTATTATTGCGCTTCAGTCCGATATAAAATTCCATCACCTGGTCCCACGCAATATTATCATCTTTCTTACCTGCCCATAAAAATACAGGTGCCTGTACTTTTTCTACGTGGTAGATGGGGCTGTTTTGAAGATACCGTTTTTTATCGTCCGAAAATTTCTTTTTCATTTCATATTGCCCGTTTTCAAATTGAAAATAAAAGGGCAATAAAAATCCATAATTAAAGGAGAAGTAGGAGCGCATAAGGTCACTGTTTCCTGCCCCCGAGATATACGCCGCAAAACGGTCGGAATGCGTAGCGATAAAATTGGTCTCATATCCTCCGTGAGAATGACCCACGAGACCCATCTTTCCGAAGTCGATATTTTTATGGCTGTTGAGCGCATCTAAAGCACTGTTGACACAATCTAGTGCCGACAATCCTGTTCCGGAAGGTCCAAAAACAATGTCAGGCAAATAGACAAAATATCCTTTTTCCAGCAGTGTCCGTATATCGAAACCATCCCCTTTCGAGTAAAATTGAGGAATAACATAATGGTTACCCGTCCTTCTCTGAATCTGGTAAATTTGGACGACCATGGGATATTTTTTGCTAGAAGTAAATTCCACAGGATAATAAAGAATTCCTTTTAATGTTTGCCCCTCTGAGTTTTGATACGTGATGATTTCCTGCTTCAGATTTAATGCGTCTTTGTCTTTTAAGTTTCCGTTAAAAATAGTACTTTCCGCGTTCTTTTCCGCGTTTTCAAAAACCAGTTTGGTGGGCATATTATATTGTTCTTCTAGCCACGCAAACTTTTTGAGACCTTTGTCATACTTCAAATTCCTGATATGATTATTGGTCGTTCTTAAAATTACGGAAGTCCTACCTTTATTGTAAATCTGGTATGCCGTTTCGTTATTGAGATCATCATAAATTCGTAGGAGTATGGGTTGATTGGTATCCACTGTTGCTCTTCCAAAATCAAAAGTTCCTTCTTTGAAAATTTCTTTTTTTATGTTCACAATTTCTACTTGCTGTTTAGATGAAATAGGTAAGGATGTTAAGGTTCCGGTCCGTATATCGTAGCTCAGAAGGTCTATGCCTTCAAAAAGGATGTGCCGGTTATCAGTGCTGAAAACAGGATTTCCTTTTGCCGCGATGGTCGTCCTCTTACCAGAAATTAAATGGAACAGCTCCCACTGATCCACAGCTTTGCTATAAAGGATGCTTTCACCGTTATACGATACTGCCAGTGCCGGTACAGAACTGCCAAAGACGCCTCGCCCAAAACTCGTATTCTCTTTAATGGCGATTACCTTTCCTGAAAACTGCCATGCTTCCTGATCAGCGTCATAAATCCAGATATTTAAATCCGGAAAAAAAGAGGTGTAATCGATAAGCTCGTCATAGTTCACTCCAATAAAATACCGCGAACTGCCCACATCAATAATGGTCTTAAATTGATCGTTTGGAATCTTTTTTAATTCATTGGAATTCGCATTCCACATCCAGTACCTGTCAGTCGTATGCGGCATGAATTTATTTTCAAGTTTCTGATCGTTACCATACCAGATATCTACGGCGGGATGATCTTGCTGAACGGTTTCATAAGTATTGATAAAATAAGCATCTCCGTTCCCCAGTTCTCTGATATTGAAATTTACAGAAGCAGATATAGAAAACTCTGCGGGAAAATCCACCTGACCCGTTTTCAGCGTAATAAATACTGGTCTCTGAACCGCCGCACTGCTGTCTTCTTCCAGCAGAATGAGACGCCTTTCCGACGCACTCAATAGCAGACCTGACAGTTTATTCCGGGTGGCATATAGCTTTGAGAACTGAGACTGATATCCCGAATACACCTCTGACAGACCGTTATGCTGCCGGATAAAATAAAAGCGGTCTTTTTTATCCGTTATGAAATCTTTCACATCCCCTGCTTTGTTAATCACAAGGCCATCGGTGTTATACCATTTTAATTGGTGATCGCGGTCCAGAACGATAAACTGTTTGTGAGAACCCAGTGCTGATACTCTGTTGACATTGTGATAATACACTCTATTTTGAGTATTTAAATTCCACAGTTCTGCTTGGTTTTCGCCTAATGATAACAGATATCCGTTATTCAAAAATTCGCTGTAATCCTTCTTGGTAGTGTAACCTACAGCAGTGCCTGGCAATTCGTTATTGAAAACCGTTAGTGTATCCTGATTGGTGTCGTACCTCTTTCTGAGTGCCGACCATTCCCCGTTGTCTGAGAAATGTTCCAGAGAAACATGATAAAATCCGTTGACCCATTTCTGAATCGTATCCGCGGGGGTCTGTGCGCCGTAGTATTGACCTGTCAGCAAAAACAGGAGCATTGTATAGTAGAGTCTTACCATGTTAGTACCCGGGATTTTGCGGATTGAGATTGGGGTTAGCAAGCAGATCTCCCTGTGGCAGAGGCCACAAACGGTGATAACTTTTCCAATTTGGTTTTACTGCGATAAGAATATCGAGGCCGTTGTTTCTTTTGAGATCCAGAAATCGGTGTCCCATTTCCGCAAAGAATTCTTTTCGGTCTTCGAGCAACGCTTCAGCCACACACTTCTCTTTTGTGATTGTATCCATTATTACAGGAAGTCCTGCTCTCTGCCTTGTAGCGTTAATGAAAGGAACGGCTTCGTTCACCCTATTCTGTTGTGCCAGTGCTTCTGCAAGAAGGAGATAAACTTCCTCCAAGCGAAAAACAACAGAATATTCAGAAGTATTTTCCCCCGGAATTCGGTTTTTATATTTTTCTAAGCGGTAGTAAGTATTTTGATTAAATACGACTGGGGCAATCCATTGCTGTTTCCGCAGATCTTCAGCTGAAAAAACATTCACAAGATCCTGCGAGACGGCGTATGAAGTTGGTGCAGCATCTTCGAAATAGTACAGTGTTGCCTCCTTTGTAGCGTCACCCTGACTAAGTGGTTTGAGCTGCCAAAGGATATGGTTGCTGTTTTTATGAAATACCTGAGTAATGTCATTTTGAAATTGGTACATGGGACTCTGCAATATCCCTTTTAATGCCGATTCAGCACTATTCCAGTCCTTTTTTAGCATGAATACTTTAGCTAGCATTAGTTTGGCAACCTGCCGGTTTGGAATAATTCGTTCCTCGCTTCGATATTGTTCTTTGAGCAACTGAACCGCACTACTTAGGTCAGCCTGCAATTTGTCAAGAACCTCCTGCGATACTGTTTTATCAAGCGATTGATTCACCTTATAATCTGTACTGATCGGATAAGGGATATCTCCGAATAACTGTTGCAGGTAAAAAAAAAGAATAGATCTTACCACTAAGGCTTCACCTTTGATCCTGTCTTTATCTGCTAATTCCATGGAAACAGAATTTTCCGCTCCGCTGATTATAGCATTGGCCATATAAATTTGTTGATAAGCATCTGCCCATATTCTGGCGATATCAGTATTGGTCGGGAGTTGCTGATTCCGGTAAATATCTGTGGCACCATTGGTACTACCTAAATAATAGCCCTCCAAATCATCAGTGTAGCTTCCCAGTAATACCCCCAATCCCTCACCGGACAGTACTGAGTGATCATACAGACTCGCATATAATCCAGCCAGAGCAGCATTTGCTGTTTGTGCATCTTCAAAAACCTGGGTTGAACCTACCTGATTACCGGGAATTTCCACGTCAATTAAATTTTCGCATGAAAGAAAGACGTTCTGTGTGGCAAGAAGTAAGAAAATAAGAATTGTTGTATATAAAGATTTCATTTTTCGATTTTTAAAAATTTAACTGTAATCCAAAAGAATATGTTTTAAGGGAAGGCAGATAGCCAATCCCTATAAACTCCGGATCCATTCCAAAATATTTCGTGTAAGTGTACAGATTCTGGCCTTGAAAATAAATTTTGGCCTCTCTGAGAAGATTACCCGTCAAGGGAATGCGGTATCCTAGCTGAATATTTTTTAGCCTGAGGAAAGAAGCATCGGAGATCGCTGCAGTACTATTAATAAAATTGTAATGAGAAATGTACTTATCAAAATCCATCCCAGTACTGTAGGGCATATAAGTACCCTGTGGATTTTCGGCTGACCATACGTCCAATACTTCCACAGGCTGATTAAACATGTCTCCTGGAATTGTCGACATAATGCGGTTATAATTATAATTCCGTTGTTTTACAAACTGCAAAAGGAATGAAAAGTCCCAGTTTTTATATGAAAATTGATTGTTCCATCCACCAAAATATTTAACCCCTATATCCTCGGGAATCATATTATCATTGGGAGAGGTAATATCGCCATCTTCATCGAAATCTTTAAATTGATACATTCCTGTTTCTGGATTGATCCCTTCATATTGAAATACTTTCACAATGGTAATAGGCATACCGATTACATATTTGTTAGAATAAGTTGATCCTTCGAGATTCGGGAAAGAAATCAACTTACTTTTCGGGTAACTTATATTAAATGAAGTATTCCATTGAAACGAACCACCACCAACTGGTCGCCCGTTCAGCTCGATTTCAACTCCGGTATTTTCCACCGTTGCAGGAAGGTTCGCCAGAATAGAGGAAAACCCCGTCATGGAGGGCAGTTGATATCCTACCAATTGGTTGGAAGATCGGTTACGGTAAAAAGCGGTGGAGATATTAAGTCTGTTGTTAAAAAATCCTGCCTCCAGCGCCGCCTCCATCTTTGTTGTTTTTTCCCAGCTGTAGTCAGGATTATATAGACGGGAAGGCAACAGTCCCGGGATCCCATCATAAGTAAGTGAGGATACTGTGTAGGTATCTGCAAACTGATAATCTCCGATATTGTCGCTTCCTGCAGATCCATAGCTTCCCCGTATTTTCCCAAAACTCAGCCATTTCAGATCTCTGAGAAAATTCTCCTTCGAAAAAATCCAGGCGGCGCCTACTGCCCCAAAATTGGCAAATTTATTGTTGGGTCCAAACCGGCTGCTGCCATCACGCCTGCCAGTGACATTTAAAATGTACCGGTCTTTGAACTGATAGTTGACCCTGCCGTAAAAGGCTGCATACTTATAAATGTTTTGTACATCATCAGACAGAATTTTCAGTTGTGCTGCGCTCAGGTTTTCGATGAAAGCATCACTAATAAAACCGTACCCCTGTATAGAGAATTGTTGGTTGGTTTCCTGCTGGTAAGTTCCGCCTGCGAGAATGTCAAGTTCATAATTGTTTTTGCGCAATTTCCAGTTAAGCTGTGGTTCAATAATATAAGAAAAACGATCCTGCGTATTTTTGAATGCACTTGAATTTGCACTCGTCGTTCCCCAAAATGGAGCGTACTGCGTATGAGGTCGTAGCGTGATCTCCTTGAGGGACTGGTAGTTCACGCCGCCATTCAATCTGAGGGTTAATTGGGGAACCAATTCATAACTGAGGGTAATATTATTCAGGAATTGAAGATTTTTGTTGCCATAAGTGGCAGCCAGTTTTGCCAGAGGATTATCGAACGTATTATTTTCCCAATTAAGGCTACCATCTGGATGATACAGCAATGGGGCATTGGGAACCATCCAGATTGACTGCTGGGTAAGATCGGTGTTGATAAGATTGTTATTTTGAAGAGAAAATAAATTAGACATTCCAACGCGCAGCCGCTTATCGTGGGACTGATGGTTAAAATTACTGGAAATAGTGTTGCTCTTGTAATTAAATTCTCCTGGGAAAACAGTCGTTTGTTCGCTGTGTCCCAAGCTTAATAAAAATGTAGTTGTTTCTGTTCCTGCTGATATCGAACTCTGAATTTTTGAGGAGGTTGCAGTTCCACCAATAAGCTTCTTCTGCCAGTCCGTATTTCTGCTTTGATCCCACGTACCGTTGATATCGTATGCCTCATTAGGGTAGACCGTAATACCATCATTTAAGAAGGCCTGTCTGCGCATATCCAAATATTGTTTTGTGTTCAGAAGTTTGAGATTAGAAATAGCATTGCTGATTCCATAAGAAATATCGAGGCGGGCATCTGTTTTTCCCGATTTTCCTTTTTTTGTAGTAATCAAAACAATGCCATTAGCACCCCGCGATCCGTAGATAGCGGTGGCATCGGCATCTTTTAATATTTCAATACTTTCGATATCATTAGGGTTGATGGAATTCAGCGGATTAATGCTGCGTGCCGGCAATATCCCTCCCGAAAATTCCGAATTCATTCCTGAACTGATCGGAATGCCGTCGACTACATATAAAGGTTGGCTCCCGTCAACTCCGCTTGTTGAAAGAGTTCTAAGGCTGTTTTTTCCTCTGATCTCTATCTGGTATCCGCCTCCGGGCGCCCCACCACTTGATGTAATATTGACTCCCGCCATTCTCCCCTGCACTGCCGAAAGTACATTATTGACGGGCTGATTCTCAATATCCTTTGCGGTCACTTTCGAAATACTCCCCGTGCTTTCCTTTGCTTTCACATTGTAGTAGCCTGCATTCAGTACCACTTCTTCAATCGATTTTACTTTTTCGGTTAGGGAAATTCTGAAAGTGGTTTTACCGTCGGTCGTCATTTTCTGCTCCGTGTATTCGGGATGCCTGAAGATCAGTACCGGGTTTTCTCCAGTAATTTGGAGGGTGAAGGCTCCGGTTGATGAGGTAGTGGTCATTTGGGTAGTTCCCTGTTGAGTGACTGTTGCTCCCCTGATGGGTTTTTCTCCGTCGTTTACGTGACCCGTCATCGTACGGGTTTGCGCCTTGACTTGCGAGTGTACCGCAGAAAATATCAGGCAACCGGAAACAACTCCTATGGTTGATAGGATTTTTTTCATAGTTTTGTTAAGGTTTTTAGTTCATTATTGTTCTATTGACTGTTATTGCTCTTTCCTTCTGGGTCGTCAAACTTGTAGGGAAGGGCGTTTTTATTGCTGGGTGCAGGATGTTAGATGCCAGATGCCTAAAATTAGCACATCATCACATTGCCAAATCATCCCATTAATTATTCGGAATGTTTTAGGGGAAAGCGTGTAGAAACTTATGAAGAAGGGGTCACTCTCCCGCTAAAGACCATCCTTTAAAATAATTGATATGAATGTGTTGTTCTTTTATGAACTGTTATAAAAATAGATCATCGTTTTTATTATTTTACCATTGATCTGAACTGCACTTTTGTAGTGAAATTCGTAAATACTTTTCATGAACTCCTCATGAACTATCCATGAAGTATCCTAAGGGGAAACCATGAAGCATCCCAGAAGGATCCTCTGCCATTTTTTTTAGGTGACCCTTCCTAAAATAGCCAGATAAATTAACTCTTTTTTTCTTGGCTCTTTTTACTTTTGGCTTCAACTTCCCTCAGCCGGCAAAATTGATCGGATTGCCTTAGGGGAAAGCGTGTAGAAACACTTTTACAGTGGGGTTACTTTCCCGCTAAAGATCAATCCTTTAAAAGAGCATTGATATGAAAATTTGCTTTTTTAAGAGCTGTCGATGAAGTAGAGAATGTGTCTGTTCATGATTTTAGAGCATGAAGAGGTTGCGTATGTAATCTTATTTCCCGCAAAGCAATTAAGCCGCAATGGTTGTGCACACCATTGTAAATGTCGTAGATACTGTTTTCTGAGAGGCGGGCGCTTAGGGAATTGAGAATACTGGATACAAAACAGCGTGGAACTCAACATATCCGACTTGAGGTACTGGTATACCGTGTACACAGATAAGTGAGCCCACGCTTTAGCGTGAGCTACTATACTTATCCTCTCGTGTACTAAAATTACCAGTTTTCAAGTCGAGGTTCTAAGCAATAGCTTCTATTATTCTTTGAAGTATCGCAAAATTACATTTTTGACTGTAATCTTGAGACAAATATAATAAATATTTTCTATTCAATACATATTTGTATCGAATAATTTTATTAATAATCACAAATTTTACTGAATGCAAGAATTTAGTAATGAAGAAATTGATGCCTTAGGCTTACAAATCGGCTGTATAGTAAAAGTAGAAAGGTTAAGAAGAAGACTTTCACAAGATGATTTGGGTCTAATGTTTGAGTCCAATGGTACTACTATTGGCAGAATAGAGAGATATGAGAATTCTACTAGTTGGACTAACTTGCTTAAAGTATGCCGATTATTAGAGTTAGATTTTCACTCTCTATTTATTTTACAACCCCTAGAATCAATTTTATCAATCATTAAGGAATGTTTAAGTCTTGAGAAAAAACTTACAGCACAAAAAGAATTATATTATATCAATTTAGAAATTGCAGCGAAAGAAAAATTTTCAAAACTTAAATCCTGACGAGAGTTGCAATTTTGTTTTTACCGAAGGGTTAAAAGACAATTTTGGATTTTAGGCGGGGGTACCATAAGATTATGTGGAAGAAGGTTTTGGATATTGGGATATTACGTAAAAGTATTACTTCAAGGGAAGGAAACATAAACTATACACAAAACGATGATTGAAAAAGTATACCATTATACAGATATTACAACTTTAGGTTTAATATTAAAAAATAAAACTATTCGCTTCAAACGATTTGATTTGATGGATGATAGAACAGAAACAGACGGATTACCAGAAATGTTGAAAAAAAATTATTTCTTGTCATGTTGGGTCCTAGATAAGAATGAAAAAATTCCCCAGTGGGCGATGTATTCTCCGAACGGAGTTCGCATTGAAATGCCTGTTAAATGGTATAAGAAATTTCCTATACCTATTACAGGAACTGATCAGTATTTGGAAAAAATGCCAGTGGAAGATAGTCATCCAGCTAAAAATCTATTTTATCCAAGACCATTTTTCGACTGGTATCAAAATGGTCAGAAATATTACTTTGCACCTCCTATGGATGAGGAGGATGGGTTTATTGTCAAAGTTGAATATAATGAAAACTTCGCCACGTTAAAGAAGGAACACTGGAGAGAAAACGAAGATGGTAATGAAATTAGTTTATCTCACATAGCAGCACCAATTAGATTTAAAGATGTATATTGGTCATTTCAGGATGAAGTTAGATTTTATCTACATGCAAATTGCAAGCATGAAGAAAGGGATGGTCTTCCGGAATATATAGATCTCCCAATAGATGAAAATGCTTTGAAGGAGATAAAGATCAGAGTTTATCCTAATTGTTCAAAAGAGGACTTTCAACGAGTAAAAGATTTAGTCGCCGATAATTTTGCGACGTTGGATTCTACCGAAATAATGGAGCGGAGTCTTTTAGATGGCAAGTATTTCCCGAAAAACACATAGAATACAAAAAGATCCCGATGTCGGATTCGTAATCAATGACCTTTATTACACAGAATACTTTTTATAAAAGTCTCGGCTTTGACCTGACGAGAATTGGAATTTCTAGTTTTTATAAAAGGGTAAAAAAAACCCTTTCTGCTTTTACGGAAAACCGTAAGGTTCTAATATATAATGATCTTATATTTGAGAAAAAAATTATGCCAAATCACAATAATATTCCAATTTGGGAAGTTGACATTTATATTATTGGTCCTGTAACTATACAAAATAATATAAACTTTAGTACAAGAAAAGAATTAGAGCATCCAGACGCTTTTTATAGTAATATAAAAATACAAAGCCATGTAAATGGTTTTACGGCTACAATTAGTGCTTTTGCTCCAAATTCTTATTTGGCTGAAAAAGCCGCTATTTTATTTTTTGGTAGAATGTTGGATGTCTTGTCTCTAAAATTAAATTTACCTTTTCAATTGGATTTAGTTAGTAACATACTAGTACAAAAAAAATACGAAAATGTAAGAAGAATAATTGACCGAGAGGATTTTATAAGTTCTTTTAATGAAGCAAGACTACTAAGTTTAACAGAAACAACATTCTTAAGAGCTTTAAGTTGGTTTAGAAAAGGGCAATATTCCCAAGATCCATTTGATAGATTTTTAGCATATTGGAATTCAATCGAAACTGTCACTTCAAAATACAATCCTAATAAAACCAATTGCCAAGGTAAAGGTACAGTTTGCCATATCTGGGAATGTTTTAAAACTATTTGGGGTGAATGCGAAAACTGGGAATTTATTGGTGGTCAAAAATACTGGATTGATGAATGTAATACAATTCGTAAAAATATTGCACATGGCATTATTCCTATTGAGATTGAATCAGTTGGTGTAATTCTTGAAAAACTTCCAGAATTAGAAAAAATTGCAAATATATTCTTATCTGAATGGAGAGAATTACAATTAAATCCAACTATTACACCTGAAATAGAAGATAGATTTAGATAAAAAGTGCAGCTAATAACGGAGTATTAGTTTTGTTTGCAAGATGAGAAATGGAAGATAGGTTTAATTAAATGGGCTTAAAAAAAATTATTAAAGTAAATTTGGACATTTTGATATTAAGTTACACTTTGATTCTCCACAAAACTGCTAACCTTTAACCGACGTACTCCTAAAATTCTGCCTATTGCCGAATAAAAAACTTTCTTGTCCTGCAAATACTTGATTTTTTTATCTATGCGTAAATAATAATGATGCATCTAAATTGTTAGAAATCATTATTCCCCCCTGTATTCGTGTCATTTTTTACAGGGATACTGCTTTCAATTTCTTCAGTATTATTTCCAGCAGATCTGTTGATTTTTTTCTGAAAATAAAGATTTGGATATAAAGTTTCGAGTGTTTTTAGAGCTTCAGCAGATATTTGCACATACCAGCCTTCTCCAACCTCTCCATCATGTCTTGTTCCCATATTTACATTTCCATTCATCCAATAAACCGATTTGGCCATTATTTCATCTTTAACATTTTTCCAAGCAAAGAGCCTTCCTTGTACAGGATTCCATCCTAATTTTTTTGCGATTACAGGATTAAAGGCCAACCAATTATCTTTATTCTGTCCGAAATTCAAAATTTGATCTCTTTTAATGACTATGGAATCACTACAATCTTGAATTTCGCTATAACTTTCACTTTGATGGATATCTATAACTTCATATATTTCATCTGTGCCATAATTGTAAGAATATTCCTCATCGGACAATTGGCTCATGAATATTTCTGTAGGCAATTCCCAGTCTACATTTTTTAAAAATGTATATTCTGCAATAATGAAAAACCCCTCATGATTTATAATTTTTTCATTTAATCTGCCAGATTCTTCAATTCGATCAACCCAATTTGTTTTTACACCACCGTTTTCAACTTCTTTTATTTCATGGATAAAAGATGGTTTGTTATCGGCTGGAAATAACAGCATCGCTGGATCCTTCAAATCGAAGAAAGAAGCGATCTCGGACTCACCTATTACATTACAATCAATCAATTCTGCCGCCGCAATCATAACCGCTCTTCTCGCCGTTGCTATATAAGGTTTGCGGAATGAATGCTTGAAATCAATGTCAGTTAAATGGGCACGAATTTCTAGCTCATGTTTTTCGGACCAATTGTACTCATTTTCAATTTCTTTCATTATCGTTTGTGTTCTAAACATAATATTTTGTACGGGAAGGTTAGAACAGTCTGACAATATTCGTATAAGATGTAGAAAAGGACGAGTAAGGTATCTTGGGTCAGTTTCATTATTTGTAGTAATCATTAACTTTTTATCTACTATAAAGGAAGATTTTATTGTATTTGGGGGTAAATGAATTGAGTATATTCCCGGAAGTTCAGTGGTCTTTGGAATTAAGATTTTTTCTGCATAACTTTCAAGTACCTTTTTTGAAAATAATCTTTTTTCTAAATCACGTGATATGCTGAGTATTTTAAATTTTGATATAAAATCTTTTGCTGACGGAGAATCCATTTTATGTAAAAGTAATAAAACATCGAAAATAAGATCATTATCAATTGAGTCACCCTTAAAAATGTTGGTTGCATAATCGTTATTTAGATGAATGAACCGGGCGAGTAACAATTTAGAATTTTCCGAAACAAAGGAGATTGGAAAATCACACAAATAAATGATATAGTCAACAAGTGTTTTGTCAAAACTTATATTTTCGATAGACATTGAAGGTACATCTTTACTGACAACACTATTATTCATAAGCCTTTGGACATAAGAAAAAACCTCATTCCATATTTCAATTTCATTGACATTTTCTACTAAAAGCGGAATAATGTTATCTAATTCATCTAAAAAATATCCCGGATAATTACTAGCCTGTACATCCTGAGCGAATATTTCAAATGCTTTTATAGATGATAATTCGGAATCAATTTTACTCAACGCTTTAAAAGCATTAATTCTACTTCCACCATCGTAAGATACGTTCCAACCTGATTCGCCTGAAATTTCCAAACTTCTATTTGCGAGATCAAGTGCCAGAATGCGATCACCTTTTCTTAGTGCTACTTCGCTTAAAGTGGAGTAAAGTCCCGATTCCCTTTTTCGAATCTGCATTGTTGATGTAAGTTCCCTTATTTGTTCTACTGAAAAGTTTGAACTTATTTCCTTTATAATTAGAGACCAGTCAAAATAGGAATTTCCCTGATCTTCTCGTAGTATATATTGTTTTAAAAAGTCAAAATTAGTGCAGAAAGTAAGGATTTCTTCCTCACTCATTCGACAGTAAGGATTCTTCAATACAATATTATTGTGGCTGCCTGATTCACTTCTTCTTCCAATGTAGGGTGGTATCGAAAAGTTTTCTACAAAACTGCTAATTTCTAAATTTTTACTTTGAACAAATCTTTCAATATTTTTTAACAAATCATGTCTGTTGGTCTCAAATGCGTTTGTATTTATTTTTTGGATTATTGTTTCGAGATAATCTCTTAAAAATTTTACCCCGGAAAGTTTAAAGCCCTTTTCCAAAATATCATCTAAAATCTGAGTGTCTTCTTCTTCGGCAACTACAAGGTATAAATCTGTATACAATGCTATAAGCAATGTGTATTCAATATAAGTTTTAGTATTTCTAATAGCATGTTTTAAGAAGATTCTGTGGGAATCAATGAAATTGATAAGCCCTTTTTCAAGTTGCCACTTTAATTGTATCAGTCCACTATTCAGATTATGTTCCAGACCAGCTTCTAATAAATCTTCAGATGCGTGCCAGTATGCTCTTCCTTCTGTCGTGCTTTTAATGTGGTTTAGATGAGACAAAAACCATGTAATTCTATTTGCCGTACCTTCAGGATCTTTAGTATTTATTTTTTTCAGCCAATCAATCCATGTGCTGTATTGGTAATCTTTACGATAGCCTACACCAAACGACTGAACAAACGACTGTTTCAGAAAATATTCGGATTTGCTGGATCTGTTAATAAGTGAGTAAACATTAGCTTGAGATAAACATTCCTGAACTCGACTATCCAGATCTTGATCATCAAACATGAATTGTTCAATATTCTCCAACTGTTTTACTACAGCAGCTGAATTTTGGCCATTGCTAATTAGAGCAATGATAATGTTTCTTTGCTCTGAAGCTTTCCAATATTTAGGATTTTTCTCAAATTCTTCAAAGATAAATTCAGCAGTCTGCTGAAGAGCATCATCGCCTAGTTCTCCCACAGAATAAATAAGAAAATCGAAATACGCATCTTTTGCGCTAGTCAGTTTATACCAGAATTTGTGATGAGGAGTATATGCTCTATAGTAAAACCGCACAATTGGAAGGATGCGGTTTATGATATCTGGAATTTCCACATTTAATAAAGCATCTGTATAAATTCTTGTGGTCAGATATAGCATTCTCTGAAATAAGGCCAAAATTTCTTCATCTCCTTTTGCTTTAGGTACCGCCTCATCGATTGTACTATTTTTGTTACATAGATTAAGTAATTTATTCAGCCTGATCATTGTCTCAAACTCGTCAAGCGAGGTATCCAAACCTAATTCTTCGGCTATTTCAGCTGTAGTTGGATATCGTATTTCTTTAATCCACTCAAAGACTTCAATTCTATCTTCGGTTACTCTGTAGATGAGATCTGCAATGAGGATCTTTGTATCATCCGAAACAGCCTCTCTCATAAAGGATTTTCTTAGGATTTCCAAATAAATGTACGACCTATTTTTATCCTTTTCTACCAAACATTGTATTATAGCTTCTCTTAAAAGATGTAAAAGGATATTTTTTAATCCCTTATTCGCATCTGTATCTGATTTTTGAGCCAGTTTCAGAACCTTATTAAAATCATCCCATCTGTTTTGAGTAATCAATGTGTGACCTAATTGAAAAATAAGAGAATTTGATAGATCTTGATGAGGATCTTCAGAGATATGAGTATTTAATTCGGCTGAGATATCAATATTGCTGATAATGGCAATTACCACATCTATTTTTTCGAAGAAAACTGATGTACAAACCCATTCTTCCAGTAGGTTTTTGACTTCCTCATATTGAACAGAATCATCGATCTTTATCATTTGATTCATTATTATATCGGGGTATGCTAGATCGTATAATAATTGACCTTCTGTTTTGATATCTTTTTCTATAAATAACCTGGCGATACTTAATGCTGTGGCACGATCAGCGATCAGCGCCTTTCCGCTTCTTAAATATCCAATGGCATCATCTGTCCTCTCGATATTAATAAGTCCTTCGATAAAAGATAGCGGGTTGAAGGTGAAAAGCCTGCTTTGGATTTCTGATAGAGAGAATAAATATCTTAAAAGAAGCGAAATATTTTTTGTTCTTCTGGCTATTTCAATCCCCATTTTGGCATCCTGCTTCACTTCACCTGAAGGTCTAAATTCTAATAATTGTTCTGAAAGGTGTCCAGGAGTGACAATTTCAACAAATTTTTCAAAATCGTTGGCTTGGAACAGGTGGTAATTTGCATTCCATGAATTTACAACCTTCGAATTAAGATAGAAGGTAGCTAATCTTTTATGATAGTCCATATTAGCATTTTCATCAAAAGCATCTGTGAGGTAATTTATACTGGTTTCAGTCAATAAAAATTGTTTGAAGGAATTGTGAAAGAATGTAAGGGACTTATTTTCTTCATTAAAAAGAATCTTGGCTTTAGCTTTAAATTCTCTTAGAATATTACGGCTAACATTCCATTCTTCGATAAAGTTTAATTTGATACTGCCATGGATTCTTGATATGAGCCCTAGAAAATCTACAAGATCTTCTTCACTGTTAATGGGCATCCATAACTTTCTATAGTAGTTTTCAATGTTTCCGTCGATCGTAGTTAGTTCACTTAGCAATTCTTCAATTGAAGCGCTGTCTTCTATTCTGCTCGTAATGTAGGAGAGATATAAGGGATGACCTTGCGATTTCTCAAAAATTAGATCTTTCTCCATTTTAGTGACCGAAAAATTTAAGTTTAGTGCGTCTACATATAGATGAACGCTATATTTTGTCATAGCATCCATCCTAATAGTTCTCTCGTTTGTTCCGAATTCTTTTTTTATCTCTTGAGGAATATCTTGCAGTTCAAAAGACTGACTTCCCAAAACGATAATAATTCCTTCCGGTAAAACCTCAGGTAATGGAAGTTCTTTTAGGAAGGTGTTAGCCAAATCTTTGTATTCTCGTGGAACATGATCTAGTCCATCTATCAGGATAACAGTCTTTTCTCTGTTTTCTCTATATTTATTCCCAAGTATATTTAGCTGTTCAAAAAAAACATCTTTTAAAAATGCGATATCCTTATAGGGAAGTATTGGTTTTTGATATACACCTGCATCCTTCAGTTGGTATACTAAATCGAAAAGAAGGTTGGTTGCATTTCCTCTTTCATAATAGTTCATCGGCGAAGAAGGACTTAAAAAATCAAATGCGTAATATTTGATAACTTTTTCTTTAATGTTTTTCGACCATTGATTCAGTAAAGTTGATTTACCAGTTCCAGGACCGCCTATTAAAAACAAATATCCTTTTTCGACTTTGCTAAACTTCTCATTCAGTACATCAATTGTTGTCTGAATTGGTTGATAGGTTGGTTTATTTACAATTAATTCGTGATTGAAAATTGTTTTAAAACGATCATCCCACCCTAGTTCACTAATGATTTTAGAGTAGGAGAATTCAACAATTTTTTTAGGATCGGCAACCTTTTCGATGATGAGTCTACTTAAATTTTTAAGATCTTCCTCATCTTTATTTTGTCTTGCATTCTTTACACTGAATTTTTTTTGTTGGTAATTGTATTGGAAATCGAATAGGTTGATAAACTCATGAAACTCTTCTTCAGAATCACAAGTCTTTTTAAGATTTTCCAGCGCAGGTTTCCAGTTATCGTCTGGGCTCAAACCTGTCTTTATCTTATTGAGGACATCATAAATAAATTCTGAAAATGAAGCAGTTGTACCATCCTGTAATTTTATAAGGTCATTTTCCGATGCTCTTTTATTTGTTAGAAGATGTGGTACAACTATTTTTCCAGGATTATTGGCTTTGATTTTTTTCCAGCTTACTACTAAGCTTGGAAAAATTTTCAGAAAACTTGAGAATGATATTACTGCATCTGCTATGGTCCACTTTATTTGATATGCGTGTATTTCCGTGTATGTAGAATACTGTATATCATCTAATTTTTCAGCATGTGGATCAGCAACTCTTATCCAGTCCAGAGTTTTATTGATTAAATTGATATATACAAATCGAGCAAATTCATCAAACTGTGGTAGATAACCACCAATTGCTGCTCTTTCACCTTTTGCTGATATATGATTTTCTTCCATGAAATATTTGTTATACAAAAATAAAAGAAAGTTTAGAAATTGTTAGAAAAATTTTACTTTGGGGGAATAAAGATAATTTTATGTATTTACAATATATTTTCTCCAAAATTCTTCATATTGAATTAGAGATAATCTGAGTATAGATTTCCAATGATTAAATCCATAAGCATCTTTGTTTTCTTTTTCTTCATCTTCGATAAAAGTTTTTAAAAATTCCACGTCATTATTCAGTTTATAATTGGTTTTCAAGGCGCGAATAATTTCGGTAATTATTTCATTGGATTTTTCTCTCATCCTTTCTAAGAGATTCAACCTTCCATAATGGTTGCAAATTGTTCTATACAAATTAACTTCAATATTATCAGGATTATGTAAAGAAAAGGTTACCAACGGAATTTCATCTGCAAAATCAAATTCTGCTCTCAAATATTCTTTTTCAGGAAGCTCATCAAGATATAAATTTAGAAAAAGGCTCTCTTTTCCATTGAAACAAAAATTATTTTTTTTGCTATTACATTCTGGACAACAAGGAAATAAGTTTAAAGGATTTACTGAAAACTCAGGAAAATCAGCTTTCGGTATAAAATGATCTAACGAATTTACAGAATTCAAAGTACAATATTGACAAGTAGCGTTAATTGTTCTAACCTGTCCATCTAATATTTTCTTTTTTATTTTCTTAACTATAGAGGATTTATATTGGTACAAATCAATCATTATATCTTTCTCCACATCTGAAAAGTTATCTGAAACGACTTCAAAAATTTTTTTATTTTGAAATTTATCTAAATAAACTCCGTATTGTCGTTCAACTTTATTTTCGACAGAAATTAAAACTCTCTTGCTTTCGTTATCATTTTTATTACTTACCGCTTCTTTATGAATGGCAAAGCAGTCATCATTATAATACTTCAGATTCTTCATCTCTATTTTTTACCAAACTCTTTATTAAAATTTTCACATTTAAATTCAAGGGAACTTCTCCTTGAATAAGGTTTTCAATTTCTTCATAACTTTTTCCTTGCTCAACAAGCTTTTCAATACTTTTAAAAAAATATTTTGGCACATCTCTATTATTAAATATTTCCTCAGTTAAGGTAGATAAATTTTCTCCAAAAGTTTCAAACTCTAATTTTCTTATGCTTGGTACATTTTCTTCTTTTTCAAAAACATAAATACAATCAGAAAAAATCTCTCTAACAATTAAAGGCGAGTGCGTTGCAATAATACAGTAAGAATCAAACTCTTCCAATAATTGCATTAAGGCTGACATAAACTCAGTAATAGCATTAGGATGAAGGTGAGTTTCAGGTTCATCAAAAATCAACAATGAGTTATATCTAATATTAGCAATAATTTCAGTAATAATATAAAATAAAGCTAATTGACCAGAACTCATTTTATCAACAACTTCCGCAACTCTTTTAATGTTTATCTTCAATTTGACGAATTCATTATTTCGAAAATATTCTAAATCAATATCGCCACTCGGGATCTTGATAATGAGGCGTAGTACTTCTTCATCAATAAATTCTCTAATAATAAAAAAATATTTGTTCAAGACATTTTTTTCAGTAAGTTTTAATAGAGAAGCAATTAATCTAGACTTAATTTCATCATGAGTTAGAGGTCTTTTCTCTTCAATATCGACAAGTCCACAAAACAAATAATTAAAATCTAATTTATTTTTAATTTTTTCGTACGCATCAAAATAACTAAAAGATACTAGTATTATTTTACCGTAAAGAGGAATTCGAGGCTTAATTATTTCAGAATTTTTTTTAGATAAATTTTCAAGTAAATCCTTTATCATTAATGTTTTCCCAACTCCGTTTTTTCCAATAACACTGTATACTCTTTTTGCTATTGGGGTACTACCATTGAAATCAAAATTAAAATTTACATTCGATTGAGAATACAAAGGAGTAAATAAGTAATTAAAGACAAACAGGTCGGATATATTTTCATAACTAAGTTTATGTCGAATTGTTCTTAATATTTTTTCAGACACTTTATCATTTCTACATAATGAATCAATAAAGCCTTTTTCATTCTCAAATTTCTCATTGATTATTGGAAAGTAAGCCGCGTCATTTAGAGCCGCAAGAATAGAATCAAAATTATTTCCGAATATTTCTTTTAATTCAAAATAACTGTATTCATTTAAAAATAGGCTACAATACTCATTACTTAATTTATAAAATTCCTTTTCAATGACTTCATAAGTTCTATATTCTCCACGTTTTAATATTTTTATTTTTCCAATATTTAAATATTTTTTTTCGACGTCATAATATGATAGTTCAAATCTTGTTTTGAAACTAAAATCATCCCAAAAATCATACTCCAAAAGAAAGCAAGGATATTCTTTAATATCAACAATTTCATTTTTTTTGGTGACATAAAATAATATTTTATTTTCGGGTATATCAAAAACATTAAATCGTAAATCAATTTCTCTGATTATGAAAACAGGATTTCCGTCAGGATTTCGGGATTTAATTAATTTATAATTAAATTTCTCAATGTAGTTATTAACAATTGAGGAAATAGCTATACTATCCGGATTTGAAACCTCACTTATTACAATCTCTACAAATTTTTTAAATAACTCGTTATTTTCTAAGACTTTAAATCTATGTCTAAAAGTATAGTCATAATCCCAGTCATCGTTATTTACTAGATGCTGCACTGCATCTTCGTAAGCATTTTCAAATCTTTCATCTTCTGATGGCAAATCTTTTAAATTGATCAGCTTTGATAAGAAATCTATCAAAGTGAAATTTTCATTTAATGCAAATGGATTATTTAAGGAAATTATCTCATTGTAAATGCGCTCCTTTATTTCATCAGGTAATCTAAACTCCATACGTGGTTTTTAATAAGCAAAAAATCAATCTATTATTTGGCAAAATGTGATATTATTTCTTAATTAGCTAAAGTTTGATAAAAAATTCTATTGAAAAATATTTTCTGACACATTACTTTTACTGAAGAAAACCTCTTTAAAATTGACCTTAAGGAGTTTAGCAATATTTCTGTAATTTGTTATAAACAATTCACCTTTATGGTAAACTTGTATCTCTTCTGATATCATATGATCAAGACATGTAATTACCAAATTCCTATTGATATTATGTGAGTATTGGTTATCACATTTAATTGCATATTTTAAGTCATCAATATCTAGAAAATTAGCTCGAACTATTCCCTGATATTCATTATCTATGTTGGTCTCTGTAGAATTGTTAATTAGATGAAATGTAGGATTATTTTCTTTAAACGGACCGTTACCATGCCTAGTTTGATATGACCGTGTTACATAAAAAATTTCTGTATCTATAGATATTCCAGATTGCTTTAGCATTTCGACAGCATTTTCCGAAGTCGTATTACTTTTTGTTATGTAGGGTTTTGTCCCAAAATTTTGATCTATTAGAATACCTTGTGATCCTTCAAAGATAAAAGAATTCCAATTTTTAAATATTTCTTGTTCAGAATTGACAATAGTAAAGCACCCGTTTGCTTCTATTTTTTTTAGATAGTCAATTTGTTGCATAAAGAATAAATCTTCGCTTTCATGATCAAAATGACTGAAATCAAAAGAAGTCTCAATATTTATAAGTTTTCTGTAGTAGTTGCGAATCTCTCCAAGCTTTCCCATTAAAAACTTTTCATCATTAAACAAATCAGATACTGTTAAAGAAATAATTTGATTCCTGTCGATCGTTGCACCAAAGCCAACTCCGCAACTTCCCTTCCTTTTACTCCCAAGAGATAATTCCGAAGTCCTATTATATAAAATATCGTAATGAGTTGTCACTGGCGAATTACGATGAATGAAAAATTTTAAATCGATATCTAAATCTGAAATTTCTTCTACAAAATATGTTGGGGCAAAAGTGCAATATGCCGACCAATAAGTAGGTAATCCCCTAAATGTACCAGATCCCAAATTTGAGAAAATATGACTTTTACCAGTGGCTGAATTTACAACACAATGTCCTGCCTGATGGCCACCATTGAATCTCACAATTATTGAATCTGGACATTTGTATGAAAGAAAATCAGTAACAATTCCTTTTCCTTCATCGCCAAAACCCAGGCCGATAATTATAAATGCTTTTTTTACCATGTTGACTTATAAATGGCAGTCGGTAAATCTGAGGTCAATTCACAATCAGTTCCTTCGAACATAAACAAGTCGCTATCTTTATAATTTTCACAGAAAATAATTACTCTTTTACCTAGCGCTTTTGCATATCCAATTTCAAAGATTGTCCCAGGATCATTACCTGATAATATGGCTAAAACCACGTCACAATCTTCCAAATTTTCGATATCTTTTTTTAGCAATTCATTATTATCATCTCTATTTATTGATATGCCTGCATCATGGTATGGCGAAAAAACATCAACATCAAAACCTTCTAATACAGAATGTATTTCATTAATTAAAAATCTTTCAGCGATTGTAAAGAAAGGGCCAGCTAAATATATTTTTTTTCTCCCAGTTGGTGCTATGCTATCAAATTCTCTTGGTTCAGTTGATAAAGGGATATTTTTAGAATTACAATAATCAGCTGTATACTTTGAGGCATATAATGCTGATTCATGTGGTGAAAGTTTTTCAATAATCCATTTCCAAGCAAATACTGCAGAAAAAATATCGCCGCTACCGATTGGCCAAACTGATTCCGATTCAAAAATTGGAATAACCGTGCATTTATCTTCAAAAAAAACAGTTGCACCTTTTGCTCCATTCTTAATTACGACTACTTCTGCACCTTCGGTTTTTAATAAATGTTTGCCAACTATTGTAAGATTATCACTAATGTTATCGCTTAACAACATTGCCTCATTTTTATTAAGAATTAAGGCTAAATGTTTTGCTTTTGAGTTTGTTTCTTTAAAGCCTACGTGATTCTGCGGGTCGTAAACCACATATTCACCGTCAACTGAGCAATCACATTCGATCATGCCGTAATAAAGAATGTTTTTTGCTTTTAATGGTGGTAACTTGAAATTATCAATGGGCAAATTATAAGGGGTTGGTTTTGATAATGGATGATAGTAATCAAATACAACTGATTCTTCTTGAACTTCCATGTGACCTTTGATACCATATAGAGAAGTTTTATAATCAAATTGACCCTTTAACTCCCTGCCAATTGAGGAATGATAATTAATTGTAATTCCTTTTTCACTCAACGCTACTGCTCCTCTTAACCCAGAACCAAAAAGATCCTCATACTGGGGTTCATGACAGACTTCATAGTACGTTCCTCCAACTATATCAATCATGGAATAGTTATTAAATTCTGTACTACTACTCTACATGAATTACTATCCAGTTCAACTATTGTAGCTTTAAATTTATATCCTTTTTTCATGCAAATTCGCAATTGAATTACCTGTGGCGCATCTAGTGTGCCACATAAGAAACCATCTGACAATGCATTTACCAATTGCATATCGGGCTCCAAATCAAGTTGCAAAACATCTCCAATGTTTAAAGTTTGTATTTTACTTTGCAACTTTTTAAGAACTGCTTCAAATTTAATTTTTAAACATTCTTCATCACCATCTTGGAGATTCCCTCCTACTGTTGCTCCAGCTAATGGTCTGCTGTAATTCAGGCTTCCGCCTCCACCTCCTTTCATCGTATTAGTTTTATATTAGTTTATGTATGAATTTCTTTTATCAAGGGCATAAGGTTTTTAACCCACTTCTTTCCATCATTATTTACCCATTGTGCGATTCCATTTTCATGATTTTTCTCCAAATATAATAGGATTGCACCGTCGCAGTTAAATCTTTTAACAAACTCTTTTAAAATTTGCTCATCTGACAATTCTTGTAAATCGCAAAATTTGTTATCTTTAATCATAGGTTTTATTTTAAAGTAAATTTAAATTAAAATATTATAATTAATCGAAAAACACATTTTATCTCCAATATTTATCCAGCCTTCGACGTTTCTTCCTTGAGAAATCGTGATCCCTCTCATTCAATCGCCTCTACTTCCCTCTCCTGTATTTCAATTTCAGCCTCTTCCTGAAAGCTTTCCCATTCCCGTTCCAGATTTATATTGTTCTTTATCGCTTCATTAATCGCAAGACTCTCTCTATATTGTCTGGCTTCTGCAGCCATGGTCCATTTCCCAGTGATCCCCAAGTCATTTACAGTATCCCTGATCTCAATTATACCGATCTTAAAAAATTCTTTCCTCGGATTCACTTTGTTCATTTGCAGTTTTAAAAACCTTTTATGAAGTTGCCGCTCTAGCGAAGGTGCATTGTCGCTGTAGATCATCGCATGAACATCAAATTCGAAGGGCACGCTTGCATCCCCTAATTCTCGGATGCGATCTAACGGCTCCAATCTTCTTGTCATACCGATTTTGAAGACATCCTCTCCAAAGGATCCGATATTCGAAATAACATATACATTTCCTGCTTTGGTCTGTTGTGCCATTGAAATTGCCCGCTGATTTTTTTCTTCAGCAGTCCTCAACTTTTCTTGGAGATCGTTTAATTGATCCAGGAACTGTGCTTTCTCCTCCTCATTGGCTTTCTCTACTTCTCTCTGCGCTTTTTCAATTAATTTTTTCAGGAGTTGCTCTTCTTTTTCAGCTTCTTTAATTGCTTTCTCATATTCGCGTCTGGCTTTTTCTTCTTCCCGTATTTGTTCCCGGATAAGCCGTTGCTCTTCTTTTTCTGCCCATTTCAGTTCCTGTACAATGACCGCCCAATGCAATTCATCTACCCTAGAATTTAAATATTCGGTTGTGATTTCAGCATTTCTAAATGCTTTTCCGTTATTATTTACAATGTAATAAGCATCTTTCATTTTTTGCTCCAGAATACCATAATTGTCTTTTTTAACTTTAGATAAAATAGAATCAATTTTACCATTAAAGGCATCGAGCACAAAATTAACCGCAGTTTTTTTTCTGTTTGATTCTACATAGTCACATTTAGCAGCCAATTCTGTTCTTACTAAACTGTTATTTCGATCCCGAGCAATTTTTAATTGCTGCCCCGCCTCTGTATGGCCAAATTCTTCTGCTAAATCGTCTAAAAGACTAAAAGTTGGTTTCAAATACTCGTCACCATATCCTTTTATAATATTTTTCATGGCAGTGACCGTCTTTTGATATTCTTCAGCATTTTTCATTGCTTCATAAGCACTACCTGCAATTTCTATCGCTTTTTCTTCTGCGAGCTGAATAATCTTAGCAGATTCATGTACTGATGAATCCAATTTCACTTGTGATTGTTCGAGTATTAATTTAGACTGATTTCTAGCAGCATTTAGCGTCTCCTCTGCTTCTCCTCTAATTTTTGTTTCATCATTCAGAATATTCAACTTGTAGTCTTCTGCTGCACTAATAATTAATTGAGCATTATGACCCGCATCTGCAAGAAGTTCATTGGCTTTCTTCTCCGTGTCAACGATTCCCTGATATTTATTTAGCGAAGACACCTGTACATTCAGGCCTGTTACACTTTGATTTAAATTCTGATTGGTGGCTGTTAAATTAACATTGACTGTTGTTAATTCCTGAATTTTTATTTTGAATGCTGTGATTTCCTTTTTCTTCGCATTGATTTGGCTTATAAAAATGAGGAGGAGTAAGAAAATAACAAATAGGAGAAATAAGGTCATCGGCTTTTAGTTTTGAAGATAATTAAATTGGTTGTAAATTTTTATAAATATATGACAATTCAGCAACTATGATTTGTGGTTTTCCGTAATGAGCTAATATATTAAACAGATAATTTTGTTTTGTAAAAAAAATATACAATGCTAAAAAAATTATGCTTTTTTTCTGGAATCCTTTTTATCACTACTCTCTCCTACGGACAAGATGTTAAAAAAGAAGCAGAATCCGTAAAAACTAAAATGGATGTCTTTGCGTCGAAAACCGGTAGTATCACAAAGTTTGTCGATAATAAACTACCCAACCTATCCGCCTCCTATGGGTCTGCAGAAACAAGAGTTAGAAAAATAACAAATGGAGTAGCTACGGCGTACTTTTATCAAATAACAAAAGAGGGCAAATAAAGCAACAGTGTTGCCTCAATCGAATACGCCGATCTGATTGAATTGTTAAAAGCTGTAAAAGTTCTGAAGGGCAAAGTCGTCAACGATATTGCCGCTAACTCAGACTATATGGAAAACAAATTTGTGACTGTTGATGGTTTTCAGGTTGGCTATTACGTTAGTAAAGGAAAAGCTAATTGGTATATCAAACTTGAAAAATTTGGAACAGATAATACCTTTTTTATTAATGATGGCGATACCATTGAAACAGCATTTACCGATGCGAAAAGTAAAATTGATGAATTGAAGAAGTAGCTTCTCATTTATTGCAATTAACGAAAAAGGCTCACCGATCGTGGTGAGCCTTCTGATTAAAGAGTCTTATTAAAGCTTTGCACAGTGCGAACAAAGTGGTTTGCCCCCCGTTCCATCTTTTCTGTTTCTTGCTTCAATGTTGTTTCCTTCTGTACAGGACGTGTTGTTGTGATGAACTTTCTGTTGAGGACTGTGGAATGCTGCGGTTTTTGCCATAATGATAAGGTATTAAGTTTAAATTCAAATTTACATTACAACAATCTAAAAACCTTACGGTTAACCGTAATTTACAACTATAAATACATCTTATATTTATAGTTTTTATTTATATAGTCTCTCTTGAAACTAGGTCTAATTATTGATTTTAAAAATTCTCTTGTAATTGATCTAACCTGTAAAATTGTTGTGTGAATCTATTTCAGGAAAAGTCGCCTATTTACTCTAAAAATACTCCACGACAAAGCGTAGATCGACTATCAAATGGTAACTAAATGCCAGTCATTTCAAATTATCTAAAAAAGAATTGGACATAACAGGATTCAGAATATGCAACCTAATTTTCCTCCTGTTGATTCTAAAATGGACTTTAATAAATGAATTACTTCATTCGAGATGATTTTCAACAATATGCTTCGTAATTGGTCTCAGTGTTTTACCGTTCAAAGGATGAATTCCAAAATTAGTAAAATATTCAAGTTGATTGTTCGACTTGTCATACCAAACTTTTCCCATCGCATTATCCACCGTTAAGGTATCGGGTAAATTGATTTTTTTCAGCTGTTTGTATTTTCCTTCATCCCATGCGATAACGGTGGATCCTGCTATTTTTTCATCGCAGAAAACCGCTTCATAGTGGTCTTCTTTCCAGTACATACACTCCTTTTTCCGTTCCTGTGGAACTATTATAGTAGAAGCAGGAGTAGCATTTACTGCTGATATCAATGGTTGTGGAATCAAGATGGGATTCTGAGCGATCTCAGTCTGCACAGGATTGCCTTTCACGATCAGAGGCTGCGCTTTTTGCTGTTGAAAGTATCCCGATCGACTCGCAATAAAACTTCCCAGTAACAAAAAGCCCACCATACCAAAACTGTTTTTATGATGCGAAATAAACTGCGGAAGCGTGAACACCGGTGAGTTGGTGATATGAATCACAATATTGGAGAGCGTTTCCGAAAGCGTGCTCACTTCATTTTCCCCATCTGAAACCGTAACCTGTAAGGGATGTTTTAATTGGGCCTCTTCCTCTTTGGCTTTCCATGAAAATTCTGCAAAATTTTTAAAACCCACATACGCGCTTAAGCGATCAAGCGTGATTTCATCGATTCCATAATCCACATGATCGACCACGAGATTTTTATGATACCTCACAAATGTTCTTTCATTTTTAGCGTGCCCAAAACGTTCTTCAAAATGTGCACTTAAATAAGAGGCAAGCGTCGTAATGCTTCCTTGCGGAAGTTCTGTTCTGGCCTTATCAAACACCATTTTAAGAAGAGCTCGTTTTTTTTGCATAGCAGTCGGAAGAAATATTTAAAATTATTGTCTAAAAATAGACAGATTGATGTCCTGAAAAATAAGGTTTTCCATAAAACAAAGCAGATATTCTGTCTTCAAGCTGTCTTTCCCCTGTCTTCCAAATTCATTTGATCAGCCGTTACTTTGTCCTATAAATCAGTGAGATAAGAAACTCTTAAAAAAACAAAGTTACAAAACTGATTTTAAAAAACGGCAGAAAAAGCAGAGGGTAAAACTGGTTTTGGGGAAGCGGAATTCCCCTTTGTTAATCACCTGCCGTACTTCCCTGAAAATTTTAAGAAGCGCTTCTTTTTTTCATGCCCTCTGATCAGAACCTGTGTTCTGAACATGCATGTGTATTATTCAATCTTAAATTTTTTACCAATGTTACAATTATTAATGATCCTTTTAGGGTTAAACTTTAACCATACGAATACGACAAATCATCATTCAGCAAAGCTTGACCAGAATCATCCCGTGAACCAGAATCAACCTTCCAACGCCGATGGTGACACGGGAGGCGAAACACAGCCGATCCCTCCGAGAAAGTAACGTTATTTTTATTAATTTAGGGGAATGAAAACAGTTCATTCCCTTTTTTTATTAATCCTGCTTTTGCATTTCTCCTGTAGAAATAGTAAAGAGTCGTCTCTTGCAGATACAGCTTATAAAAAAGGGGAAAATTTGTACGATCACTCAAACTACGATGCATCCTTTCCTTATTTTTATCAGGCGTATCAAGGGTACCTCCTCGAAAAAAAATATAACGATGCCTCCTACTCCCTCATTTTTCTTGCAATTATACAGACTGAAAAAGGAGATGTTCTCGGCAGCAACGAAAATCTGAGCAAAGCCGCCCGCCTTGCCGGGAAAGATGAAATATTGCTCACCTCCGTGTACAATCAGTTTGCCATCAACCATAACTATTTGAAAAACAACAAAGAAGCGGTATACTGGTATGATAAAGCGTTACTGCTTACCGAAAACACCTATTCTAAATTAAGCATTAAGAACAATATAGGCATTTCCCACCTTAAAATGGGAGAATATTCCGAGGCCGAAAACATATTCAAAGAAATTTCCCAAAACCCAACTATTAAAGACAGTATTAACTTCCGTAACAGGGTTCTGGACAATTTTGCTTATGTGCAATTTTTATCTGGCAAAAGCAATAAGGCGGGAAGCGAAATGTTGAATATTTTAAAAAAAAGAAAAAAAAACAACGACCGTTTTGGAATGACGGCCAGTCTCGCTCACCTGGCAGATTTTTACCATCCTACCAATTCACTTAAATCCTACGAATTTGCCGCGGCAATGTACGACAATGCGAGAAAAACCGGAAATTCGGATGATCAGTTAGAGGCATTGAAAAAGATGATGGATGCGTCAGGAGGCGAAAACATTAAACCTCTTTTTGATCAGTACCGGAAACTGAATGACAGTCTCGAAAATAGTAAAAATAGATCAAAAAATCAGTTCACCTCCGTGATCTACGAGTCGGAAAAAAACAAGGCCGATATACTGGATTCACAAAATCAGATTTTGAATCAGCGGATATCTATTCTGACATTGATTGCTCTAGTAGGAATTGGTGTAATTGCATTCTTTAAATGGCGAAAACAGCAGGCGCACCGAAAAGAAATCGCCGTGAAGGATACGCAGATTAAATATTCGAAGAAAGTTCATGATGTAGTAGCCAACGGACTGTACCATATCATGGTCGAAATAGAAAACAATCCGAACATTGATAAAAAGATCCTGCTGAACGGAATTGAAAAATTGTATGAAGAGTCACGTGATATTGCGAAAGATGATTATGAATCAGAATCCCATAAAGAATTTTCCCTTCATTTATACGAGATGTTGGTGTCTTACTCATCCGATCATCAACGTATTCTCATTATTGGGAATACTCCTCAAATTTGGGAGCAACTGTGCGCTGCGAATCAGATGGAAATTTTTTATGTCTTACGCGAATTAATGGTCAATATGAGAAAACATAGTGAGGCTAAATTTGCCTCTCTTATTTTTGAAGAACGGGAAAAAAATGTTCACATTAAATACACCGATAATGGAATTGGGATGGACGTTTCAGGCGCCTCAGAAAAATCAGGACTTCACAATATGGAAAACCGTATTGAAAAACTGGGCGGAACATTTAATTTTGAACCGAATCCTAATGGAGGTCTAATGATTGATATTTTAATTTCAAATAATTGAGCATGTTTACCAAAGTTCTGATCGCAGAAGATCACGAAATAGAAAATTTAGGGGTCATTAATACCTTAAAAGAATTGATGATTAAAGATTTTACATTTGCAAATTACTGTGATGATGCCTACACCAAATTAAAAAATGCATTACAAGAAAACAATCCTTTTCAGTTACTCATCACCGACTTGGGATTTATTGCGGACCACCGGGCTCAGCGCTTAACTACCGGACAGGAACTGATCCGTGAAGCATTGGCTCTTCAACCCGACCTTAAAATTATTGCCTTTTCTATTGAAAAAAAGCCGGCGGTTATAGACGAACTTTTTAAAGGATACAACATTGACGGTTTTGTGAGCAAAGGCAGAAATGACGGGAGCGAACTCGTCACCACGATTAAAAAAGTCTTCACCGGCGAAAAAATCCTCCCTCAACACCTTCTCAATGCGATCAGAAATACCACCCAAAGCCTCACCAACTATGATTTAAGTCTCTTACAGTTGATCGCAAAAGGGTGGAAACAGAAAGAAATAGTAAAACATTTTTCCGATCACAGTATAAAACCTGACAGCCGCAGCGCAGTTGAAAAACGACTCAATGACCTTCGTGAAATGCTAGATGCAAAAAATAATATAGAAATGATTGTCCTGTGCAAAGATTTAGGAATACTCTGATCTCAAATTTTTATGATTAAAAAAAGTATTGCGATATTATGGTTTTCCATAATATAATTCTGCCAAAACAATATACTTTTGAGTGTTAAACAAATTAAACACAATTTTATGAAAAAGTATTATGTCAACAAAAATGCACAACCGAACGGAGATCATGAGGTACATCACATTCATTGTACCTATCTGCCCTCTTTGATCAATAGATCATATCTGGGAGAATTTTATAACTGTGATACAGCGGTAAGAGAAGCTAAAAAAACATATACCAAATCCAATGGATGCAAAACGTGCTCTAAACCATGTCACACTTCCTAAGGGATAACAGTTCTTATTAAACTTTTATAAAAGAGTTCTTCATGAAATGAAGAAGATCCCTTTTTAATCTTTTCCTAACAAAAAAAATTATTAATTCCACAAAACACAATGAATATAACTGCAATAAAACCAGGTCCAAAGCCTAAGAAAGAGGATGGGACGCCGGACCGAAGAAGACGGGTTACCCCTGAGACAAAACCGAAACACCCTGCATTGAAACCGCATGAACATCAACCTGGAGACCAGAAATAACCTTTAATACACAATCCTAAAAAACACATAATCATGGAAACCAACAACGAAAGAATTTTTTATCAGGATGCCTGGGTAACAGTCACCCCTTCAAGATATGTTACGCAGTCTAAAACCTATACCATGCGAAACATTTCCTCGGTTCATATTTTCGAAATTGTCAAAAGTAAGGTAAAAGCCATTTTATTAATCCTTATCGGATTGGTTGTACTGTTTTCGAAAGATATTTTTTATGTCGGCATAGTCTTGATTGCTCTGGGAATATGGTGGTTCACCTCCATTAAAAATGAGTACGCAGTGCGTATCAGTACCAATGCCGGCGAAGCCAACAGTATTGTATCCAAAGATAAAATCTATATTCAGAAAATCGTAAATGCTTTAAATGATGCCTTCATTAACAGAGGTTAAAAAAATAAATAATATGAAAATATTTTTACAAATACTTATCACTGCCTTCTTTTTGATTTCATGCGTAAAAGCAAATGATAGTGCAAAAAAAAGTGTCGAAGAAGCTCGATGCACAGGTTCATCAAGTTGCGCTGCCTGCTCCAATTGTTCACGGTGTGCACATTGTTCCTCAGGTGGCAGTTGTGGAGTGTGCAGTGGCAGTTTTTCAGGCAGAAGCTTTTCTGCTTACAAAGCTGCTCCTAAAAAGATAAAAACAAAATCCCCTGTGATCACCTCTAAAAGACCGGCGGGCAAATCAACTGTAGGGATCTACAAAAGACCAAAAAGTGAAAATAAAAGGGATGCATCTAACACTTGGGAAACCCCCGTTGTGGGTAAATTTATTATCCTTAGAATGAATATGGTCAATGTTAGAACACGCCCCGACTTAAATGCAGAAATTCTGGAAAAAGTACGTAACGGAACGAAAGTGATGATATTGGAATACCAAAATCTGTGGTACAAAGTTGAAATCGCAAAGAGCAGGAAAATTGGTTATATTCATTACAGCGTAATGCAATAAGATCAGTAATTCTTATTGATACATTTTCGCTTCCTCCTACTTCGATAAGGTTGCGCAGCTGCAGTGTGAAGGCTTTGAAAAAAGCGATCTGTTGAGAAATGCTTTTGTCTGACAAAGTGGAACTACGCAACTGCGCTCCGAAGTCTCCTGACTTTTCGGAGCTTCTTCACAAAATAAGGTCGAGCATATTTTTACTTAAAAAAAATCCTGGTTTGATATCTTTACCGGATATTTGTTTATATCATTTCATGTTTTTTTTCATCAACCTATCATACAAACAATTTGAAGTACTTTTTACAATAAGAAAAGTTCACCCAATATCGCATTTTTTTCAAAACATAAATCTGATATTTCTTTAAAATATAAAACGCGATCTACCCCTTTTTGAAGTGAGAAACAGTTCAAATTAGAAATCGGTGTAAATCAAAAAAACCGCTCTTACATTACTTCAAAAGAGGTTATCGTCATTTCACTTGCTCGCATCAATTAAAAGGGTGGATTGCTGCACTATCTTTTCATAGGAGCATCGTCTTTATTTCTTCGTAGATTAATTCGGTATTAAATGTATTGATTTTGAGCTCCTTTCCATATCGTATTACTGCACCTGCAAACAGTTCTAATTCATTATTCTCTTTACCTAAATTCACATCGAGTTGCAGGGATGTTGGTGTTTGTGGAGAAAAGGTATTTGCTTTTTCAAATGTTTTAAAAATAATGTCATCTTCTAAATAAATTCCTTTTCTATCTGCGATTGATTTTATTTCCGCCATTATTTTTGTAGCTTCTTCTTTTTGAGATTGATTGGAGCAGACTGCTCCAATGGAAGAATTATATTTTGCAGTAACCAATCCAAAACTTACAATAAAAATAAATTTGGTCCAAATATCTTCTAAAGCATTTTCCTTATATTCAAAACTTATTTTACTTTTTTCTATCAGATTGACAATCCAGTCAACATTTTCAGAAAGGTGCGCTGGGTCTTTAGCAAAAATCACTTTCCCTGGTTTGCCTTTGTGCTCCACGATTCCTTTTTCTTTGATATGTGAAGCCACATAGACGCAGGACAGAAGAAGAAGAATAATATTCTTAGGCAGTATCGCACGGATTCGGTCATAAATATCAGCGCCATTCATCATCGGAAATAACACGGTTTCTGTTGAAATAACTTGGGCTAATTCATGACAAACGTTTTCTAAATTATATTCTTTTACACAAATAAATACCAAATCGGGTTTTTGAATCTCAGAAATCTTCTGATAAAAGGAATCGGTGAGATAAAACGCATGCAACGCACGGCGAATGCGGAACCTATTTTCATGCTTATTTAATCTAATCGGAAATTTTTAAATATTCCACTGTAAACTGCACCAACATTCCAACACAAAGTGCACCACTTATTCCGAGACAAAGTGCACCACCTAAATACAGTATTTAAGAAAAAATCGCTACTTCTATTTTTTAAGAACTTATTAAAAAACAGTTACAAAAAATAGCTTGGAAACTGAAAAAGAAATCAATAGAAACTGCCCATAACATATACAACAATCAGATATGAAATATTTATTGAAGATTATAGCAATTAATTAAGTTTTTAGCAAAGAGAAAGTTTCGTATTTTTATACCTCGTGCGAAAATAACCAATCGTTGTAGGCAATGCTAGCACTGGTCAACAATCCAAGACCATCTTTTATATTAAACTAAAATGAACATGAACTTTTCTTCTAAATTATTTTTTTGGTTACTATTTATAGCTTTACCAGAAAAGGTATTTTCTCAATCGGCTGAGTTCACCATTCAAGATGTAAAGTTTGAAAGTCAGGGTATCACTCTTGCAGGCTCCATTTTAACGCCTAAAAAAATATTTGCGGCAGTTGTAATTGTTCATGGATCTGATCCTGTAAAAAGAGAAATGGAATTCGCAAAACGTCTTGCCAAAGAAGGTATTGCTGTGTTGACCTATGATAAACGTGGAGTTGGAGAATCTGGTGGCGTATATGTAGGACCATCTGTTGGCACGAATAATATTGACCCTACCAATCTTAATTTATTATCTCAAGATGCAAATGCAGCAGTACATCTATTTCGAACTTATTTGAAAGATAAAAAGACCCCTATCGGATTACTTGGTTTCAGTCAAGCAGGATGGATCATACCCATTGCTGCAAACAAAAACCCACAAATAGAATTTATGGTTTTATTTAGTTCCCCGACCATTACAACACTAGAACAAATGCGATTTCAGTTTTACACCAACGGAAATAATAACTTTTGGGAAAATCATACGGATGCAGAAGCTCATGAACATATCAAAAATGATCCTGACCGGTATCAGTTTACAGCAACTGATCCAAAAAATTCTTTGAATACACTTTCAATTCCAGGACTTTGGCTTTTCGGCGAGAAAGATATTCAAATTCCAGTAAAGTTATGTATAGAGCAACTTAATATATTCAAAGTTCAAGGCAAACCTTTCGAATATACTTTGTTTTCAGCGTTAGGTCACGATACTTCTTCCGGCGATATTACAGAAACTGTTGCTATTTCAATTCAATGGATAAAACAGAAAGCTTTGAATAGTAAGAAGTTTAAATTTTCAAAATAAAGCACTGCCTACAATAACTAAGCTTTCGTTTTGTCTATAGAAAAGAAATGAAAACCCGTTAAACGGAGATTTTTAATCTTGGTATTACTACAAGTGGATATAAAGTTTTCAACGAAGATTTTAACGATTAAAAAGGCTTTTCACAAGTAGAAAATTTTCGTATGTTTATCTCGCATCCGGAAATACCCAGTCGTTATGTTTAAATAAAAAAAGAATATCGAATGAAAGGAAGATTAGAAAATAAAATTGTTCTTATTACAGGTTCTGCAAGAGGAATAGGAAAAGCCATAGCGGAATTGTTCTGCTCTGAAGGAGCAACGGTTATTGTAACTGATCTTTTAGATGAAGAAGGAAAAGAACTATCTAAAGAATTAGGGAACCAATCCGAATATTTCCATTTAGATGTGAAAAGCGAAGAAGAATGGATAGAAGTAACCAATAAAATTTCAGAAAAATATGGCCAATTAGACGTTCTCATTAATAATGCTGGAATAACAGGTTTTCTTGAGACTACCGGTCCATTTGATGCGGAAAATGTTGATTTAAATTCTTGGAATGAAGTACACCATGTTAATTCCAATGGAGTAATGTTAGGATGCAAGTATGCGATCAAATTGATGAAAGAGAAAGGAGGAGCAATAGTAAATATTTCTTCGAGAAGTGGAATTGTTGGTATTCCAACAGCAGTTGCATACGCTTCTAGTAAAGCCTCATCTAGAAATCACACGAAAAGTGTTGCGCTTTATTGCGCAGAAAAAGGATATCATATACGATGCAACAGCATACATCCAGCAGCGATAATGACCCCTATGTGGGATATGATGTTGGGAAAAGGAGAAGAAAGGAAAAAAATGATAAAATCTATAGAAAATGGAATTCCACTTGGTCATTTTGGAGAACCAATCGATGTGGCATATGGAGCATTATTTCTATCGACAAATGAATCAAAATATATTACCGGAACAGAATTGAATATAGACGGGGGAATATTAGCTGGAAGCGAGGCTACCCCTGAATAACCTGCACATAATACACGGTATTTCTAGAAGCAGGTACGAAGTGTTAATCGAATATGTAATCCTGCCACAAAAACCTGATGTCGGAATTCTTTTTCTTGGTTTTTTTTGCGAAGATATTGATGGGAGTACGGTTGGCGGATAAATATGATGACCTACAACTACACCGTTACTTTCCGCTTGGATTGTATTTTACTTAATAGACTAGTGAGCAAACCCGTTTAGAAAAGCTAGTTTGTAATAGGAGTACAGATTGCACTCCCGATGGCGCGGATTTGTAGTCGGTGACTTTTTCTACACAGCGTGCTTTAAGTATTGATATTAATACGGCATACAAATCTGCTCCAGCCATTTTTTTTAATATGATTTGCGACTCTTTTATTTTTAATTTTGTGTAACAAGCCACGAAGTTGCAACATAAATTAGCAGCGGATGCAAACCCTACCAATACGGTACTTACGTAGCATGAAAGTCATGAATTGCATGCCGACGATATTTTGTTTAAAATGTTTATGTAGGAAATTGTGATTTGCAATTAATAATGGATTGATTAAAATAAATTGCTCAAAGTAGGAGACTTTTCGCAGCAGTGCTTATTATTTTTTTCATCTCGAGACGGTTTATGTCTCTCAATAATAAAATAACCTCATTAATTTCTTCCTTATATTTACAAACAAATTTTTATACAATGAAGCTGTGGAAGATTTCATCCTTTAAAACACTCTTTCTTTTTCTCCTCTTTTTTTATTCTCAACCCATTTTTGCCACTACCATCAAAGCCTGTGACCAGCTGATTTTAGAGGGAGTCAAAGCCATGAAGGAAAGAAATCACTCCAAGTCTTTGGAAATCCTTACAGATGCCCGATCGTTGGCGAAAGAAAACCAATGGCACCGACAGGAATTCTTAGCCCTTAATAACATCGGGGCAAATTTCTATGCCATGTTGGATTATGGAGAAGCGCTCAATAATTACCTCGAAGCGTATAAAATTGCATTGATGTATTTGGATTACAAGTCGGAAATGACGGTGCTTAATAATATTGCGATTCTTTATTCTGAGGAAAAAAAATATGTGAAGTCCGAAGACTATTTCCTCAAAGCTTACGAGCTTGCTCAAAAAAGTGGAGACAGCATTAAGATCGGTATTTACGCGATCAACATTGCCACGGTCGCCAATCAAACCCAACAATTGGATAAGTCTACGGCCTATATTCAGGAGGCTTTTGCCGTATTAAGCCTTAAAGAACTCCTTTTACAGGCTCAGATTGTACAGGCAGAAAATTTTGTTTTACGAAAGAAATATGTTGATGCCCAAAAACTTTCATTCAGCATCTTGCCGGAATTAAAAGGGATTCAGAACAAAGAAAACAGGGTGGCGGTATTTTTATTATTGGCTCAGATTGCTAAAAATCGAAATCGGTTAGGCGATGCAATTAGCTATTGTCAAAAGGCACTGGACGAAAATGCAGGAATTTTAAATAAAGAAAGTATATTTCAAAACTTAACCGAAATCTATGAACAAAAAAATGATCTAAAACAAGCATTGCGGTATAAAGATTCGGTGATTGTGGTGCACGATTCCATCAATATCATTAAAAACGGAAGATTATTTGAAAACAGCCGAATTAAATTTGAATTGCAGAATTCTGAAAAGAATTTAGCCGACAGCAAAAGAAAACTGCAGTCCGAACGTCTTATTTTCATCATCAGTACCGGTTGTATTTTGATGTTTATTGGAGGCATCTTTTTATTCCTCAGAAATAAAAACATCCGGATGAAACAGGAAAAAGTGATTGAGGAAACCACAAAAAAAATAATAGAACTGGAGCTGGAACAGGAAAAGAAAGACAAAGAAATCCTTCGGAACCATTATAAAGAGAACGAAATGCAGTCGCTGCTTCAACAGGAAAAATTAAAAAACGAAATTGAAGCCAAAAACAGGAAGCTGATGGTAAAGGTGCTTCAGCTATCGAGCAAAAATGAACTTATTGAAAAAGTAGTGCAGTCGCTGATGTTGCAACCTGCCATCGAAAATAGTTCGTCATTATCTGCTGCTGTGAATCAACTGAAACAAGGCATCAGAGAAGAGAACGAACAGTCGGATTTTTTATTCCATTTCGAGGAAGTTAATCAGGGATTTCTGCAGAGACTAAGAGAAAGACATTCGGATTTAAGTTCTAACGACATCCGTTTTTTGTCTTATGTGTACATGAATCTGAGTTCCAAAGAGGTTTCCTCACTCCTGAATATTACTTTGGAAGCCTGCAGAAAAAGAAAAGAGCGCATCGGCCGAAAAATGAATCTCGCAGGAGATGGAGACTTATTTGTCTATATTTCAGGAATTTAACGAAATTGTCACACTTTTTCCAAAAGTATGTCCTGCAATTTCCGGGGATTTATGGGTATTGTTTTTTATTATTGTGAATATTTGGAAAATTAAAACTAAATATTAATTCAATGAAAAAATTACCATTACTCATTACCGCCGCCTTTATGATGGCAAGCCAGATGGTATCGGCACAATTAAATGTAAATTCGACCAATACTTTGGGTAGAATCTTCGACCTAAATTATGACAAAACCAATCCAGACAAAATTTATGCTGCCACTTTAAGTAATCATATTGTCGTTTCCGATGATAACGGGGTAACTTGGGATGTTTTGTACTCTTTGCCTTTATCCCTGGGGAATTCATTATCCCAACTCAAAATCAGTGGAGACGGATCCACCTTGACCTTTGCGATAAGAGGTAGTCAGGCAGCGGTTGCCGTTTTTAATTTGACCTCCAAAACAGTCGTAAAAAGATTTATTGCACCGAATCTTGCAGAAAATCCTACAATTAATTCCTACAGCTTTTCTCCAAAAGATCCTAATCTATTAATAATGGATACCAATATGCGGGTAGATGGAGAACCTTTAGGAAGGGCTTTTTTAACCAAAGACGGCAGCAACAGCTGGAAAGAAATTTACAATACCAACGAACATGATAAAGTTTTTCTTTACACCATGGCATTTGATCCAATCAATTCGGACAAATTATTTTTATTGAGAAGCCAAGGTTCGATGGGCGTAGAAGGTGGACTTTTGATTTCAGAAGACGGCGGCAATAATTTTACTGAAACTTTTCAGGGGATTACCCTGAAACCAATAGCTTTTAACCCTAACAACAGCAATGATATTTATATGGCTACAGGGTATAAATATGAGGGAGATGAACAATTGTACCATTCTACCAATGGAGGCACAAGTTGGAGTACGGTACCTATCAATTGGAATAATACGGGCATCTCCAATGACTTTCTGGCAATATCCTTTAACCCTCTGAACAATTACATCTATGTGCTGGAAGAAGATGAATTAGCCATTTCTAAAGACGGCGGTAACACTTGGTCGAAAAAGGAATATGATGTAGATAATATGACCGATTATTATTACGGTTTAAATGTAAGTTTCAACCCGGTACGGGCGAATGAGTTGGTCATCGGGCAAAACTACAGACCCATGATATCCCAAGATTCAGGGGAAACTTTTGAAACCATTACGACTCCTTTTTTCAATTCGATGGGGAGAATTAGCCAGTATGAAAACGCCGGTCCCAAACATCTTTATTATGGAGTGCAATATGGTTTTGTGCATAAAAATCTTACAACCCAAGTGGAAACAGAACACGGTTTGAGAGCGCTTAATATGTTCGGAAATGCTTCCGGTGTTCAGGTTTACGCAGATTCTTATACCGAAGGCAGAATTTTCAAGTTCACCCTTGATACTTTTATGGGTAGTTCTTTAAAAATGAGTTCCGACCATGGCGAGACTTTTCAACTCTTGGAAATGAATTATTCTGATGGAATGTTTGATTTGAAAAATGATCCCGTGAATCACAATCTAATCTGGGCTTCTTTTTATGAAAATGGAGAGGCGAAAGTGATTAGAATAGACGTTTCAAATCCAGATGCAATCAACATTGAAAATGTGTATCTTCCTTCTACTGCAACAGTGTTCAAATTACTGCACACAGGAACCTCTTCCAATGAATTAGTGATTTTAGCTGGATCTGAAATTTATAAAACTACCGATGGTGGTGCCACTTGGATCAATCTCGATTCAGGATTATCAGTACTCACCTCTTCAGATTCCCTATATGATATTACCCAGAATCCTTTCAACAAAAGCGAATTAGCAATAGCGAGTTCCAAAGGGGTGTTCTCTTCTACGGACGGCGGACAAATCTGGGCGCAGAAAACCGACGTGGAAGTAAGAAAAATCGATTATTCTGATACGGGTGACGGTAATTTGGTGGCCGCAAATTTAAGTTCACAAACTAGCAATTTTGCACTATCCTACTCTTCCGATCATGGCAACACTTGGACTTCTATTGATTCGGAAAAACTATTTAATGTAGAAACCAATATCATGATGACGGATTTTTCTGGAAATAACGCAACGGTCTATCTTGGAACCTCAGATTTGGGAGTAGCCACTTACACCATTAATTTTTCAACTTTACGCGTTAGCAATCCAGAAACTTCCAATGTTTCGGTGTATCCTAATCCTGTTTCAGAGGTTCTTCATATCGGAACTGCGGTCAATTCCGCTACCTTATATGATATGTCCGGTCGCCAAACAGCCTTCTCCAAATCTTCTGAAATGAATGTATCGCATTTAACCAAAGGCATTTACCTTCTTAAAATCCTTACTAAGGATAACAAAGAATTAATAAAAAAAATCATTAAAAAGTAAGAAATCATATTAAAGAAAACCAAATAGGCTAAAATAAAGCTCAGTTTTTATACGCTGAGCTTTTTTACAATCCTAACCTTAAATTGATTAAAATAAAATCTTTTTTATTTTGACAAAACATTCATTACCATTAGATTTATTCCTAAAAATTTTTTGTATTTTTATTCTGAGTACGGAAATTCCTAACCGTAAGCACTCAGACTAATAAAACATCGACAATATTGGTAGATCGAGCCCCTACCGAACAAAATTGAGATGTTAATGAGAAAAATATTACCCTTATTTATTTTGACTTTTATACTAATGGGTTGTAACTATCAAATAAAAGAAAAAATTTATGGCAGTTAAAATTAGAGTTTTTAAATTTGGGAAGAATATGAAAAACAGTAAATTTTCAGAAGTTCAGATCATCAAGATATTATCTGAAAAAAATAAGGAAAAACGGTGAATGAGATTTGCCGGGAGCATGGAATTAGCCAGCCAACCTTTTATAATTGGAAGAGTAAATATGGTGGATTGGATGTTCATCAACTTTCGAAAATGAAGGAGTTGGAGAAGCAACTTTCACAATTAAAAAAAATTGTTACCGAGCAAACTTTGGAGATTGTGGTTTTAAAAGATGTAATCGAACTTTGCTACGCAAAATCATGAAATCATTAAAAAAATATAAGACTTGAATAAAAAAAGCTCTGACGCCTTGCGAGAAGCGTGAATTGGTGGATTATTCGAAAGAAATCCATAAAATGAGTTTGCGCAAGGCGTTTAAAGTATTCAATTTAAGAAGTTCAGTTTTCTATTATCGTAAGGTGAACAAAGGTTCAGATGATGAGATCCGCGCCGAGTTGGTTCTGCTTGCAGATTCCAACCAAACCTGGGGCTTTTGGATGATGCATAATCGATTGAAAAATCTGGGTTTTGGGTGGAATCATAAGCGAGTTTATAGGATTTATAAATCGATGAGATTAAATTTGAGAAGCAAAAGGAAAAAGCGGCTTCCAACACGGATAAAACAACCATTGGTTCGCCCAATTTATCCAAATGTAACTTGGAGTATGGATTTTATGCATGACAGTTTGGAAAATGGTAAAAGCGTGCGAACTCTTAATATCGTTGATGATTTTAACAGAGAGATTTTGAATATAACTATTGACAGCAGCTTGCCCTCGGCAAAAGTAATCTCGCAATTGAAACAATTAATTGAATGGCGTGGAAATGCAAAGCATTCGTGAAACCAAAAGAAATATAGAAAATTTGAACAAAACCAGAAAAAATAAGAGTGGACAACGGACCGGAATTTATTGCAGAAAAAATGAAAGATTATTGCCGCAAAGAGAATATCGAACTAGGCTTCATTCAACCAAGGAAACCTACACAAAGCTCATTAATTGAGAGGTTTAATAGAACATTCCGGACAAAGTTTTTAAGTGTTTACCTCTTTGAGAACATAAGCCAAATGAGAAATCATACAGAAATATGGATGTGGATGTACAATAATGAAAGACCGCATAGTGCGTTACAATACCTTACACCACGAGATTTTTTATCGAAATATGGAAAACTCAATCAAAATAGCGCAAATGAGTTTCCCACATTCCAACAAAATTTCAACAACAAAAACAATAAATTATTAACAAAAAACTCTACTTTTGAATGTGCCTAAAGATGGGAAGATTACACTGGGTATCAAGAACCTGTATAATTTTGATTCCCAGAGATTTTTTATTTTATCAATAACAAAATAGTAATGTAACAAGGAAAACCACTTGAAAACGAGGTTTATTTTTCCATACTTTTCTTAGCTTAAAAAAGCGTGGTTGGATTTGCAGAATCTAGATTTAAAGCTACTAATTGCGGATTGTAATGTGGAAATGCAAAGTCACATACAGGTCTATCTGATAGCCATGCTTCTTCTGCTTCTTTAGATAAGACTAAAGGCATTCTGTCCTTTGTATTGTGAATCTCAGCCATTAACTCATTGGCATTTGAAGTCACAATTGAAAAACTTGTAAGCACTTCATTCGTATCATTATCAGTCCATATGTTGTAGATTCCACCTAAAGCAAAAGGTTGATTGCCATTATCTAAATTAATGAAGTATTTCTCTTTGTTTTTACCTTTAGAATCCAACCATTTCCACTCATAAAACCCATTGACCAGAACCAAGCATCTGTTAGAAACTGAATTTTTAAAACTTGGTTTTTCTGTTAGAGTTTCTATTCTGGCATTAAGTGTCATCTTCTGAACATCTCTGTTCTTTGCCCAAAAAGGAATTAAGCCCCAATCTCCCAAGATTGCCTCATCCGGATTTTCATCCATAATAATTGGTGTTTTGGGATGTGAGAATCCATTTAGAAATCCTGAACCTTTGAAATCTGTAGCATTATATTTTACACCAAATGAATCCTTAATTTCTTTCTTGGTCAGATTGTTTGAAATGTAGTAGCACATTAGATAGTATTTTATTTGAAATCAAAATTAATAATTTCAAAAATGAAACCATACTCCTTTTTGAGAGAATTTATAAATTTCCTGTTATTTCAATGATTGTTCGTAGAATTTTAATCAAAAGGATTGTCATCATTACTTTATTTTCTAATTAACCAGATGTTTCTCTAAGGTTAATCTATATGTAAATTGTACAGAAAACGAAAATAAAAAATCATTTTATACAAATTTATTTACTTATACATTTTAAATTTAACTTAGGTATAGAACCAGGGTCCTGCAAGTATTGCTCACCCCAACTATCCATTGTGTCTATGATAGGTAAAAGTGACTCTCCCATTTCGGTTAAAAAATATTCAACTTTCGGTGGAAGAACAGGATAGACTTTTCTTGTTATTATTTTGTGAGCTTCCAATTCTTTTAATTGCTCATTGAGCACACGTCTGCTTGCCAAAGGATTTAAACGTTGAATTTCACTGGGTCTTCTACTTCCTTTAGAGATATTGTAGAGCAAACAGGGTTTCCATTTCCCTCCTATTACATCCATTATCATTGCCATTCCACAATCCAAGTTTTTCGGAGTTTTTCTCTCGTAAGTCATATTCTATTTTTTTACAGTAATGCAAATGTACAAAAAAGTCTATATTGCTGATTTTGTCCCTATGCTATAATAAAGTACGTTATTGCGGTTATGTACATATATAATTATTTTTGCAGTAGATAATTTTAATAAAATAAAAATCAATGAAAACCCATATAAACCATTCTAAAAAATCTTTTTCAACCATGATTAGATCTCTGATACTATTCATATTATTTGGATCTACAGTAGTTGCCCAGCAAAGTTCAAAAAGCTTAATGCAAACCAGTGATTACAGTATGAAATTAGGAGATATGACTATTATTGCACTATCGGACGGTAGTATACCACAAGATCTAAGCAAGCTTTTAACAAATGTGAAACCTGGTGAAGTAGATCATTTGACATCGCAAAATTTCCAATCTCCAATTGTTGAAGCATCTGTAAATGCATATCTTATAAAAACAAATAATAAATTAATTTTGATCGATGCTGGAACTTCTGATTTGTATGGACCTACTCTTGGTTTCCTACCTGAAAGCTTAAAGAAAATTGGGGTCTCACCAGAACAAATTGATGCAATTTTAGTAACACATATTCACACTGATCACACGGGAGGACTGGTTACAAATGGCAAAATCACATTTCCAAATGCAACTGTCTACATAAGTAAAAAAGAATTTGATTTTTGGATGACTGCTGAAAACTATGCACAGGTTTCAGATAAATTAAAACCCTATTATGATGAAGCTATTCTGAAAATAACACCTATTCTTAACGCGGGTAAAATCCGGAAATTTGATTACGGTGAAGAATTATTTCCTGGTATTATGCCAATTCCCAGCCCCGGACATACACCAGGTCATACAATTTATAGTGTTTCAAGTAAAGAGGAAACTATAGTTTTTTGGGGAGATTTAATACATTCTGCTGCAGTACAATTTGTAAATCCCGATGTTACAATTATTTACGATGTAAACGCAAAAGAGGCTGCGGAATCAAGAAAAAAAGCATTTGCGGATGGAGTGAAAAAAAATTATTGGATCGCAGGCGATCATCTTTCATTTCCAGGTATTGGGCACATTAGTAAAGCCAAAAAAGAGTACCGATGGTATCCTATTAATTATTCAACAACAGGTTTGGGTCAGTAATATACAAATCAAAAATTATGAACTTAAAAAAAACAAATTCTTATTTATTATTCAATCACCGCACATTGCTTGTAATGCTATTGCTTTTAGTAACATCCGTCTTCAAAATACCTGCCCAGAATTTGATTTCCAATGATTCTACAATTATAAGACATGTATTTAATGAAGCATTATTACAAGGCGACGTGGAGGTTAATTTAAAACACCTTACTTCAAATTTCAGGTTCAGCAAATGCTCAAAAGGCAGTCAACTGGGCTAAGTTATCAATGGAAAAAATACAACCAGATACTGTATATCTGCAAGAGGATATGGTTTCTAATTGGATAAGAGGTCCGAAAGAAATAGCTTACTATATTTCAACCATTGGTATACCTGTGACCATTGATATAAGTGCTCTTGGAGGTTCGGTCGTAACCGATGGTATACTAACCGCAAAAGTTATAGAAGTAAGATCTTGCGCGGAGTTAAAACAAATTGATCTTGAAAGCTCTAAAAATAAAATAATCTTTTTTAATAGAGCCATGGATCCAACAGAGATTGAAACCTTTACAGCTTACTTAAAAGCTGTGGATTAAAGAAATAGAGGTGCAGTAGAAGCTGCAAAAAAAGGTGCTATCGGCGTGTTAATCCGTTCATTAACACTAACCAGAAATGATATTCCTCACACAGGTGCATTAGAATACGAATTAGGAATAACCAAAATTCCCGCAGTAGCAATTAGTACTAATAGTGCAGACATGTTAAGTAGGGCATTAAAAAGTGACAACAATTTAACCGTTTCATTGATGATTGACTGTAGATAATTTCCGAATGTACTTTCTTACAATGTCATCGGTGAAATAAAAGGTATAAAATATCCAAGTGAAATAGTAACAATTGGAGCTCACCTGGATTCCTGGGATGTTGGTGAGGGTGCTATTGATGATGGTACAGGTGTCGTGCAGACCATCGAAGCATTGCGATTAATTAAGAAAACTGGCATTAAGCCAGACCGCACGTTTAGAGCGATTTTATATATGAATAAAGAGTCTGGGGCTCACGGTGCCAAAAAATATGCAATTCAATCGCAATCTTTTAAAAAAAATCATATTGCCATAATAGAATCTGATGCTGGCGGATTCACACCAAGAGGTTTCCGTATTAGCGCAGAGCCAAATGTAAAAGCGAAAATTACTCAGTGGCAATCGCTTTTTGTTCCTTACAAAGCTGATGATTTTTTAGATAACCATCGTGGTGTCGATCTTGTACCAATGAAATCAATGTCAAAAGCATTAATAAGTCTATACTGCGATGATCAACGATTATTTGATATTCATCACAGTAGTCTCGACACTTTCGATAAAGTTAATATAAGAGAAGTTCAAAGCGGAGCAGCAGCGATGACATCTCTAGCACTCCTAATATTAAAATACGGATTATAAACATTTAATGATATGAAAATTACAATTTATTTCTCAATACTGCTCAGCTTTTTATTTTCGATAAATACTTTTGGGCAAAATGTAAAAGAAAATAACCCGCCTTATAGTAATTATATTGTAAGCTCTGACTTAGTCTTCTTGTCTGGTCAGATAGGGACAAAGCATCTTAAAGAATACAATAAAAGTTTTCAGGACGAGGTTAAAGAAGCTATTATTATATAAAACTTGGTTTGGAGAGCGCCGGCACATCATTAAAAGATATTGTTAGTGTAACAGTCTATCTTAAAGACATGAAAGATTTTAAAAAATTTAATGAAATTTATTTGGAGCATTTTCAACCTCCTTATCCATGAAGAACATGCGTTGGTGCTAAAGAACTTGTATTAAATGCAAGGATCGAAATTACAGTTGTTGCAGCCAAGAATTAACAAAAATATCGATTCAAATACATTCGAAATCATTCTGCAAATAAGCAGATTTCACCGTACAACATTTTTAAAACCAAAAGAAATTCTCCCGTATTAAAAATAATGAGATATTACATTGAGAAGTGTAGGTTGTTGTAAAGCCTCCAAATAAGCTAACAAAAATTAAGAATAATTTACGCGAGTAATTGAGAAAGAAAAGCAAAGAAACCTACCAGCCGGTATTATCTGTACTAGATACAATCTTTACAAATTCCAGTTATAACACAATTAACTTCTTCCACTTGATAATTATTTGGTAATGTAAATTGTACTGGAGCAGACAAACACTCTATAGTTTCGCAATTCTTACAGCGAAAATGAAAATGATGTAGTGGCTTTTTATTATCGTCGCACTGCATACAAAGGGCAAAGTACTGCTTCCCATCGTCTGCCACGATCCTATGCAAAATCCCATCTTCGCAATATCTTTTTAACACTCGGTATATTGTCGCCCTATCAATATCAATATCTATTTGTTCTTCAATAGCACCCTGACTCATTGCCTTAGTCGATGAAGCTAAAACAAAAAGCACTGCTTCTTTAGTAGCCGTATTTCGTCTTTTCGTTGTCATGAAATAATTTATTGCGATTATGTTGCAATAATACAAAATATTCCTATATTTGCCAAATACATAAATGCGATACTGTTGCATTTACAAACTATAATAATTCACAAAGAGAGAAAAAACAGAAATGGCAGATTTAAATAATAAACGTCCAATTACTCGAACCAGTTTAACCCAATATAATGAAATGAATACTACAAAGAAATTCGAAATAATAATCATTGGAGGAAGCTATGCTGGTTTATCCGCTGCAATGACACTTGGCCGTTCTTTGCGTACTGTTTTGATAATTGACAATGGTTTGCCCTGCAACCGTCAAACGCCACAATCACATAACTTTATAACTCAAGACGGCGCGACACCTAGTGAAATTTCGAAAATAGCAAAATCACAAGTTCTAAAATATAATACTGTTCGTTTCCTGGAAGACAAGGCCATTCAAGGAGTAAAAACAGGCGATAATTTTCAAATCTTTACCGAATCGGGGAAAAAATTTGAATCTGAAAAGATCATTTTCGCAACTGGAATAAGAGATGTAATACCAGATATTTTAGGATTTTCTGATTGCTGGGGAATTTCAGTGATTCATTGTCCATATTGCCATGGTTATGAAATAAGAAATAAAAAAACCGGAATAATCGCCAATGGGGAAATGGCATTTCACTTGGCACCCTTGGTAAAAAATCTTACGGATAACGTAAGTATTTTAACATCTGGAGAAGTAAAATTCAATCCTGAACAATTATCAAAACTTAAAAATAATAATATAAAAATAATTGAAAAAAAGATTTTCAAAATTGAACATGAAAAAGGTTACATAACAAATATAGTTTTCGATGATAAAAGCAAAGAGCCATTTGAAGCTTCGTATGCTGCTCTTACATTTAAACAAAACTCTGAAATACCCGAATCCTTGGGCTGTGAACTTAATGAACAAGGATATATAAAAGTTGATATGATGCAGAAAACAACCGTAGAAGGTGCATTTGCGTGCGGAGACAATTGCTCTAGAATGCGTTCTGTTGCAAATGCAGTAGCATCTGGGAGTATTGTTGGAGCTATGATCAATATGGAATTATCGTCTAAGCAATTTTAGCATAGTAAAAAATAAAAACTTATGATTGAAGTATTCATTACAGATATAAAAAAGAAAAGTCAAGCAAAAAAAATATTAAAAGACCTCATAAGGGTTTATTATGAGTTGAAAATTAATTTTGACATGAATGAAACAAATTTACCTTTTCCACATGGACATACGGTATTGCGAATAGAAGGAGAAATTATTTATCCAAGAGAAATAATATTGATGGTCACGAAGTCGGGATTTAATTGTGAAATAATGGAAGATATTATTTCACAATAAAACTGCTCGAAAACTATTTACCTTTTAATCTGCAAAACAAGTAAAGAAAGTTCGTTGAATTGTTGTCGATGCTCAAATTAAACTTTCTCCCGGAGGATTTGCCTAAGGGTCTGTCCAGAATTTATTCAACAATTTTGGATATAAATCAAAATGTAGTTCTTTTGGATTAACGGCTTTTTTTTAAACTTCAGTTTTTTGAGATGCTCAGATTCCTTTCTTTAATTAAGCCGAGGATTATAATGTTTCTTTTAAATCATTCCAACAATTTCAAAAATGGCAATAATCTCCTTTAAAACACGATTAAAAAATCATCGGTTGGTAATATTAACGGGAATCGGATAAAAGGGGAAGTCCTGCTATCACAGCGAATAAATGTGTTTTTATTTTTTTGGTACTAATTAACTATCGTTGTGGTGACATTATTTCCTTTACAGAGAGATATAATTTTTATATCTGTCCGAAATAATTATTAAAATTATCTTCTCAGAGAGAACCTACTACAATCCAATGTACTAACAAATGTGTTTTCCACAAATTCTCTGCTCACATTTTCTACAGTAAACATTGGGCATTTTTATGAGGTTTTATTTTTTCACATTCTTTCCTCATCATAGTCTTTATTCTCATTCATGGTGAGCTGTTGCTTTTTTCTTTTTGATACTTAAAAAATTGATACTTCTTTTATTTTTATAAGCTCTGCGAGTTTCATGTCGAGTTTCGAAATATCACCTTCTTCATCTTTCGTTTGAATTTCAATTTACATAATGAAAAGTCCCTAATCATCAATTCTATTGAACATTATTATTTTGTTCCAAAAGTTCAACAATGGCACAACATCATCTCTATTCCAAATAGCATTTTTTAGAAATCTATGAAGGTAAAAGAAATTTACACGTTAAATTTGCATTTGGTGTACAGGAACTGCTTTTGTACAGATTAAATATGTGAAATATGATTTATCTTCAGTTTTAGAGTCAATGAAAATTTCACTTTTCCACTTTATCGTTAATTCCCAAGTATCCCATTTTCTTATCTTAAAATGATAAGGATCAAAATCGTAAAACAGTACTTCAAAATGTTGTTTTTCTTTGTCTCCAACGAATTCTACGATTATCGATTTGGGAGTTGTGTCACTCTGCAGTTCAACAGTCTCCCTAATAATTGCATTTAGTTTCATGAAGCAAATATAGATCGGTTTTATATCAATTCTAAAATTTTTTATGATATAATATGTATCAATTTATTCTCGTAAACTTTGCTAATCATTATAAAGGTATTAATCTATTGTGCAGAAATTCTGATAAATAAAAAACACAACGTTTTCATAACGAGTCTTTAAATCCGCTGCATTTTCTCTATAGTAAATTTGTGTTGAAGATATTAACGAATTAAGATATGAAATAGATTTGCTAGAGTGGTATATTTTTGCCGATTGTTAGTAATTCTTCCCATTGCGTTGTGAATCTTGGACTTCTGTGCTCTTTAACCAAAGCCCATTCCTTCTCTCTGTTTCCAACAGTTGCAACTTTTACTTTATTCTTACCAAATTTATTGTTTAATTTATCTATTACTTGAGTAATTTCATTGCTTTCACTTTTGCTTTTAGTCTCAAAGAGGCTCGTTTGTATTTCATTATCAGGAACAAGTTGTAATAAATTAACTCCGACTTTTTTGTAACGATATTCTGGTTTATAAATTTTTTTTAATCCTTTTAATGCTTCTTTTGTCAATTTAACAGTACTATTGGAAGGACTATCAAGAGTAATAAGTATCTTATTCTGATATTGATTATCGTGAGCACTTTGATAATTAGTTTGAATGGAAATTTCTATTTGGGAAGCTGAACTTTTTTGCTGTCTCAATAAATCTGCAACTTCAGCGACGTAAAAGCTACAAGCTTCTTCGATCAAACTATAATCTGATAATTTTTTACCAAACGATTTCGCTGTTCCGATTCCCTGTTTAGCTTCTGGTAAAGAAACGAGATCTAAGCATGGCTCATTATTAAGTTCCCGCCACAGTCTTTCGCCGATAACGGTCATCTCTTTCCTTACCCAGGCCACGGGAAGATCAGCAAATTCCATGGCTGTTTGAATATTATTATTTTGTAATTTTTCAGCATGTTTTTTTCCTATTCCCCAAATATCTTTCACTTTTAAACTGCGCAATAAATATTGTCTTTTCTCTTCTGAATCAACGACATATACATCATGATGTTCCGGGAATTTCTTCGCAAACTTATTGGCTAATTTTGAAAGGGATTTTGTCTTTGCAATTCCAACACCTACAGGTATTCCCGTATTTTTTTGAACAGTATTTTTTATGGTTCTACCCATCGATTCGTAATCATTGTCGGCTAAATAGGATAAATCTACAAAACTTTCATCAATGCTGTATTCTTCTACGATAGGTGAAAACATTTTTAAGGTATCCATTACTCTTCGAGACATATCACTGTATAATGTATAGTTAGAGGAAAAATACGAAACTTCATTTTCATCCAGAAATCTTTTTATCTTAAATATTGGTTGAAACATGGGCATTTCTGCTAATTCTTTGGCTTGTTTATTTGCTGCAATGACACAGCCATCATTATTACTTAATACAATGACAGGTTTGCCTTGTAGATCCGGACGAAAAACAAGTTCACATGAAGCATAAAAACTGTTGCAGTCGACTAAAGCAATCATAAGACAGATTTTATAACATAGGTAATTACTCCCCAAACATTTAATTCCTCCTTAACATCTTCATCAATTCGAAGTATTTGGAAATTACCATCCAATATCACCACAGCCAATTGGTTATTTTTCGGATTTAAAGATTTGTCCACGATCAAAACGTCATCTTTAACGATCTCATATTCGGAGTGGGCATCACCTATTACGCGAATATAAAAAGTTGCTTCGGAATTAGAAACCAATACTGTATTCAGATCAATTCGTGGTTCATTATAATGCGTTGCCGGACTGGAAAATCCAGTTTGCGTTGGTCTTGCTACTCTATGATTATCCTCAGGTTTCTTTATCTGCTGCGGTTCTTCGGGTTCCATTTATAATTTTATTGAATTTTGAAATGTAAAAATTGTAAGCAGAATCAAATATGGTGATAATTGATTAATAAAAAAAACATCAGAGAATTTTAAGAAATTTCGTGTGAAATTATTTAATAACACCTATCGATATGTATTTTCTAGATGTCATTCTCTTTTACCTTCTTTTTTTTAGTTTTCGTAGTTAGAACCTTTTTTAACAAATTCATATCATCCCCAATTTTCCTATCTTGTATTTTAGCGTAATGTTGGGTCATTTGAACATTAGAGTGACCCAACATTTTACTAACTGTTTCAAGTGGCACCCCATTATTTAATGTAACAGTAGTTGCAAAAGTGTGTCGGGCCGTATGAAAACTAATATCGAAGTCCAGTCCACATAACGTGGCTATCTCTTTCAAATACTCATTCATCTTTTGATTGCTTAAAACTGGTAAGACTTTTTCATCATTTAAACACTTTATATTTGTTTTATAACGGTCTAAAATCTCGTTCGCAATTGGAAGAAGAGGAATACTTGCTTCAACTTTTGTTTTTGTTCTTTTAATTTTAATCCATTTTTCACTATTTGCACTAACTGATATATTTTCATATGCCAATTTCTGCACGTCTGAATATGCAAGTCCTGTAAAACAACAAAAGAGAAATATATCGCGAACTATCGTTAATCGTTCAGTACTGAATAATTTATTTTTTATGCTTTCTAACTCGTCTTCTGTCAGGAAACGTACATCAGTAATGATAATTTTAGATTTATAATTCGAAAAAGGATTTTTGACCATCCATTCATTATCTAAGCATATATTAATTATTTTTTGAAAATTTTTGACATATTTTACAGCAGAATTATTTGCGCAATTGCGCACCGTTCTCAAAAAGAATTCATAATCGGAAACAAATGCAGGATTAATCTCTCGCACATCAATATCTGAAATATTATATTTCCACTTCATAAATTGTTGAGTATGTCTAAGAGAAGTTTCGTACCTCTCCCAGGTTCCTTGAGCAAACCCTCTTCCTATTAATTCTTTTACTTGATTATTATGATCCGTAAATGCTTCTACCAAAGTGACTGTTCTTTCATCAATACCCATAAATCGGTTTCTCAAGCTTTCGGCGGTGATTACTTTCCGGTTATTTAAAAGATTGGCGTAAGATTCGAACATTTTTGTTCTCAGACTTTCTAAAAATGAATTAAAAGATTTTGCGTTGGAAGAGCGCCCGGAAAATTGTCCTGAATTAGAATTCCAGTCAGTGGTTTTAATGGTCTTACCTGTGGAAATTTCCTTTCTTTCTCCATCCACTGTGATTCGTAAATAAATGGCCGAAAAATTAGGATTACTTTTCGTTTTTTTGGCGTAGAACAGTAAACTGTAAGTTTGCATAGGTGATGATTTAAAAGGTTAATAAATGTATATCTGAACCTTTAAACCTGCAAGATGTTCAATAGCTTGTATAAATGATGAACAGGCTGTTTATGTTAAAATTCGGTGCGTACCTATTTTTTAATTCTTGGTACTCACCTACCTACTCACCTATGATTTGTATTATAATGATATATTTTGATACATAAGTAAAAACAAAAAAGCCTTTAAATACTACTATTTAAAGGCTTTTGATGCTTTCTAGTTCCGCTACTAGCGGAGAACTAGGGATTCGAACCCCAGGACCTGTTACAGTCAACAGTTTTCAAGACTGCCGCAATCGACCACTCTGCCAGTTCTCCATTGAAAGAGATTTCTCTTTTTCAGTGGTGCAAATATAAAAACCTTTTATATATTGACCAAATTATTTATGCAAAAAACTTTTAAACCTTTCAGTATCAAAGGAGAAATTAATTTTTAGCCACCTGTAAACCGAAATAAACCGCCACTAAACCCACAATAAGACTAAGTAAAACATATAAAAGCAAGATGGAATAATGCCCGCTTTGCCACAAAGAATAGTTTTCTGCGGAAAACGTCGAGAAGGTTGTAAAGCCTCCACAAAATCCCGTGATCAGCACAAACTTCAAATAACTGTCTACTTTAATGAAATAAGAAGTAAAAACTCCGATCAAAAAACACCCGATAATATTTACGACAAAAGTCCCCATCGGAAAGGAATTGATATTCCAAAGCTTTTGGGTAAAATTAGAGATCAGAAAACGCAAAACGCTTCCTAATCCCCCACCGATAAATATGTAGATTAAGTTTTTCACTTTCTCTTAAGACAAATTAAATTTATTTGAGCGTTTACCAACGTCTATTTTTTAAAAGTAAACTGATATATTTTGAACTCTTTTACCTGGCTCTTTTTACATTTTACTTGGCTCTTTGAAACCACTAGACTAATTCGCCCAAATACTTTTCCGCATCCATCGCGCCCATACATCCACTTCCTGCCGCAGTAATTGCCTGTCGGTAATGACTGTCCTGAACATCACCTACCGCGAAAACGCCCGGGTAATTGGTTTTTGCAGTTCCCGGAATGGTTTCGATATATCCGTTGGCGTCCAGTGTAATCTGGTCTTTAAAAATCTCTGTATTCGGTTTGTGACCGATCGCGATGAAAATTCCGTGTACGTCGATCTTTGAAGTTTCCTGAGTTTGGTTATTGATGACCACTGCTCTTTCAACTAATGAGTTCTCGCCTTCAATAGCGATGAGTTCATGGTTGAATTTTACTTCGATATTTGGCGTGTTGCTCACTCTGTGAATCATAGCTTTAGAAGCCCGCATATAATCTTTACGGACAAGAATGGTTACTTTATTCACCAACTTCGCTAAATAGGTCGCTTCTTCGGCTGCAGTATCGCCAGCTCCAACAACAACTACATCTTTTCCTTTATAGAAAAATCCGTCGCAAGTTGCACACGCAGAAACGCCACCACCCATATATTTTTTCTCATCGGCCAATCCTAAATATTTTGCAGTGGCTCCTGTTGAAATAATCACAGATTTTGCGAGGATCTCTTTGTTTCCGGCCCACAATTTATGCGTTCCACCCATTTCACTTGAAAACTCAGCTTTCGTGATCATCTCGTAGTGAACTTTAGTTTCAAATCTCTCGGCTTGTTTTTGAAGATCCATCATCATTTCCGGGCCTGTAATTCCGGTTGGATAACCCGGGAAATTATCAACTTCTGTGGTGGTTGTTAATTGTCCGCCGGGTTCTAATCCCGTGTATAGTTCAGGTTTCAGATCGGCTCTGGCTGCATAAATTGCGGCAGTAAATCCGGCTGGTCCGGAACCTACGATGACACATTCTAAGATATTTTCTTCCATTAAATAAAGTTAAGGTTGAGTTAAAGGTTTTGAGTTCCCAAAAATCGGGTTTTATTTTGGGTTAAGGAAGTATTTGATGATGAATTTTTTCAATCACTAATAATTTTTAGGGAATATTTTTTTTTGAATTTTGAATGAGTTGATGGTTTTGAAGAAGATTATTTATGGTAGTTTTTTTTACTCTGATGAATGAAGATTCTTGATTCTAATAACTTTTTCAATATTTTATTTGTCCTTTTGTCTTGGAACAAAATTGAATATATTTTTTCGCTTTTGTCATTCTAACGAAGGAAGAATCTTATCAGTAATTACTTTACATAACTTTTCTCTTGTCCTTTTGTCTTGGAACAAAATCGAATATTATTTTTTGTTTTTGTCATTCTGACGAAGGAAGAACCTCATCAGTAATTACTTTACATAACATTTCTCTTGTCCTTTTGTCTTGGAACAAAATCGAATATTATTTTTTGTTTTTGTCATTCTGACGAAGGAAGAATCTCATCAGTAATTACTTTACATAACTTTTCTCTTGTCCTTCTGTCTTCAAACAAAATTGAATATATTTTTTCGCTTTTGTCATTCTGAAGAAGGAAGAATCTAATTGGAAAAAGGCGACTGTCTATTTGATCTTGTCCTCAAAAAGAAGTTCTAACCTTGAAAAAAAGATTTCTCAAAACAAATGCTCTCTCAGCAAATTCAAATTTCAATTAAAAAACCCCAGTTGCGACCCAGCCTGAATGGATCCCGATGTAAAATCGGGAGGGAATGGAGGATGGAAATTGTCGCCCAAATAAATAGCTAATCAAGTCTTTACCTTGTACTGATCTACATGCAAAATTTTGTAAACCATCTCTTTCAGCAATTCACTTTCGGTCATATTTACGGCGCCTAATCCTTTGCTTTTCAGATCCATTTCGCGCAGGATAGAAATAATTCTGGTGCAATGTTTAAGGTTGTAAAAACGCGTGGCTTCTGCGAAATCTTTAATAAAATAGGGATTAATTCCCATCGCTGAGGCTTGATTTTGCGGAGATTCCCCTTTCATGGTTTGAAAAATAACCAGATTGGAAAAGAAGTTATACAAATTCCCCATCATCATTGGAAAGGAATTTTGCTTCGGAGATTTCCCCAGAAAATGCGCTATTCTAAAGGCTTGCGTGGAATCTTTTTTTCCCAAAGCCTTGATGAGTTCGAAAATATTAAAATCCTTACTGATCCCGATATGAGTTTCAATAATCTTTTCGTCGATCAATTCGCCAGGTTTCAGGATCATTTTGAGCTTCTGCAATTCATTGGCGATCCGGGACAGATCGGTTCCCAAATATTCGGAAAGTAGAACCGGAATATGCGGTTTGCTTTTTAAACCCAGCTTTTGCATCTCAGCCGTGATCCATTTTGCAACTTCGTAATCCCGAACTTTATCGCTGAGGAACATCATCTTACTTTTCGTCAGATTCTTAGCGAAACTTTTGCGGGCATCTACTTTTTTATACTTGTGCGCAATAACGAGTAAGGTTGATTCTACGGGATTTTCGGAATACATCTTTAGTGCTTCTGCTTCCTTCTCCGTCATTTTAATTTCCTGCGCTTCCCGCAGAATAATAACTTGCTTGTCGCCCATCATGGGAAATTGCCGGGCCAAAGAAAGTACATCGGAATAATTAGTGTCTTTGCCGTAAACTACGGTTTGATTGAAGGCTTTTTCGTCTTCTGTTAAAAAATCATTTTCAAAGGATTTTAAAGCAACATCCATAAAGTAAGGCTCTTCGCCATGAAAAAAATAAATGGGCAAAAGCTCTTTATTTTTAATATTTTTGAGGATTAAATCTAATTCTTTCATAAATGGAACTTCCGAAACTGAATTTTAAGGACACTTTTGATTTCGATATCAAGAGAGACAAAGATAAGTTTTTTATTTATGATCTTGTTCGAAAAACCTACCTCCTGCTCACGCCGGAAGAATGGGTACGACAACATTGGGTGCATTATTTTCACTTTATTAAGAGCAGAAATTTGTCGTCTTTAATCCTGGAAAAAAAGCTTCTATTAAATGGCACAACTAAGAGAATCGATCTACTCGTGACGGAAAGAACGATAGCCAAAATTTTGGTAGAATGTAAAGCTCCGGAAATTAAACTCACTCAAAAAACCTTTGAGCAAACCGCCAGATATAATTCGGTTTTGCATGCTGAAGAAATTATTCTGAGCAATGGTCTGCACCATATTTTTGCGAAGTTTAGCGACAAAGGGTATGAGTTTTGTCCGTTTGAATTTTAAAATAACTTCTTTATGAAAAAATTCTTTATTCTACTTCTTTCAATCAGTTTTTATTTATTTCAGGCTCAAGAAATTAAAGAAATTCTCCTTAGTCAAAATGGCAAAAAATCCATCGTCAATTTAAACTTGAAAGGAACTTTAATATCCATCGATACGAATGGGAATCTGTTGCAAATGAATTTAATGACGGACACTCATGCATTTTTAAACCAGTCTACAACGGCAACATTCCAAAATGATGTTGAGTTTACTTACCGCGATCCAAATTCAGCGATTTCTTCCGATTCAGATTTTGAGTATTACGACGATTTTTATAAATACAGCAGTGGCAAATTAAAATCAGTGAACGGAATTCCGATCAAATATTTTGATGATTTTTATTCCTATCGAGTTGGTAAAATCAGTTCTGTTGGTGATGTAAAATTTGATTATTATGATGAATTTTACAGCTATCAAAAAGGGAAGATCAAATCTATCGGATCTATTAATTTTACTTATTTTGATGATTTTTATAAGTATAGATCAGGAAAATTGAAATCGATCAAAGGAAACAATAACAAAATTAAAATCACAATTTTTCACGAATAAATTCCTCTATTTATTCTAAATTAAATTGAACTTTTGTCTCTACATTTTTATAGAAAAGCCTCTTGTTTTTTTTCTTTTTGAAGCTTAGTTTTGCACCATGACAAAAACGAACGGCTCCATCGTTTCCATTTTACCATTGCTCCTTTTTGTAGGAGTTTTTTTAGGATTCGGAATTTATAATCAGGATTTTTACGCCTTACCTTCTCCAATTGCAGCTTTTATCGGAATTGTTTCTGCGTTCCTTCTCCTGAAAGGGAAGATCAACGATAAAATTGATACTTTTTTAAAAGGTTGCGGTGATGGTAAAATCCTTACGATGTGCATGATCTACCTTTTGGCAGGGGCGTTTGCAACGGTTTCAAAAGCGACCGGTAGTGTTGATACGATCGTGAATTTAGGACTACACTACATTTCAGCCGCTTATTTTCCGGTGGGAATTTTTGTTATCGCTTCGTTTCTGTCGTTTGCTTCCGGAACATCGGTGGGATCGATCGTTACGCTTGCTCCGATTGTTATTGAACTGGCAGAGAAAAGTGGTTCGCCGCTTGGTTTGATTGGTGCGGCATTGCTTTCGGGCGCGATGTTCGGCGATAATCTTTCCGTTATTTCAGATACTACTATTGCTGCAACTCAGAGCTTAGGATGCGAAATGAAAGATAAATTTCGGGTCAATTTCAAACTTGCTTTTCCGGCCGCCCTCATTTCGATTGTCGTATTGATTCTGATTGGTTTTAATCAGGAATCAACTTCTGTCGTTATGGAACAAAAGGATTTTAATTTCATTCTCATTCTGCCCTATTTACTCGTTATCACGCTTTCAATTATTGGGATCAACGTTTTTGTGGTTCTTTTTTCAGGTCTGATCTTCGCCGGTATTTTAGGAATGGGCTACGGAACTTTTGGTTTGATGGAATTCGCTAAAAATACCTACGACGGTTTTACAGGAATGACGGAAATATTTTTGCTGTCTCTTCTCACAGGAGGTTTGGCTGCGTTGGTGGAAAAAGCAGGTGGTATTAATTTCCTTCTCAGAAACATCAATAAAATCATCAGTTCCGAGAAAACAGCTTTACTCGGAATCGGCGGTTTGGTAACAGTTGCGAATTTTTGTGTTGCCAATAACACGATTGCCATCTTAATTTCCGGAAAAGTATCAAAAGAACTTACAGAAAAATATGGGCTAAAACCTCAGGAAAGCGCTTCAGTTCTCGATATATTTGCGTGTTATGTTCAGGGAATTATTCCGTACGGTGCGCAAATTTTGCTTTTGATCTCGTTGAGTAATTTCAAAATGAGTTATCTGGATTTGATTCAAAACTCTTTTTATCTGCACATACTTTTGGTGATCACTTTGGTTTCGATATTTTTCCGAAAGAAAACCAGTGAAATGAAAAGACAAGCATTATCAATTCAAAATTAATGAAGATCAAAAATATCATATTCGATTTCGGCGGTGTCGTTATGGATTGGGATCCACGCTATTTTTTCAAAGATCATTTTAAAGATGATGAAAAAATGGAACATTTTTTAAAAAATATCGTGACCGATGAATGGAATTCCGAACAGGATCGCGGCAGAACTCTGGCAGAAGGCACCGAAATCCAGGTCGCAAAACATCCGGAATGGGAAAAAGAAATTCGCGCCTATTATGACAACTGGACCACCATGTTAAAAGCTGATATTCCTCAAAATGTCGAAGTTTTACGCAAGCTGGAACATTCTAAATATGAACTTTTTGGTTTGACAAACTGGTCCGCAGAAACGTTTCCTTATGCTTTGCAGAATTATGATTTCTTTAAAATATTTGGTGATAAGATCGTGGTTTCAGGTACAGAAAAACTCATTAAACCTAATCCCAAAATATGGGAAGTTTTACTGGAACGTTATCAAATCAAAGCGGAAGAATCGGTTTTTATTGATGATAATTTGAAAAATATAGAGGTGGCTAAAAACTTAGGATTTATTTGTATTCTTCTTAAAGTTGACACCGATTTGGATCACGAGTTGCGAAAATTGGACCTGGAATTCTAATTATCACCCTAAATGCTTATCAAATGACGGGAGACTTCAAAAAAATAAACCTTATTAATTTTATCTTTTAATTGACCCAAATCTTTATTAGATTTCGTTCTAAACCTCTTCCCTATTCACAAGATCCATAGAAAAAGCCGGTGAACAGATCGCTAAATAATCACACGGATTTTCAAAAGGATTGCTGTATTTCACTCTTGCTCCTTTTTCAATCATAATACTTTGCCCTGTTTCTAAGATGATAATTTCTCCATCAATCTCAAATTGCTTTTTTCCTTTGATAATGTAAGTATATTCATCAAATTCAGGCGTTTGAAAAGGCTCGCTCCAGTTTGGTGGCGCAACCATGTGCGCAATAGAAATATCTTTATTCTCTGTGGAATTTCCCCAAATTTCTTCGATGAGTTTTCCATCTGTTGTAGGAACAATAAAAGGTGATTTCTGTATTTTAAATTTTGACATAAACATTAATTTAATGAAGTTTAAAATTACAAATTTAATTTGAAAATCTTTCGAACATCGCATTGAAGCTGTAAAAAAAATTGAAACTATAAAATCAACTGAACTTCTTTTTTTCGAAATAATGTGTATAACAATCAATTTTAAAATTCTTGATGATCAAAAAATTAGATGTTTTCCTGATATACAATATCAATCGAAGTTATTTTATCTTTTTTTCTGACTTTAGTAAACTTTGTGCGTATTTTTAACGGAATTAAATTAACAAAATGATACGATCACTATTATTAATGGGCTTGTTTATGGCATCAAATACGGCTTTCAGTCAAAAATTAAAAACCGTTTCTTATCAGGACGGCGCGCAAAAACTAAGTGGCTTAGTCACTTCAAACGCAGGAAAAAAACTTCCGGGAGTTCTTATTTTACCCGCCTGGAAGGGAATCGATGACGAAGCAAAAATGGCCGCGACGGAATTAGAAAAAGCAGGTTATATCGCTTTTGTTGCAGACATTTACGGCGAAGGTAATATTCCGACTGACAATGCTTCTGCAGGAAAATTAGCGGGATATTACAAACAGAATTATGCAGAATATCAAAAAAGGATTTTTTTAGCTTTAGACCAGCTGAAAAAAAGTGGCGCTAACCCGGAAAAAATTGCGGTAATCGGCTATTGCTTTGGTGGAACCGGAGCTTTGGAAGTTGCGAGAGCAAACATGCCGGTTGTTGGAGCGGTTTCAATTCATGGCGGTTTAGGCAAAGACATGGCGCGAAAAAACAATCCGATCTCCATTAAAATGCTGGTTGAAAATGGTGCAGATGATGAAGGCGTAACGCAGGAGAATTATAACGCGTTGGTCACAGAAATGAAGGAAGGAAAAGCAGATTGGCAAATCATCACTTACGCGAATTCCAAACATACTTTCACCAATCCTGAATCGCCCGATTACAACGCAGTAATGGCGAAAAGAGCCTGGGATCACACCATCATGTTTTTGAAAGAAATTTTGAAATAAGATCATTCATTCGCTCTTCGACGAAAAGCATGACAGAAATTACTAAAATCATTTCTCGCAGATTGAGCTGATGATGGAGATTCAATTCGCACCTGTTTTAAAATCTGCTTCATCTGCAAAATCAGCGAGAGCGAAAGCATTTAAAAAATCTTTTCAGTTTTGAAAAGGTTTTTTTTTGATAGAGAAGAGCAAAGTTTTTGTAAAGCTAATGATAGCTCTGAAGATGTTTCGACAAGCTCAGCATGACAAAAATTTATCTATAAAAATTAACTTCGTCACTGTCAGGTTGAGCCTGTCGAAACCTTTTGTGAAAATGCAAATATAATTTACCGAAATCATTACAGAATTAACTTCAAAAAAATCCTTTTCAGTTTTGAAAAGGATTAATTATTTTATGATGGGTAAAATTTAGAATTGCATCTCCGGAATATCTCCTTCGATGATCAAATCGGCCTCGGTAGATTTGATAATTTGTTCGACAGAAACGCCTGGCGCTCTTTCCAACAATCTGAAACCGTTTGGCGTTACTTCTAAAACTGCCATTTCGGTAACGACTTTTTTCACACATCCAACGCCGGTTAATGGCAGCGTACATTTTTTCAGGATTTTGCTTTCTCCCGCTTTATTAACGTGCATCATCGCAACGATAATATTTTCTGCAGAAGCGACCAGATCCATTGCTCCACCCATTCCTTTTACCATTTTTCCGGGAATCTTCCAGTTAGCGATGTCGCCGTTTTCCGAAACTTCCATAGCACCAAGAATCGTGAGATCAACTTTCTGACTTCTGATCATTCCGAAACTGAATGCAGAATCAAAGAATGACGCTCCGGGAAGTGTCGTGATGGTTTGTTTTCCAGCATTGATTAAATCCGGATCTTCTTCGCCTTCAAAAGGAAAAGGTCCCATTCCAAGCACGCCGTTTTCACTTTGAAATTCAACGGATAATTCAGGAGAAACGAAGTTCGCAACCAAAGTCGGAATTCCGATCCCAAGGTTCACGTAATAGCCGTTTTTTACTTCTTTAGAAATTCTTTGTGCGATCTGTTCTTTTGTAAGCATGTTAAAATCTTATGCTGCAATTTAAATAAATTTCATCTAATACAAAAACACGATTGAGCCAATCTATATTATATCGCAATCAATACGAATTATATCTGTAATTTTGCGCCCACTTATTTTTACAGAATGAAAACATTACTACGCTATTTAAAACCTCATAAATGGCTGCTTATTTTATCTTTAGCCTTAGCGACAATTAATCAGGTTTTCTCTTTATTTGGTCCTGCGATTACGGGAAATATATTAGATCAATTGGTAACACATCCTAATTTTTTTGATACCAAAAAACTATTGCCCCGAACCTTAGACGAATTTTTAAAAGGAACAGACCTTTATCACGGGGTTTTTTATTTTCTAGGATTATTGATCGGAACCGCAATGGTAAGTCGGATTGCGAAAGCTTTTCAGGATTATGTAGTGAGTGTGATCACTCAAAAATTTGGCGCTAATATTTTTACGGATGGTTTGCAGCATTCAATGGCGCTTCCTTATCAGCAGTTTGAAGATCAGCGAAGTGGAGAAACCCTTTCAATCTTAACGAAAGTTCGGGAAGATTCTGTGAAATTTATCACCAATTTCATCAATATCTTTTTCGGGATTTTGGTGAGTATTATTTTTGTTTCTATTTATGCGATCCGTTTGCACTGGTCGATCATGCCTGTTTATGTGGTGGGAATTTTCTTTATCGCTTTCATTACCAATATGTTGAGTAAGAGAATTAAAGGGATTCAGAAAACCATTGTTGCCGAAACAACCGCTTTAGCAGGAAGCACGACAGAAAGTTTACGAAATATCGAGATCGTGAAAAGTTTAGGTCTAACCAATCAGGAAGTTAAACGACTGAACAGCAATACCTACAAAATTTTAGGACTGGAATTAAGAAAAGTAAAAAGCATTCGGTCACTCAGTTTTATTCAGGGAACGCTGGTTAATTTTCTACAACAGGTGATCACGTTTACTTTGTTGTTTCTGATTTTCAAAAATGTTGTGACTCCGGGACAATATTTATCCCTGGTTTTTTATGGATTCTTTATTTTCGGTCCCATGCAGGAAATCGGAAACATCATTATTTCTTATCGGGAAGCGGAAGCCTCGCTTTTCAATTTTGATAATTTGATGAAGAAACCGCGGGAAGAAAAACCGCACACTCCAAAACAAATTGGAGCCATAGAAAAATTGAAGTTTGATAAGGTTTCTTTCCAACATCAATCTGCATCTTATAAAGCTTTGAACAATATTTCTTTTGAAGTGAAAAACGGAGAAACGATCGCGTTCGTAGGTCCAAGTGGTTCCGGGAAAAGCACTTTAGTTAAGCTTCTCGTTGGATTATACCGTCCGAAAGAAGGTGCCATTTTTTACAATAACATCAACGGAAATGAATTTGATTTTGATGAACTGAGAAATCAGATCGGTTTTGTTACTCAGGACACGCAACTTTTCGCAGGAACCATCAAAGAAAATCTCTTGTTCGTCAATCCAAATGCAACCGAAGAAGATCTTCGACTGGCATTGAAAAAATCCAGTTGTACGGCATTAATCGAGAGAGCAGAAAAAGGAATCGAAACGGTAATTGGTGAAGCCGGCTTAAAATTGAGCGGTGGAGAAAAACAAAGAATTGCTATTGCGAGAGCATTGTTGAGAAAACCACATTTACTTATTTTTGATGAAGCAACTTCTGCTTTAGACAGTATTACAGAAGAAGAAATTACTTCTACGATACGGGAAATTTCAAAAGAAAAAGAACAAATCACCGTTCTCATCGCACACCGCTTAAGCACAATCATGCACGCAGACCGAATTTATGTTTTAGAACGTGGACAAGTTATCGAGACCGGTTCTCATGCATATTTATTAGCGGAAAAAGGTTTGTATTATGCGATGTGGAGACAGCAGATCGGGGAGAGGAAAATGTAAGAATTTGGATATTGAAATTTAAATGATTTGATTTACATAATTGTAAATCAAATCATTTCAAAATGCTTAAAGAAGAAATAAATAGCCCACAATTTTGGTTGGTCATAGTGAGTATCGTGCTCTACATCTTATCGATGTTTTTTACCCCTTTCTATGTTGCCAATCCAGAGGCAGATATTTATTCCAATTCCTTTTTTATGTTGCTTGCAGGATGGATGGCCATTTTGGGAGGAGGATTAATCCCAACAATCATCTGGCTCGCAAATCCACTTTATTTTTTTGGTGGTTTTTTGATACTCAATAAAGAGAAATTTGCGGTTATACCAATAACCTTATCTCTAATTCTTGCGATCTATTTCACAAGTCTCAATTCTATAATGGACGGTGAAAGTGGCGCAACGACTGAAATCACAGCACTTGGTTCTGGTTATTATCTTTGGCTTTTGAGCTTTATTTTCTTGTTTATTGCAGGAATTATAACTTTCTTTAAGAAAGCACCATCATCAAATTTTTCATAAAGTACGGAAAACGGAATATTCAAATTTTACTACAATAAGAAAATTATAAAGAATGATCATCATAGTAGGAGCTGGATTATCGGGACTTTTGACCGCTTACCTCTTGAAAAAAGAAGGTATTCCATTTAAAATTTTAGAATCCAGAGACAGAGTTGGCGGAAGAATCAACACCATCTACAGAAAAGAGGAAGCTTCGATTGAAATGGGCGCGACCTGGTTTAATGATCAACATTCGAATTTAAAAGCACTTTTAGAAGAATTGGAAATTGAAAAATTTGAGCAATTTATTGATCCAAAAGTTTTCTATCAACCTAACACTAATTTTCCTGCACAAATAGTTGAGATTCCAGAGAACGAAACGAGTTATCGGATTTCTGGTGGAACTTCAAATCTCATCAAAACGGTATTAGAGAAATTAAATCCAGAAGATGTAATCCTTAATCAAGAAATAAATGAAATTGAGTTCAATACAAATTCAGTTTCGATAAAAGCAGAAAATAATTTTGAAGCCGATGCCGTTGTCCTCGCTCTTCCGCCGAAATTGTGGGAAAATCGTATCACCTTTAAACCTGAACTTCCGGATAATTTGAAAAAGATTGCCTCTCAAACTCATACCTGGATGGAAGATTCGATCAAAGTTGCCATTACTTTTAGCCAACCATTTTGGGCGGAAGAAAAATTACCACGAACTTTGTTCAGCAATGTTGGTCCAGTTACCGAATTTTATGATCAATGCGATTACCAAAATTCAAAATATGCGCTTTGTGGCTTTATCAATTCTTCATTTAAACAACTCTCCTATTCTGATAGAAAAGTACTTGTCATTAATCAGTTGAAAAATGTTTTTGGCGTTCGAGTGACAGAATTTTTAAATTACGAAGAATGTGTTTGGAGTATAGAAGACCAAACCTTTCAAATTTCTGAACCTTCGCTTTTTCCACATCAAAATAATGGACATCCTATTTTTACCAATTCGCTTTTTGAGAATCGATTAATCATTTCCGGTTCGGAATCTTCCTTACAATTTCCTGGATATATGGAAGGAGCTGTATTTTCTGCGATAGAAAGTGTACAGAAAATTACTGTATTACAAGAGAGCTGATGAGACGAGAATATGAAAGTGAAAATACTTTTACTTCCAAAATAAATTATCCTTAAAGTTTCACATATGTTTTAAGACAATTTGCTATATTTATTGACTAACTGAAATTTACCTCAAATTATGATAATTAAAAGTTTAGAAGACGTAAAAGATTTTAATCTATCTACTGAAGTACCATCTTTAATTTTCAGAGGTCAAACAAATTGTGAATGGCCCTTAGTTCCAAAGTTGTTCAGAGAAAAACCAAGTATCATAAATTCTGCAAAATATGAAATTGCATGTTATAGACCATACATTAATAGTAGAGCCAAATATTATATTCATTACAATTCCCCAATAGAACATTTAATTAATTTACAACATTATGATGGTTCAACTAGATTACTAGACTTTACTAACAATTTCTATACTTCTATTTTTTTCGCTTGTTACGATCCATTTTCAAATAATGAAGAAAAAAATGGGAAAATATTTGTACTTAACAGAGACTTTTTTCCTACATATTACAGTCAGTCATTTAACTTTTACTATATAGAAAGTGTGAAGAAAGAACTTTATAGATTAAAGGATGCAGATGGTTTCTATTTAGTTGATCCAGAAGTGAAAAATCCTAGAATGAGACGTCAAGATGGTCTGTTCTTACTATTTCCGTTAGCTAAACTTGATGGATATGAATTTGATATTCCTGTTAAATTTGATGATTTTGTAGAAGCAGAAAATTTATTGTCTCTTAAAAGAGGAGATCCTAGACCATTTTGGTATGCCCATATTGAAATTGATTCAAATTCAAAAGAAAGCATTTTAAAACAGTTAGATGATGAATTTTGGAATTAATCCCGAAACTATATTTGAACATGAAATTACGACAGAAGAAATAAAAGCAAATTATAAAAGTATGTTGGAGGAAATAGAATTATTTTATAATAATGTTCTTGTAAAATAGTAAGTGTTTTAAAAGATAAGAAGTAATTGATAATGAAGAAGAAATTACTCCAAATGGAAAAAACCGCTTTAAATAGCGGTTTTTTATCAATAAATTTAAATTCGGTTTAATCTCTTTTCCTCACCGTTCTCTGCTCAATTCTCTTCTCAAATTTTTCTCCCTGGAAAATTCTTTGAACCATAATTCCGGGAATGTGAATTTCGTTGGGATCAAGTTCTCCTGGTTCAACCAACTCTTCTACTTCGGCGATGGTAATTTTCCCGCTTCCTGCCATTGGAGCGTTGAAGTTTCTTGCGGTTCCTTTGAAAATTAAATTTCCGGCGTGATCACCTTTCCAGGCTTTTACGATGGAATAATCTGCTTTGAAAGCGTGTTCTAAAATATGCATTTTACCGTCGAAATCTTTGGTTTCTTTTCCTTCTGCGACTTCCGTTCCAAAACCTGCAGGCGTGTAAAACGCTGGAATTCCGCATTGTGCAGCACGGCATTTTTCGGCTAATGTTCCTTGCGGCGTTAATTCCACTTCTAATTCACCAGACAGCATTTGTCTTTCGAATTCTGCATTTTCGCCCACGTAAGAAGCGATCATTTTTTTGATCTGTTTTTTTTGTAGAAGCAAACCTAAACCGAAATCATCAACTCCGGCGTTGTTGGAAATACAGGTTAAATCGGTAACATTGCTTTCTACCAAAGCATGAATTGTATTTTCCGGAATTCCGCATAGGCCAAATCCACCAACAATTAAGGTCATTCCGTCGCTGATTCCGGCGATGGCTTCTTCTACATTTTGTACTCTCTTATCAATCATAATCTTTGCTTATTATTGTGCACTCCACCCTCCGTCTAATGCGAAAGTTGTTCCTGTAACGGTAGTGGCGTTTTCTGCTGCTAAAAATACGGCAATTTCTCCTATTTTCTCAACAGGAACAAAACTTTTTACGGCTTGTTTTTCTAAAAGCACTTTTTCTACGACTTCCTCTTCACTCATATGGTGTAATTTTGCCTGATCTTTGATCTGTCCTTCCACCAAAGGTGTTTTCACATAACTTGGACAAATAGCGTTGCAAGTCACATTAAATGCAGCGCCTTCTAAAGCCAAAACCTTGGTCAATCCTACTACTCCATGTTTTGCAGTTACGTAAGCTGATTTAAATTCGGAAGCACGAATGCCGTGAACTGAAGAAACATTAATGATACGTCCAAACTTTTGGTCTTTCATTTTTTTGAAAACCGCTTTCGAAGCATAAAATACCGAGTTCATATTTAAAGCAATAATCTGCTGGTATTTTTCAATGGGGAAATCTTCAATCGGGGAAACATACTGTATTCCGGCATTATTGACGAGAACATCAATAGTACCCATTTCAGCATAAGCGAAATCTACCAATTCTTGAACGCCTTCCGGAGTCATTAGATTTGAGTTTTTAAAGACGGTTTTTACGCCATACTTTTCGCCCAACGATTTTGCGATTTCTGCACCGTTTTCTTCTAAACCATTAAAAACGATATTGTCGCCATTTTTGGCAAAAGCTTCGGCAATTCCTAAACCGATGCCACTTGTACTTCCTGTGATTAAAACATTTCTACTCATTTTCGATTATTTTAACTGTTGTTTTTTCGGATATTAAATTTACTATTTTTCTGGGACATTTTGATTTCAAATAAATATTGATCAAGTGGCGGAATCTCTGCGTGAGGGATGGAAGCGGTATCCTTTTTTTGCAGAGGGAAAAGGAAAGGCAAAAAAAGATTTAGCGGACAGCCCGACCTGAGTGAGGAAATGGAGTCTCGTCTGCAGACGAGACGTAATGACCGAGTGAAGGGCACGCCCAAATTGAGTGGAGGAATGATTGGGTAAATGAATGATTGGGTGAATGGATCATTGAGTGATTTGTAAAGTTGATGGTTGAGGTGTGGAAATGTGTGATTTATTTTCTTAAAGTGTTGGGTGATAATAATATTTGTAGTATTTTTGCAACCTGTTAATCAACCTCTGACGATGGCCGTGAAAGTTGCTTAGCTCGACAAAACAAATTTTTATTATAAAAATGGATTTAGTAAAGTACGTACAAGACAAGTACATCACAAAAAAAGAATTCCCGGAATTCAAAGCCGGTGACACCATCACTGTGTATTACGAGATTAAAGAGGGCGCAAAAACAAGAACTCAGTTCTTTAAAGGAACTGTTCTTCAAATTAGAGGAACTGGTGCTACCAAAACATTTACGATCAGAAAAATGAGTGGAGATGTTGGTGTACAAAGAGTTTTTCCTTTGAACATGCCAGCTTTGCAAAAAATTGAAATCGACAGAAGAGGTAAAGTTAGAAGAGCCAGAATCTACTACTTTAAACAACTTAGAGGTAAAAAAGCGAGAATTAAAGACGCTGCTTACAAAAAGTAATTCTGTTTACCAGAATAGAAAAACCCATCAATTAATTTTGATGGGTTTTTTATTGCTGTAAAGCGGCGATACATTGTTCGCGGATCTTCCAGAATTCTTCGGGCGAATAGTTGATTTGAGGATTTTGTTGAAGATAATTTTCCAGGAAACGTTTGTGATATTCGACTTTAAAATGGGTGATTTGAGATGGCTGAATTTCTATTTCTTCCACGAGATCATTTATAAAGTCTTCGGGTCGGGAATTTCTTCTGGTGCAATCTGTAATCTGATCTTCTATTTTTAGATAGTTATGCGCTTCGGGCATTTCCTGAAGATCATATTTCTGCAGAACGGTCGAAATCTTTGGTGTGTTTGCAGTATTCATTTTAAAAATTCCAAGCATCAATTTTACATTTTCTACAGTATTTTCCTCTGCGAGTCTTTTGAGTAAAGCGTGTTTTGTACTGCAAGTTCCACCGTGATCTTCTAATACACAAAGAAGGTTTTCCTTTTGTATATTCCTTTTGTACGGTAAATTCTTAACGTATTCTGAAGCTTTGTCAAAATCCAGAATGCCTATTTTGATGAAGTGGCTCGATATTCTGCCGGTCTTTTGTAGAATTATTTTCAATTGTCGATTTTAAGATGGTTTAATTATTTGTTGAAAATTAAGAATCTGTCTTTGAACATAAAAGTGAAGTTAAGCATCTTACTTTTTGATGATCAATTTTGAAGAATATTTAAGTCCTGTTCCAGTAACTTTTACAACATAAGTTCCGTTTTTTAAAGCCTGAGTATTTATCGCATCTGGTATATTAATTTTTTGACTGGAAATTTTTCGACCAGAAATATCGAAAATATCGACATCAACTTTACCTGAAATACTTTTGTTTGGTTTGAGGAAAACTTGGTTTTTCGCTGGATTTGGATAAAGGTTGATTGATTCGTTTAAACCCGCTTCAGAATTTCCTAAGAGCAAGTTGGAATAGAATATTTTATTTCCCCACTTATTGGTAACCGTAAGGTTTCTTCCCGAAAAAACTTCCTGATATTCAAAATTGAATTGATCCGCAGCTTGAAAGCCGAAATAAAAGTTAGTGGTCATATAATCGAAGTGCCGAACTTCGTCTGCATTTTCTCCAAAATAATCTGCAAGCGTCACGGCGACATTTTGTAAATTAAAATAGGTGGCGTTGTCCGCGCCAAATGTCACCATACCGAATGCTGTGTTGAAAAATGTAGATTTGAATCCGTTATTATCATCAAAAGCGACCTTGCCGCCTTGCGCAAAAGGATCAGGTGGATAATATTCGGTACCGTTCCACTGAATTTTTACAATGGTCCAGTCTGTATTTTTGAGTAAAGAACTGTAAGGTTGCGCAAATAAGGCCACGGATAAGAAAAGAAATAATAGAAGGTAACTCTTTTTCATGATGGTGTTTTTAGTTTAAATAAAGATATGCATGTTTTACTAAAAATCTCATCTAAATAAAATCCATAAAAAAAAACCGTCCTGCAATTGCAGCACGGTTGATAAAATATAATTAAAAAATTATTTTTTAATCATTAGTTTAGAAGAATACTCAACTCCTAAACCTGTTACTTTTACTACATAAACTCCGTTTGTTAAAGCTTGTGTATTTACAGCGTCTGTACTGGCAATTTTTTGACTGGAAACTACTCTGCCTGAAGCATCGAAGATCTCTACATTCAATTTACCTAAGATAGTTTGGTTTGATTTTAAGTGAAATTCTCCTTTAGCAGGATTTGGATAGATGCTGAAAGCTTTACCGGCATTCACATCATTCGTTGCCAAAACACATTCTGTAGGAACATCGTAGCTGTAAGTTTGATCGTTGATGTCTGTTTTAGAACCGGCAGATGCATCAATCCCTAAACCTCTGGCTGCAAATACATTCCAGATCATACATTTATCAGCACCTCCAGTAGCGGCGTTAGCAGCTTCTGCAGCTAAAATAGCATCTCTACCATCGATAAACGTTGGATTACAAACCTGAAGTTTTAAACCATTCATTACGTTTTGCAATACTCTTGTACTTCCGTTCGTTGCGTTAGCACTTACATCTGAGGAATAACCGTATTTTTCAGCATATTTCCAGTGCAGATCCCAAAGCATAGTCGCCCAAACAAATCCAATTGAATGTACATCTGGAACGATCTGTCCTGAAGGATTAGTAAATTCCATACCATTGGTATCACCGTATCCGTAACCGTTGATTGCAGTATCCGGTGAATATTTTGCAGGTCGGATTCCACCTCCTGTAATCGGCTCAGTCGTTGCGTAAGTTCCAATTCCTCTTGCAACAGCAGCAGTAGCATTAGGTTGATTTGTTAACATTAATGCGAAGAAATCGGACCAACCTTCACCCATTTGCTCTTTTGAAGCCGAAGAGTTTAGACAAGAAGATCCGTTCCCTGTATTTCTGTTAGAAATTCCATGGCCATACTCGTGAATTACAATTCCGTTATCGAAACTACCATCTCTTGTTTTTTGAGCAGCCGCATCGAATTTTAAAGTAATATTTACATTTTGTGAGGCTAATAAACCTTTCATGTAAATAGCTTCAGGACTATCGATCAATACTGAAGGAATTGTGATGTTAGGATTCACTCCGGCCATCCCACCTGTTGGAGCAGATTCCGGTAAATTATAAATGATCGCTGCTACCGCTCCGGCATCTTGTGCTGCCTGAACTTTCGCCTGGAATTCACAAGTTCCTCTTGCAATTAATCCGATCTTTCCTGCTAGTGAACCGGCAGGTAATGGAGAACAGCCATCAATTACAGCTGCAATTTTTACATCTGCAGTAACACCTGTAGCGTCTAAAGCAGGACCGAAAGTAGTTGAAATATAATTAGGTACAGATCTTCCTACAGCTTCGGCTGGAGCGTTATAAAAAACTCTTTCTATAACGGTAGCATCCCAAAGATACATTTGCATTCTTGGTCTGCCTCCGTCGCCAGGGGTAGCGAAATTAGCATTATTTGTTCCACCACCATCTTGAGATTCTGCCTGAACGTAATCGTTTTGAGCACCACCTTTACCAAAATTCCAGGCCTGGAAGTTTCTTGCCGTTTCTGTAAATCCTAAACGATAGAAAATATCGTGAATTTTGTTATTGACATAAAACAAATTGGTTGTTGCTGCATTTAAATTTCCAGCAGTTGCATTTTCTACAAAAGGAAAATCGAAAGCACGGGCTGCACCACCATCGGCATATGATCCCGCTGCATTGGTGTTTGCTTTGTCATCGTACGCCATTACGTTATTTCCTCTGGTTGTATTGTAATCACCAACGTAAGTTCCGCCAGCAATAGAATGCCATCCATCAGGTGAAGCATCAATAAACCATGGATTATTAACCAAAGTTCTGCCCCCGTGATTTGGACTTTCAAGAGGTAAAGCGAATACGCGGTAACTTGCATTTAAAGCTGCTGCCGCGCCTGCTTCTTTGTTAGAAGAAAAATCGCTTGCAAAACCTTCCGGCGTATGTGCTGAATAATCATGGCTGTAAGCATCGTGATTAAAAGTACAGGAAAGCGTAAGATTTTGTTTGCTTACAATTTCCCCCGTATTAGCATCTGCAAGAATATCCCAGTAGTTTGAAGTTCCTTTTTCTTCGAAAATAAATTCATGACATAATTTAAGGTCATTACTTTCGGTCGGGAAATAGATTAAGCGGGTTTTTACAAATGCAGCGCCGTCTTTATCAGCTTCGTTAGCACCAATTAATTCATAAGTACTGCTATTCTTTAAATTCAAACTTTGAGCTACATTTCCGAAAACGGATTTAGAAGCTTTTGCAGAACTTGGTTGCAAAGCGTTTACGTAAGTCTTAGCAAAAGCATCGTTAATGTAAGTGACTTTTGCATCTTTAATCAAAGCGGTTCCAACTGCATTGTAAACCGGAATTCCGTTGAAAGACTGTTGTATCTTAACAACTTCGCCATTCATTGTTTTGGAAAAATCCTGGTTCAGGATCTCGAAATTATTGAGGTTCGGTTTTAAGAATGTATTCTTAGCAGTGATGTGATTCTGGATGATCGATTTAAAATCCTGAGCATTCACATTACCCAAAGAAAACAGAAAGCAAACCGCCACAATTTTTAAAGGTAAATTTCTATTTTTCATATATATTAATTAATTGGCATCGAATTTATAAAAAATTTCGATATGTTTTGAATTTTTAACATAAAAAAACGCCTCAAGTTAATGAGGCGTCTTTTTTATAATTGAAAATCAGGTTTTAATTCCCTTCCATTTTCTTTTTCAATTCTGCTAAAACATCTAAATCACCAAGTGTTGATTTTTCTTCGTTGTTTGAAGATGATGCCGGTTTAACAGAAGAAGATGAATTAGAGTTGTCTCTTGTATTCTTCTTTTCTTCGTCTCTGAAGATTCCTGTATGGGAAACTACAACTCTTTTGAATTCTTTGTTAAATTCGATCACTTTAAACTGAGCATCTTCTCCTTTCTTGATTTTAGATCCGTCTTCCTTCTCTAATAATCTTGATGGACAGAATGCTTCAACTTCAGCATCGTCAAACTGTACCTGTGCACCTTTGTCGAATACTTCTGTTGCTTTTCCTGCATGTACAGTTCCTTCAGCGTATTTAGTTTCAAATTTATCCCAAGGATTCTCTAACAATTGTTTGTGACCTAAAGATAATCTTCTTGCAGCTGTATCTAATTCCAGAACAACCACTTTCAATTTATCACCTACCGCACAGAATTCTGATGGATGTTTGATTTTTTTAGTCCAGGAAAGGTCGGAGATGTAAATTAATCCATCAATACCTTCTTCCAGTTCTACAAATACACCGAAATTAGTAAAGTTTCTTACTGTTCCTGTGTGCTCAGAACCTACTGGATATTTAGTTTCGATATTAGACCAAGGATCTTGGTTTAATTGTTTCATTCCTAAAGAAACTTTTCTGTCTTCTCTATCTAAAGTTAAGATTTCTGCTTCTACTTCATCACCAACTTTGACGAAATCACCTGCACTTCTTAAGTGAGTTGACCAAGACATTTCAGAAACGTGAATTAATCCTTCTACACCTGGAGCAACCTCAACGAATGCACCGTAATCTGCAAGAACTACTACTTTTCCTTTTACTCTGTCACCAACTTTTAAATCAGCAGAAAGTGCATCCCAAGGATGTGCTTCCAATTGCTTCATACCTAATTGGATTCTCGTTTTCTCGTCATCAAAATCAAGGATTACCACTTTTACAGTTTGTCCGTCCTCCAGGATTTCTGATGGATGATTAACACGGCTCCACGAAAGGTCTGTAATATGGATCAATCCATCAACACCACCTAAATCTACGAATACCCCGTAAGAAGTAATATTTTTAACAGTTCCTTCAAGAACCTGTCCTTTTTCTAGTTGACCAATGATCTCCCGTTTTTGACCTTCAAGATCTGCTTCGATCAACGCTTTGTGAGAAACTACAACGTTTTTAAATTCTGGGTTGATTTTCACAACTTTAAATTCCATTGTTTTTCCTACGAACTGATCGTAATCTTTAATCGGCTTAACATCAATTTGAGATCCTGGTAAGAAAGCTTCGATACCGTGAATATCCACGATCATACCTCCTTTCGTTCTTGATTTTACAAAACCGTTTACGATTTCGCCAGTATCATGAAGTTCGTTTACACGATCCCAAGCTTTAAGCGTTCTTGCTTTTTTGTGAGATAATTGTAACTGACCGGATTTGTCTTCTCTTCTGTCAACCATTACTTCCACCTCGTCGCCTACAGCAAGTCCTTGGTTATAACGGAATTCGTTTAAAGAAATAACTCCTTCAGATTTAAAGTTGATATCAACAATAGCTTCTTTATCTGTAAGTCTTACAACTCTACCAATAAGTACGTCATTGTCTTGTAGATTGTTAAGGGAACCGTTGTAGATTTCCTCTAGATCGCTTTTTTCCTGTCTGGCATCTGCATCTAATCCTGATTCGAATGAATCCCAATCAAATTCTTCTGGTGCTACGTTCTGGTTCAATAAAACCTCTGCTGTGTCTGTCGTTTCTGACATAAAATAAATAATTTGTATTCTAAATTTTTCAATTCTGGCTCAATGTGGTGGGATGAAAAATAGAGAAGATGTTAATTGTTAATGTTTTAACTGCGCCAAATGCTTCCACAAAAAGTGGTGCAAAGATAAGTGTTTTTTATGAAAGTGGTTGTATGTATTTTTAAATATTCCGAAGCTATTTCCGGCTGGAATTTATCCTGAGCATGTCGAAGGACTATCTTTTTTCCCACCTCCTTTTCCCTTCACCGACAAAAAAAAGGATGCCGCTGCAATCCGGGCTAGAAAATTCTTCGCTTTACAGAAAATTGGAACATTAAAACAATTAGTTGAGATTTTATCTTATCGAAATATAAATCGAAACTTTCTGTCAAAATCTGCAGTATCATCATGTAAGGCTATAAAAAAAATTGAGCGTTCGGAAGAACGCTCAACAAATAAATTCAGAAATAAGAATTATTTTTTAATCAATCTGGTCACTTTTAGGTTCGTACCATCATTAACTTTAATTAAATATACTCCTTTGGTCAGATCTTTTACGTTGTAAGATTCAGAAACTTTAAAAGTTTTAACCATCTTCCCACTCGCATCATAAATGCTCACAGATGTTTTGGCTCCCAATGATTCGGATGGAATATCTAACTTAAAAAAGTCAGCCGTCGGATTTGGATAAACAACTACTCTGCTATCGTATTGTCTTGTTTCTGTCGTTCCTAGGAATGTTGCAACATAAGTAATTACAAAAGGAAGTTCCTGATTTGTTAAACTGCCACCGTCTTGTAGCGGAAGCCAACCAGTAGTACCAAATTGTTGTGCGTTTGCACCAACCGGAGAAACTACTCCAACAGCAGTTGTAAGTGGCAAGAACGCAGCACCATCATTGGTCGCATGTACTTGATAATCTATAAAATAAGTTCCGGGAGTTAGCGTTTTAGCAACATTTCCTTTTACTTTCCAGATTCTTCTGGTTGTTCCACCTGTAGCAGCTGTTCTATAAATAAAAGAATCTGATGCGCCTGCAAAGATATTAGTTGTAGTATCACCAAAAACCGTGGTTCCGGTTGTAGGATCTCCATTTACAATTCTTAAGTTTAACTGATTAAAAGGCATCACCGTAGATCCTGTTTGATAGGCATAAACCTCTACCGAAGATATTGCCCAGCTTTCTGCAACAGGCACTATAAAATCGTCTGCAAGTCTAAAATTTGCGGTTGCCGAAATATATCCCGCCGCACCTAAACTTGTATTACCACCTTGTAACTCACTCCAGGTATAGCCTGCAGGGGCAGTTGTTCCGCCAGATGTTGTTGCACCTGTACTCAACGGTCCGTTGTTGTAAGTTTGTGCATTTAGTAGCGATCCAAGAAGGACTGCTACAGAAAATAGTTTTGTTTTCATATGTTTTTTTTTAGATGATCAAATATATAACTTGTTTTCATTTAAATAAGTTATTTTCTCAATAAATAAATATTTTTTAATTTTAGTTAATATTTTTTAGCTTTATCATTAACTTAATACTTTCCTTTTGCTAAAATGGCAATTTACCGCTAAAATTTGTTGTTCAGCAACATCTCTTATTATTTTATTGAATTGAATATTTTAATCAACGCATTATTTTACCTTTGCAAAATGGAATTACAGTCACTCTATCAAAATTTGCAGATTCAAGACATGAATCAAATGCAAAAATCTGCTTACAAAGCTTCCGAAAACGGAAAAGATCTTCTCCTTTTATCTCCTACAGGTTCAGGAAAAACGCTTGCTTTCCTCTTTCCGGTCTTAAGAAATCTTAAAAAAGAACTTTCAGGAATTCAAGCCATGATCTTAGTTCCTTCGCGAGAATTAGGCTTGCAAATAGAACAGGTTTTCAAATCAATGGGAACTGATTATAAAGTAAGTGTTTGCTATGGCGGTCACGATAAAAAAATTGAAGTCAATAACTTGATCGAAGCTCCGGCGTTAATAATAGGAACACCCGGAAGAATTGCTTACCATTTAAAAAACGACAATTTCGACGCCACTACGATCAAAACTCTCGTTCTAGACGAATTTGATAAATCCTTAGAATTTGGCTTCCACGATGATATGAGTTTGATCATCAGTGAAATGCCACTTCTCTCCCAAAGAATTCTGACATCTGCAACTGCGATGCCTGAAATCCCATCATTCACAGGATTGAATAACGAAGAGAAAGTCGATTTCCTGAAAGTGTTGGAAATAAAACCGGATTTTCAATTAAAAAAAGTCATCACGACTTCAGAAGAAAAACTGGAAACTCTTTTTCAACTTCTCTGTAAAATAGGAAACAAAAGAACTTTGATTTTCTGCAATCACCGAGACGCGGTTGATCGTATTTCAGAATTATTGAAGGAGAAAGGAATTTCCCGCGAAACTTTTCACGGCGGAATGGAACAAGATGAAAGAGAGCGCGCTTTACTGAAATTTAAAAATGACTCTTCCCGAATTTTAATTACTACAGATTTAGCTTCCCGTGGTTTAGATATTCCCGAAGTAGAGTCAATCGTTCATTATCAATTGCCACCGAAAGAAGATGCTTTTATCCACCGAAATGGTAGGACTGCGCGAATGAATGCAAAAGGTTTTGTTTATTTAATAATGACTGAAGATGAGAATTTTCCTTTCATTAAGAAAAATACGCCAGAAGAAAAATTGACGCAGGATTATAAAATGCCTTCGAGAACGCCGTATCTTACCATCTATATAAGTGCCGGAAAAAAAGACAAGGTAAATAAAGTTGACATTGTAGGTTTCCTCATCAAAAAAGGAGAATTAGAGAAAGACGATATCGGTCTCATCGAAGTGAAAGACACAACTTCTTATGTTGCAGTCAACCGACAGAAAGTGGTTGCACTTCTTAAAAAGCTTGAAAATCAGAGACTGAAAAATAAAAAGTTGAAAATTGAAATTGCTTATTAATTAACTACGAATACACGAATTTCTTTTCATTTGTATTATTACATTTTCTTAATACAACTTACATTATTCGTGTATTCATGGCATAATTTTATCGCTTTAAAACACGATTAATCTCGTTATCACAAAGTCTTTAATTTTATTTAAATTTGAAGTTGTCATCTATTTAAAATGAAACTAAACTTACCCGACAAACTCTACTACACCATTGGTGAGGTTGCAAAAGCATTTAATGTAAATACGTCTCTGGTTCGCTATTGGGAGCAGGAGTTCCCCATCATTAAGCCTAAAAAAAACAAAAAAGGAAATCGTTATTTCACGCCCGAAGACATTAAAAATCTAAAAATCATATATCATCTTGTTAAAGAGAAAGGATACACGTTAGACGGTGCCCGAATTGCATTAACGACCAATTCTAAAATTTCGGAAACCGTGAGTATGATCGACCGTCTGGAGTTTGTGAAAGCCGAATTACAGAAACTCAAGGATTCACTCGTGGATAAACCCGAATAAAAAAGGTTATTTTCTCCCTCCGAAAAGGTGTAATCCCTCATTAATTTTTTTGGTAATGAAGTTATGTTTGTATAAATATAACACGATGAGTTTCCACCTTCAAATCGCCGCTGCAAAAAGTTATTTCTTAGGACTCGCTACTTCCGGAGCGATCCTTTTTTCGGGTTTACTTTATTATAATTCGAAAAATCATCAAGAAGAAACACCGGTGTTTTCAAACGTGGATTATGTAGCCGCAGAAAAAATTTCGTTACAGGAATTTAATCCCAACGAGTTGAATGCAGACGGCTGGCAAAAGCTGGGTTTTACAGAAAGAAAAGTCGCCACTATTTTAAAATATAAGGACGTAGTTGGCGGAAATTTCAGTTCTAAAGAGCAGTTAAAGAAATGCTACGCAATCTCTGAAGAAAAATTTGAAGAACTGGAGCCCTTTATCTTACTTCCGGAAACCTCATCATCTTCCTCAAAAAATTATTACTCAAAAAATTCGCAAGGTTATAAAAGTAACTTCGCGAGTTATTCCACCAATTATAAAACTTTCAAAAAGAAAGAGCTGATCATTCCCGGGAAATTTAATCCTGATCATTTTAGTGGAAATGATTTTATGAAAATGGGATTTTCAGAAAATCAGGCGAATTCTATTTTAAAGTACAAAAGTTATTTGGGTGGAAGTTTTATCAGCAAAGAAAAATTTAAAGCGTGTTTTATCATTAGCGAAGAGAATTACAGAAAAATGGAACCTTTTCTTCTGTTGCCGCAAACTGCGCCTGCAACTTCTTCCAATTCTTCTGAATTCAAAAATTACAAAACTGAAAAAGTTAAAGTTTCTTACCAAAACTTTGATCCAAATACAACTGATTTTGAAGGTTGGAGAAAACTTGGTTTTTCTGAAAAGCAAGCACAGGTCATTCTTAATTATAGAGACCGAAATCTAAGAGGAAGTTTCAAAACATTGGAAGATATTCAGAAGTGCTTCGTAATATCTGAAGAAAAATTTGAGGAAATGAAACCTTTTATCGTTTTGAACCCTGATAACATCAAGACTAATTCTGCAAAAAAATATGAGGGAAATGCCACTTCAAATTCAAAAATAACCATGTCGGAATCCAAAACAGATTTTTCTGCAATTGATTTGAATCAAATTACTTTTAAACAGATGATCGAGTTTGGTTTCGACGAAAAAAGTGCTGCAATGATGCTGAGTTTCCGCAAGAAATTAGGCGGTTTTATAAATACGCAGCAGATCATTGACACTTACGACATTGATAAAAATTTAGCGCAAAAACTGGTTGCGACTTCAAAACTCGACAATTCTAAAGTGGCAAAGTACACTTTAGCAGATGCGCCGGAAGATTGGTTAAAAAATCATCCTTATTTCAAATATTCTGCAGACAAAATCATCTACTTTCGAATTACCAATCCTAACGAAAAAAAGATCTGGAAATTCATCAAAGTTAAACCGGAATACGAAGCTCGGATGAAGTTATATCTTAGTCTAGATTAATTATTAAAATGTACCAAATAAAATCCCTTTCAGAAATATTGAAAGGGATTTTCAGATCATTATTTCAACGATCTATTTTTTAATGATCTTAATTGATTGTGCATCCAGTTTTAAAATATAAACTCCAGATTTTAACTGCTGAACATTTATTGAATTCTTAGTTTTGAATGGTCGGCTTTCGGTGTAGATCAATTTACCAGATAAATCGAAAACCGAAGCATTTTTAATTTGGTCAAGATTTCTTCCTTTAACATTTAGAATACTAGAAATAACAGGATTTGGATAAACTGAATAATTTTTTTCAGTATCAACCTCAACTTTTGAATCTGCTAAAGTCCCGATATCTTCGCAATAATCGGGAGGGTAAGCTTGCCATTCTGCCAGAGAAAAAGTGTTGGTTGGCTGCTTAATCCCATTCAACCGATATAATGAAATATTTCCTAAGGTATCAGTATTGCTAATATCTTTCATCCCAATCGCATCAACAATTGAGGAAGCATAACGGAGTTCTAAATATTGACTTCCAGAATAGGTCAGTTGTGGTGCAGCAGTAACAAATCTTGCATCATCATTCGTTACACAAGAGAAATTGGCATTGGGATTTAAAACGGCAAATGTTTCATTATTCTGCACTATGCCTTCAAATTCATAAGGAGCTGGAAAGTAGTAACCATTCGGTCCGTTAAACTGAATGCTTAACCGGTATTTATTCAAATTGACAGCATGACCCGTTCTGTTTGTGATTTCCAAGGCTTTGTTATCGGCAGTTCCTTCCAGATATTTCGTGATCATTAAATCTTTCGAATAAATATCGGATTCTAAACTGGTGGTTAAAATCGAATTACTGTCGGGTGATTCTAAATAACCGTTGTCATAAGCCCGAACGGTATAATGATATAAAGTCGAAGGAATTAAATGATCGACACTGATCATCGTATTTTTTGTAGTCGCAACAAAGGTTCCGTTTTGATAAATATTATAGCCAAGAATATCAGTTTCTGTTGAAGCTGCCCAATTTAAATTTACAAAGTAAGCACTGTTTTGCTGAACGTTCAGGTTTACAGGTGATTGCGGAATTATGCCATCCGGAGTTTGTGACCAGATCATATTTACCCATTCTGGATGATCAATAAAGGGATTTCTATTTTTCTGAATGAAATAAACCTCATTATTTCTATCGATCTCTCTTTGCGAAACTGGATCCTGATTATTCCATTGAAGCAACATCGCGATATACCAGTTCTCAAAAGCTTTTTCCTCCGTACCATCTAAGGGACTTTTATCGTTAGCCGCTGAAGTTCCGTTGTAGAAATTAAAAGAACTCAGTTTCCCTTCATATCTAACGGCGAAGTAAAGTAAGCTTCTGGCTACATCGCCTTTAAATTCATCGATCGGTTCATAAACTCTACCGGTGTAACCTGCATTTGGAGTACCGTTTGAACTGATCTTCGAACCGTTTGTAAAAGTGTAATAATTTGTTGCTCCCGCTTTTCCGTAAGGATAATTACTTCTTAACTGATTAATTCTCGCATCGGTTGGAACTACAAAAAAAAGATCCGAGTACATTGGATAGTTGCTGTTAAAAGTACTTTGCGGCATCATATGTTCTCTGTTCCAACCCTGCCCTTCTGCATTTGCAGATCCTATCGCGTTTGCTATCGTATATTCATAGGCATCTGGACCAGCAGGAATTTCAGAATAGATATCTAAAAAAATGGTCGTATTGGTTGCATCATGATCGTAATATCGATCTAAATCGCTTTGATTGTAAAAAGCATTTAAATCTCCGTAATGCCAACTGATATTTCTCTGCGAAATGATGTCGTGTAATTTTGACTTTAAAGCGTAACCGGTCAAAATCGAAGTTCCACCATAATAATTTGCAGGAATTTGAGCAAAACCAAAAAAGGGAAGCAGGAAAAAGGGAAGTAAAATTCTTTTCATTGATAAAAATATTGGGTGCTAAAGTAAAGATTTAAGTGATGGCAGAAATACATTTCATATTAAATTTTTGAGGCTAAATGTGTACAAATCGATGATTACCAAAATGTATCAACTACAGCATAGTATTTTCTTATCAAAAAATATTTTCAGACTTAAGCATTTTAATTATCTTTGAAAACAAATAAATGATATGAATAACGATACTCTACACAACATTAATATGATAGCAGAAACTGCGCGGGATTTTGCAGAAAAAAATATTCGTCCGAACATTATGGATTGGGATGAAAGTCAGACTTTCCCGGTTGAACTTTTTCATCAGCTAGGCGATATGGGATTTATGGGAATTGTTATTCCTGAAGAATATGGTGGTTCTGGTTTAGGTTATCACGAATATGTGACGATCTTAGATGAAATTTCTCAGGTTGATCCTTCCATTGGATTATCCGTTGCAGCTCACAACTCCTTATGTACAAATCATATTTACGAATTCGGGAGCGAAGAGCAAAGACATCGCTGGTTACCACAATTAGCCTCCGGAAAAGTGATCGGAGCCTGGGGATTAACTGAACATAATACAGGATCAGATTCTGGCGGCATGAGTACAACTGCTGTAAAAGACGGCGACGAGTGGATCATTAATGGTTCAAAAAACTTTATTACACATGCAATTTCTGGTGATATTGCGGTGGTAATGACAAGAACAGGAGAAAAAGGAGCAAAGAATAATTCTACGGCATTTGTTTTGGAAAAAGGAATGGCAGGTTTCACTTCTGGTAAAAAAGAAAACAAATTAGGAATGCGTGCTTCAGAGACCGCTGAATTAATTTTTGATAACGTAAGAGTTTCAGATGCAAACAGATTAGGTGAAGTTGGTTCAGGTTTTAAACAGGCCATGAAAATTTTGGATGGTGGTAGAATCTCAATCGCTGCTTTAAGTTTAGGAACAGCGAGAGGAGCTTACAAAGCTGCTTTAAAATACTCTAAAGAAAGACATCAATTCGGAAAAGCGATCAACGAATTTCAGGCGATCAACTTTATGCTTGCTGATATGGCAACAGAAATTGATGCGGCAGAATTGCTGATCCAGCGTGCCTCGACTTTGAAAAACGCGAAACAACCAATGACGAAGGAAGGAGCAATGGCGAAACTTTACGCTTCTGAAGCTTGTGTAAGAATTGCCAATAATGGCGTACAGATTTTTGGAGGTTACGGTTATACCAAAGATTTCCCTGCAGAGAAATTTTACAGAGATTCAAAACTTTGTACGATCGGCGAAGGAACTTCGGAAATCCAGCGACTGGTTATCGGAAGAGAAATTTCCAGATAATCGATCCGAAACATATTAAATTAAAGCACCGAATTTTCGGTGCTTTTTTTTGAAATGAACAGATAAATGCTGATGATTACGGTTTCCGCAATTAGTATTGTAAATGATTCTGTTTTTCATAAATATTTTTGATTTTGTTTCAAATTAATTAATACATTTGATTCTTCTTAAACAAAATTAAAAATTCATTTAATCTATGAAAACAAAATTATTATCGATCGCTTTCGTAGCAGTTGCCGGTTTTACCTTTGGTCAAACCGGCTCTTTGTGGACAAATGCGGCTAAATCTGCAGATTCGGAAGTTTTAGGGAACAAAACTTCGATCGCCAGTCCCAAATTATTTGCCTTAGATGTAGAAGGTTTAAAAGCCTCGCTAAAAAATTCGCCCAATAAAGTGGCGGTAGATGAAAAATCCTCAACCATCATTTCGTTTCCGTCTGTCGACGGAAAAATGGAGAATTTTAAAGTTTCTGAAAACTCAAATTTCGAACCGGCTTTGGCAGCGAAATATCCAGACATTAAATCCTATGTCGGACAGAGTTTAGACAATCCGGCGAATCTGATCTATTTTAGTGTTTCTCCACTTGGGTTATCTTCCATGGAAATTAACTCAGACAATTCTGCAGTTTTTATTGAGCCTTACACCAAAGATGTCTCAACCTACATCGTTTATCAAAAAACTGATAAAAAAGACAATTTAAATAAATTCGAATGCTCCACGATTGATGATGTAAAAAGTCAAGTTGATCTTAATGCACGTCCAAACGCAGATGACGCTGTGCTCCGCACTTTCCGTCTCGCTTTATCCTGCACTGGAGAATACACGACTTATTTTGGCGGAACAAAAGCACAGGCTTTAGCTGCAATGAATAACACGATGACTCGGGTAAACGGGGTTTTTCAAAAAGATTTCTCTGCAAGAATGGTTTTAATCGCTAATAATGATTCGGTGATTTATACCAACGCTTCGACCGATCCTTATTCAAATTCCTCGTCGATGTCACAGTGGAATGCGCAACTTCAGTCCACCTTAACTTCTGTTATTGGCGAAGCGAATTATGATATTGGACATTTATTTGGAGCTTCTGGTGGTGGTGGAAATGCAGGCTGCATCGGTTGTGTCTGCGTGAACGGATCGAAAGGTTCTGGAATTACTTCGCCTGCCGACAATATTCCGTCTGGAGATAATTTCGATATCGATTATGTTGCTCACGAAATGGGTCATCAATTTGGCGGAAATCACACTTTCACTCATTCTAATGAAGGAAGCGGCGTTCAAATGGAACCTGGTTCCGGCTCCACAATTATGGGTTATGCAGGTATTACTTCTTTAGATGTGCAACCACATTCTGATCCTATTTTTCATGCAGTGACGATTCAACAGATCACGAACAATATTAAAAATAAAACCTGCTCTGTAAACACTGCGACCGGAAATTCAATTCCCACCGCAAACGCAGGTTTAGATTATACGATTCCAAAAAGCACTCCTTTTATGTTAACCGGAACTTCAACCGATGCAAACGGTGATGCCTTAACTTATATCTGGGAGGAAATGGATAATCAAACAACTTCTGCAGCGCCAAGTGCGACAAAAACGACAGGGGTTAATTTCAGAAGCTGGATTCCAACCACTTCTCCAACAAGATACTTCCCAAGAATACAATCTGTTTTAGCAGGTGCAACAACAACTGCGGGTGCTGAAATTACGGTCGAAGCGCTTTCATCAGTATCAAGAACTTTAAATTTCAGATATACCGTTCGCGATAACAGAGTAACAGGCTCCGGAAATAATTCCGATGATGCAAAAATCACCGTAAATTCGACAGCCGGACCTTTCGCTGTAACGTCGCAGTCAACATCAACATCTTACGCAGGAGGATCTGCACAAACGATTACGTGGAACGTTGCCGGAACCACTGCAAACGGAGTTAACGCTGCAAATGTTGATATTCTCTGGTCCACCGACAGCGGAAATTCCTGGACTACTTTACTGGCAGGAACACCCAACGACGGTTCCCAAAATGTAAATATTCCAAACGCTGCAACTTCAACAGGAAGAATCATGGTGAAAGGAACAAACCATGTTTTCTTTAATGTAAACAAAGCGAACATTTCTGTAACAGCAGGTACAAGTGACACCGTTGCTCCAACTGCTCCTACTCTTTCTGCTTCTGGAACCACTCAAACAACCACAACGTTAACTTGGAGTGGAGCAACAGATAATGTGGGAGTTACAGCTTACGATGTTTATCAAGGGGCAACTTTATTAGGTTCTACGGCGAATTTGACAGTTAATATTACTGGACTTACCGCTTCTACTACTTATTCATTTAATGTAAAAGCAAAAGATGCTGCAGGAAATGATTCTCCAGCAAGTAATGCGGTTTCAGTAACAACCTTAGCTTCGACTTCAGATACTACGGCTCCAACTGCACCTAATTTATCAGCTTCCGGAACAACTGCAAGTTCAACCAATCTTGCCTGGAGTGGCGCAACCGATAATGTTGGCGTAACTGGATATGATGTTTATCAAGGTGCAACTTTATTAGGTTCAACCACATCAACCACTTATGCAGTTTCAGGACTTTCAGCTTCTACCAACTATTCTTTCACAGTGAAAGCAAAAGATGCAGCTGGAAATAGTTCTGTTGCGAGTAACTCAGTTTCTGTGATTACGGTTGCTAATTCTGTAAATTACTGCACCGCTTCTGCAAATAATACCGCAGATGAAAGAATTGGAAATGTAAAATTCAATACCATTAATAACAGTTCTACAGGAACAGCTGGATATGAAAACTTTACATCAGTTTCAACAAATGTTTTAAGAGGAAAAGTCTATTCATTATCAATTACACCAGTTTGGACTTCTACAAAATACAAAGAAGCTTACGCGGTTTACATTGATTATAATGGAAACGGAGTATTTACAGATACAGGTGAAAAAGTTTGGAGCAAAACTGGTTCTACAACTTCTCCAGTCACTGGTTCTGTTACAATTCCTACAACTGCGAAGTTAGGCGCAACAAGAATGAGACTAATGATGCAGTACAATTCTGTACCAACTTCACCTTGCGGAACTTATACTTATGGTCAGGTTGAAGATTATACAGTTAATGTAACTTCTGCTGCGAAAGAATCAGCAGTTGGAGTAGTTATTACAAAAGATCTTTCAATTTATCCAAATCCGTTAAAAGGACAAGTATTGAATATTTCTAATGCGGCTTCAAATGATTTCAAAATTTTCGACATGAGTGGAAAATTATTGCAATCAGGCGAAATTTCTGACAAAGTAGTGAATGTAAACAACCTGCCAAAAGGAGTTTATATCATTAGAATCGGAAACGTTTCAAAAAGATTTATTAAAGAATAAATTAAAATCTATTCGTTTTACAAACCGTCTCAATTTATTTGAGGCGGTTTTTTATTTATTAAACTGAATGTTTATCTTTGTTCAAATTAAAATTGAATGGAAAAAATAGACGCGCTGAATCAGGTTGCAGAATTTCACAAAACTTTTAACGCTCCGATTTTAGAAACTCCTCAAATTCCCTCCAGAGAAAGATGCGAATTAAGAGTTTCTCTGCTTCAGGAAGAATTAAATGAGTTGAAGGACGCAATTGCAGATAACGACATGGTAGAGATCGCCGATGCATTATGCGATCTGCAATATGTTTTGAGCGGTGCTGTTTTAGAGTTTGGTTTGGGAGAAAAATTCCCAGCCCTTTTTAATGAAGTTCAACGGTCGAACATGTCTAAAGCTTGTTCCAATCAAAAGGAAGCCGACGACACGATCGAGTTTTACAAAGAAAAAGGCGAAGAAGCTTTCTCTGAATTCTCCGGCGATAAAATTAATGTTCACAGAAAGTCCGATCATAAAGTTTTGAAAAATAAATATTATTCTCCGGCTGACCTAAAAACTATTTTAGAAAACTAATTTCCCTCAATTTAAAGTTCTCTGATCAAATGAAAAAAATCACTCAGATCTTATTAACTGCAACTTCTCTATTTTTAATCCTTCAATCCTGCGAAACGCAGAAGATCGTTGTTAACCGCGAAGTTGAAACCACAAACGACGGTAAAATGCTATTAGGACACCAAACAAAAAACCAGTTGCTGAAAGAACCTTACAGTTCATGGTATACAAACGAACACGATGAGTATGCAATTGATAAAAATGCAGTTGCAGAATTAAAGAAAGCAAAATTGAGTTCTTACAATATTACTCTGGTCATGGGAACATGGTGTGAAGACAGTCACCGGGAAGTGCCGCGATTGTTTAAGATCCTGGAAGCGGTTGATTTTCCGGATACCAAATTGACCATGATCGCTGTTAACCGAAAAAAAGAAGCGCCGAACGGTGAAGATGGCCCTTTGAACATACAGAAAGTTCCCACAGTTATCGTTCAAAAATATGGCAAAGAAATTGGTAGGATTATCGAAAGTCCACAGTCCGGCTATTTAGAACGCGACCTGGTCGAAATTTTGAAAAAAGATAACACCTCAATTAAAGATCTACTTAAATAAATTGAAAACGAACCAAAAGATATTATCATTTGTTTTAGGAGCTGCCGCAATGTTGCTCCTATTTTTCATTTGGAACAGCATTACGAAGAAAGCCGAAGATAAAGTTCAGAACGACTATTACATTATTACCAATCAGATTCGAAAGATGAACAAAATGGTGGTGATGGAACAGGATTTTTCGAGCATCCAGAAAACCAAAGTGACGTCGGAACTTTTTGGTGGAATGCTTCCAAAGAGCGAAAAAGAAATCATCACTTTTACCAAGACTAATGCTCAGGTTTCTTACGATCTTAATAAAATGAAGATCGAAGTGGATTCTGTAAACAAAAAACTGATCATCAAAGAATTACCCGACGCTGATATTCGAATTACACCAAGTGTAGAAATTCAGTCTTTAGATGATTCATTTTTCAACCGTTTCGATCAAAAAGATTTTCAAAAGATCACAAAATCTGCGAAAGATAATGCCTACAAAACCGTAAACCAGACCCGTTTGCGCAACGAAGGCCGAAAACAACTGCTGGAAAATCTAGACAATATTTTTGTTTTAGCCAAAGCCCTTCAATACACCATCGAAGACAAAACCGGAACTTTCGATGCGAGCAAGTTGTAAATAAATTCAGATCCAAATCTTTACAATCTTAAAATAAATTCAGAAATTAAATTTTCTGGACAAAAACGCGTTGCCATTTTGCCAAAAGTTTTTGATTGAACTATTGATATTTATTGCTTAACTGAACGCAAATTTCACTATCAATAATTCAATAATTCAATAAAAAAAGAGACAAAATATTATTTTTACATCCAATTAAAACAATAATTAGGAAAAAACGATTAGTCACGCTTGGAATCTTGGGTCTTTTTCTATAGCGCTCCGAAAGCGTTTCTGCCCAGGACTTCGTCGCACAAAAAATCACCAATTAAAATGGTGGCATTAGTCTCCTGATTTTTAAAGCAAATTCTGAAATAAATTCGGATTCTGCGAAAGACATTTTCAATAGATCTTAAAGCTGACCAAAGACGAAGAATTAAAATTGGTAAATTCAGAAAAGGATTTCACCGGAAATTTTGTGGACAAAAATATCAGTTTCATTACAAAACGTAAAGGTGGAAGATGGAATTTATAATCTTCATTATCAAAATGGAAATTTAGTAAACATAAACGGGGAAATCTTTCAGGATAATCCCAAGGTCTATTACCCGGAAATCTCTACAACAACTGCCTTTAATGAAGTAGTTAAAATTGTAGGTGCTTAAAAATACATGTGGCAGGACCGGTCGGAAATTATCTGATCGAACTTACAGACAGAAACGGTGACAAAACGACCAATAAGTTTACAAAAAAATAAACGCACGTATTTAAAACTAAGAAAAAAGTCGCCCGGAAATGAAAATTTTTGAGGCGCCTTTTTATTTAATTATAAATCATTAAATTTATCATTCTATTCTTTGACAAAGGCTTTGAAGAAAGACTGCAGAAGATCGACCTCATCAAAATAAATAACCAAAAAAATAAAATAATGCACCAGGACAAAGACAAAAAAGAAACTCCGGAATCCGAAGTTAAGAAGCAGAATGAGGATTTCCCCAATATTCCTGCAGCTTCAGAAAAAATTCAATCCGGAGACACCGCACACAAGGAGATCAAGAAAACCTCTAAACTTCAAAATGAAGGAAAAACCGATAACAACGAACACAACAGCGAAAATTAATTTTTCGCTTTTTTATTTCCGAGAACCTAAACCTCACACGTAATGAGAATTGTGATAAAAGAAGTTAATCATGAGCGCATCAATTCTAAACTCTGTTAAAAACCCTTAAACTTTATGCGCATCCCCGCTTTTGTCACGGTATTTGATACCTATCAAGTACCAAATCAAAATTTATTAACATTAAAAATTAAATTATGTCGTACACAATCGTAGGAATGTTCCCAACAAACGAAGATGCCGATAAAGCATCAAATAAATTAGATAACTCCGGTTTTGCAAAAGAAGAATACCAGGTCTCCGGCTACTCTACCACCGGAAATTACGATAAATCAACCAGCAATTATCATTACAAAGAAGACGAAAAAACATCTGGATTTTGGAACTGGCTTTTTGGTGATGACGAAGACGAAAAGAATAAATACAGTTATGCAGGAACCAAAAGCAACCTCTTAACGGTTTATGCGGACGATATGGAGCGTGCGGAAAAAGCAAGAGATATCATGAATGATCAGGGAGCGATCAACGTGAATGAATTTACAAAAGATCGGTATCCAAATCAGCAAAACAGTACTGATTTAAGTGAAAGAGAACATGCAAGAATCATCAGTAAAGCAAAAAATAATCTTTACATGACCGACGATAAAAGATTTTATGACGCAACGAGCGACGGTATGGAATCAGATATGGATCCGGACGGAAGCAGAAATACTTTCTAAAAAGATATCAGATAATAACCGGTTTCAATTTTTTGAAGCCGGTTTTTTTTTGGGAGCTATAACAGTATTGTATATTCCGAAGATTCCACCAGCTTTCACTACTCGCTTCCCGATGAATCGGGAGAGCTCAAACACGCCGTTCAATCTGGGCTAAAATTACATTTCGTTCTTCTTCCGAGGAATTTCAGACAAAATTTCAAAAAAATTCAGAGGAAATAAAATCAGAACCTCATAAAAACCCTAAAACTAAAAGCCTCTTTCATAGAAAATCCGTATTTTTGCAACCTAAAATTTCTCGTTCAAAATGATAAAAATTACTCTTCCCGATGGGAGCATCAAAGAATTTGAAAGCGCAGTAACTCCGCTTGAAGTCGCAAAATCAATCAGTGAAGGTTTAGCAAGAAATGTTATTTCTGCTTTGGTAAACGGAACGCAGGTTGAAAATACCACGCCGATCACGACAGATTCTACGGTTCAGTTGCTCACCTGGAATGATGATTTGGGCAAGAAAGCATTCTGGCATTCTTCTGCTCACCTTTTGGCGCAGGCGATCATGGAATTTTATCCGGAAGCTAAATTAACGATCGGACCTGCAATTGAGCAAGGTTTCTATTATGACGTTGATTTCGGTGATGAGGTTTTATCGGAGAAAGATTTCGAGAAGATCGAAAAGAAAATGTTGGAGAACGCGAAGAAAAATGCAACCTTCAGTATTTATCCGGTATCAAAAGCCGACGCATTAAAGGAATATCTCGACAATCCTTATAAAACAGAACTGATCACCAACTTAAACGATGGTGAAATTACCTTCTGTACCCACGAAAACTTTACCGACTTATGTCGTGGTGGTCATATTCCAGCAACAGGAATTGTAAAAGCCGTAAAAATATTAAACGCAGCCGGCGCTTACTGGAGAGGTGATGAGAAGAACAAACAACTTACAAGAGTTTATGCCATCTCTTTCCCAAAACAAAAAGACTTAACCGAATATTTAGAACTTTTAGAAGAAGCAAAAAGACGTGATCACCGAAAACTCGGTCGCGAATTAGGAATTTACGCCTTCTCTGAAAAAGTTGGTGCCGGTTTACCTTTGTGGTTACCAAAAGGAACCGCTCTACGAAAAAAATTAGAAGATTTTCTTTCTGCAGCACAGAAAAAATCAGGCTACGAATTCGTGATGACGCCACATATTGGGTCCAAAGAATTGTATGTAACTTCCGGTCACTGGGATAAGTATGGCGCCGACAGTTTTCAACCCATCAAAACTCCAAACGAAGGCGAAGAGTTTATGTTGAAACCGATGAACTGTCCACACCACTGCGAAATTTATAAAGTCGGTCAATGGTCATATCGCGATCTTCCGAAACGTTTCGCAGAATTCGGAACCGTTTACCGTTACGAACAATCGGGTGAACTTCATGGTTTAACCAGAGTTCGCGGATTTACTCAGGATGACGCGCACATTTTCTGTACACCAGATCAGCTGATGGCAGAATTCGAAAATGTAATTGACTTAACCTTATATGTTTTTAAATCATTAGGTTTCGAAGATTTCGTGACGCAGGTTTCTCTAAGAGATCCTGATAATAAAGAAAAATATATTGGCAGCGATGAAAACTGGAAAAAAGCAGAAGATGCAATTGTTCAGGCCGCCATCAAAAAAGGATTGAACTATGTGGTAGAATATGGTGAAGCCGCTTTCTACGGTCCAAAACTCGACTTCATGGTAAAAGATGCGTTGGGTAGAAAATGGCAGTTAGGAACGATTCAGGTTGATTACAACTTACCCGAAAGATTTGATCTTTGGTACACAGGAAGTGATGGTGAAAAACACAGACCGGTCATGATTCACAGAGCGCCATTCGGTTCTATGGAACGGTTCATCGCGATCTTGCTGGAAAATACTGCGGGAGATTTCCCATTGTGGCTAGCTCCGGATCAATTCACGATTTTACCGATCAGCGAAAAATATTTGGATTATGCAAAAAAAGTTTCACAATTGCTGGAAAATCACGATATTTGCGGAATAGTTGACGAAAGAAACGAAAAAACGGGTAGAAAAATTCGCGATGCGGAAATGAACAAACTACCATTTATGCTTATTGTAGGAGAAAACGAAGAATTGAATGGCACTATTTCTGTAAGAAGAAGAGGCGAAGGCGATTTGGGCGAAATGAGCGTAGAAGACTTCATCAGTTACTTCAAAAAAGAAGCAAAAATTAAAATTTAAAATATAACCAATTAAAATTTAAAACCATAGCACAGAAATTTCATTACAGAGGTAGAGGTCCACAGAGACGAGTTCAGGAAGATTTGCACCAGATCAATCAAAAGATCCGTGCAAGAGAAGTTCGTTTAGTAGGTGATAATGTGGAACCCGGCGTTTATCCGCTAGAAAAAGCTCTCGAAATAGCTAAAGACCTGGAATTGGATTTAGTGGTTATTTCAGACAAAGCAGAACCTTTTATTTCCAGAATTCTGGACTATAAAAAGTTTCTTTATGAGCAAAAGAAAAAAACAAAAGAGCTAAAAGCGAAACAAGTTAAGGTTGTCGTAAAAGAAATCAGATTCGGTCCTCAAACTGATGAGCATGATTACGACTTCAAGAAAAAACACGCAGAAAAATTCTTAGAAGAAGGTTCAAAATTGAAAACCTACGTTTTCTTTAAAGGACGTTCAATCATATTTAAAGATCAGGGAGAAATCCTTCTTTTAAAATTAGCCCAGGAACTAGAGCACGTCGGAAAAGTTGATCAATTGCCTAAATTAGAAGGTAAGAGAATGATTATGATGATGAGCCCTAAAAAGCCGGCTAAATAATTTGAAAATTTGGTGATGTGATCATTTGATGAGTACATCGCTTTGAATTATAATATTAAAGAGACTCTTTTGGAGTCTCTTTTTTTTGTTTTTAGAAATAATCATTTTTAATGAGTATTGCTTTATTGGCAAAAAGAAATATTTAAGAAGGCTCAAGGTCGGGAGATTTTGCGCAGCAGATTGATTAAACTTTTAAAATATATCTGTAAAATGTTAGATTTGTAAATACATTACACACAAATGAAAAAAATCGCAAAAATACTGCGCGAAAACAACGCCGAAATCATGAAACGTTGGGAGGACAAAGTTTTGCAAGAAGTGCCTGCTAGCAGAGAAGCAAACTCAGTTGCGTTATATGACCATTTACCAAATCTCATAAACGATATCGCCGACATCATGTCGCGATACCCTGAATTGCAAAATATTTACGAAGATGAAAAATTTAAAGAAATTTTTCAAAATAGCGAAAATCATGGTAGACACAGGTCGACCTCACCCAACTACACGGTTGAACAGATTGTACACGAATACATTATCTTTCACCATACTTTGAGTGAATTTATAAAATCTCAAGATTGTTATGTCATTCAAGTTTTGGATTTACTTAAGTATGCAATCGAAAACTCAATTCTAAAATCAGTCGGTTCATTTTCCCGTTCCATACAGGTAATGCAGGAAAAGTTGATTGCAACCCTTGCACACGATATTCGAAATCCACTTTCAGCTGCCCAATTATCTATAAAAATGATACAGGATGTACAGGATAATGAGTACTCCGCAAAAATGCTTGAAACAGCCCATCGAAGTGTGCATAACGCTTTAAGCCTTACTGAAAATCTCATGGACGGTATTTCCGTAAAAGCGGGCGAGGGAATGATGCTCCATTTTGAAAATGTCGACATTTTGGAAGATATTAAATGGGTATTTGCTGAATCGAAAGAAGTCTACGCAAGCGAAATATTCTTAAAATGTCAGGAAGATCAAATTAGAGGTGTTTTTGATAATATTGCAATCAGGCGTCTGTTAGAAAACCTTATATCCAACGCGGTAAAGCATGGATTTTCGCAACGACCTATCACCATTAGTCTTAAAGACAGTAAAGATGCCATAGAGATTGTAATTCAGAATTATGGCGAACCTATTTCTGCAGAAAAACGAGCGCACATTTTTAAATTTTTAGGAAAAGATAACAATAGCAGCTGCAAAGTGAGGAAAAGTTGGGGAATGGGTCTTACTTTAGCTCAAATGGTGGCAGAAGCACATGGAGGAAATATTAAACTGGAAAATACAGAAGAAAATGGCACTTCATTTATCGTTACTCTTTTTAAGCATTTCAATCGACCGGGCAAAAGGCGTACAAAACTTATTGCCGAACATAAATAAAACAGAGGGAAATAAAACAAAGCATAGCAAATAATGTTTACCCCTTTTACACGGAAATGAGCATTTGATAAAACCGGTTAAATAATTTCAAAATTTGGTGATGTGTTAATTTGATGATTACATCGCTTGAATTATAAAATAGTAAAGAGACTTTTTTGAGTCTCTTTTTTTTACTACAATAAATGAAATAGTTTGATAAACGTCTTGAAGTCCGGAGACTTTACAGAGCAGTTTCAAATCTTTATAAGCGATACAAAGAGAAACTTTTAAAGAAAATATGATAAAATAAAACGTAAAAATTTACAACTCTACCTCAATAAATCCGTTTATGTATTGAATCGGCGATATTTTGGAGACAGAATCTTTGAGAGCACCGTTATCAGGTTATGAGTGAAAACGGAAGCATATTAAAAATTTAAACAAACCCTTAAGCCAAAAACGACTTTTTAAATTCCGGTTTCACTCTGTGTTTGGTCGCTTGTTCAAAAGCGTAGGCTAAAGAAATAATTTCACCTTCGCGATAAGGTCCGCTAAAGAAAGACAAACCAACCGGCAAATCATAAACTTTCCCGCAAGGAACAGAAATATGAGGATAACCGCTCATTGCAGCCGGCGCGGTAAGAGAAACTTCGCCCCATTTGTCACCATAAATAACGTCGATACTGCATGCGGGTCCAATTGTTAAACCAGTGATCGCATCCAGATTATTTTTTTTCATGATACTGTCAATAATTTTCTGAGATCCGTTATGACTATTTTTTAATGCTTTAATATAAACAGGATCATTTAAATCTTTTTTGGCTTCACTTTGTTCCAAAAGTTCTTGCTTAAAAGTCGGCATTGCTGCGTCTACATTTTCTTTGTTAAATTTTATCACGTCTGCCAAAGTTTTCATTTTAGCGTTCGTATTTGAAAGATAATTATTTACGCCACTTTTGAACTCATATTTCAACACTTCTAATTCGTCACTTCCCAATGCATTGATACTGTCTAAATAATCGAGTTCTACGATTGTGGCACCTTGTTTTTTGAGAACATCTAAAGCTTTGTCCTGTAATTCATTGAGGAATTGATTGTTATATATTTTCTTTTCCACGCCAATTCTTTTTCCCTTTAAACCTTCCTTATTTAAAAATTGGGTGTAATTGGTATTTTTACCACGACTTTCTTTAGTCACAGAATCCGCGCTGTCAACGCCTGTTAAAACTTCCAAAAGTATGGCTGCATCGGTGACCGTTCTCGTCAACGGTCCTGCGGTATCCTGCGTACTTGAAATGGGAATAATTCCGGAACGACTCACCAAACCAACCGTTGGTTTTATACCGACTGTGCCATTGATCGAAGCCGGACAAGTTACCGAACCATCCGTTTCTGTACCAACGGCGATCGCACATAAATTTGCTGAAACCGCCGAACCGGAACCTGCACTTGAACCACACGGCGAATGATCTAAAATATAAGGATTTTTTGTCTGTAAACCACGGCTGCTCCAACCGGACGAGGAATTAGTGGAGCGAAAATTAGCCCATTCACTTAAATTGGTTTTTCCTAAAATTACGGCGCCCGCATTTCTAAGTTGCGTCACAATAAAAGCATCTTTTTCTGCGATATGTCCGACCAAGGCTAGTGCTCCGGCGGTCGTCATCATTTTATCTGCAGTATCAATATTATCTTTAATCACCACCGGTATTCCATGTAAAGGTCCTCTTATTTTGCCATCTTTTCTTTCTTGATCCATGGATTTTGCAATACTTAAAGCGTCTGGATTGATTTCGATCATTGAGTTGATCTTCGGTCCATTTTTGTCAATGGCTTCAATTCTGTCGAGATAAAGTTGAGTAATTTGCGCAGACGTGTAAGTTCCTTTCTTCATTTTATCTTGAAGTTCTGAAACAGTGATTTCATCTAATTCAAAATTATTGTCGGATTCTTCAGAAATACTCTTTAATTTAGAATTTGGTGTTTTTGCGGTTAAAGAGTTAGTGACCAACAGTGTTGGAATACCGATCGCGGCCAAAGCTGTGGTCTTTAAAAAATCGCTTCTTTTCATGGATGGTTAGGATTTGAAGATAATAAGGATTACCACTTTGGAGATGTAAAAATGTCTAGATAGAAGAACTTTTTTTCATTAACAAATTTGTTGCTTAATATAATTTAAACAGGTTTCCTGATTTGCAAAAAGGTTAATTTCACCTCTTAAATAAATAAAATATTTTCCATTAGATATCTTTTCATTTATTGTAAAGATTTGTCCATTAGCTAATTTAATAACATATTCTTTGTAAGAGCCCATTTTTAAAGAGTAGCTACTTTTTTTATATTGAATGTCAACAATAGGATTTTTTTGTTCCCCAAGTTGATTTCTAGTTGGAAAAGCATTCAGAATATATTTTTGCTGAAGGAATTCAGATACAGCAAATAAATTATTTAATTCACCGTGATATTTATTTTCATTTATAAGCAAAGCATACTCATCTTTACTATCAATTTTTAATGCTAAAACATTTTCATCGAAAAAACCATGTTTAAATAAGTATGACCTGTCTTTAAGGTCAATCATTATTGTATTCTGTCCTAAATATTCCCATTTAGCCTTTTCGACAACACCATCTACAGAAATAATCAATTCATTTGTAGACCTAAAAATATAAACAGTTTTCGACTGACCAATTTCATCTAAAACGACCCAATGTTGATTTGTCAATAATGTTAAATTGTCGAGTCTTTGTGAAAACCTTTGGATTTTCGGTATTATGTCTGCTACGAATGTTCTCATAAAATTTTTGCTAACGGTTGGATATTACTGTTGGAGGAGACTGTTTTTAATGAAATGTAGGTATCTTTTTGTGGCTTTGCGATGGTGCGAATTAATATGCCAACTGTTTGTATTATAAAGTAGACTTCAGCAAATCTGAAATGTTCAACTTCCGATTCCTCCGCACTATTGCAAAACCGCTGTTATACTACGTTTCTAGTTTGATAATTTTCTACTATTTTTTAACTCTTCTTTCATTTGTTTTATTTTTTCAGGTTTTACAAAAATTTCAAAAACTATCACTAAAAATAAATCGTGCAAAGAATTGATGTCGTCTTTTGAAAAATTTAGTAATTCAATATCATCTTCAGGATGAGCACCTTGATTTCCAACGTCTTTAATAAGTTTAGAATATTCATGAAAAATTTCTGATAAGTCGAATTTAAGTTTATTATCGTTGGTTTTTAGCCATTCTAATTGTTTATAAAGTGTTTTTCCCTCCGCTCCTAAAATTTCTCTCGCAATAATTTGAAGACCTCTTCTAAACATCATCGTAGCAGAAATATTTTTATCATGATTCATTGCAAATAATGCTTCTGATATCGTTTGTTTCAACGATAAGTATTCTGAAGGGATATTATCTAATGATTCAGTTATTTCTGATGTAGGAATTGATAAAATTTCATACATGATAAATTTGTATTTATAAGTGAATTCTTCATCATCATATTTAACATCATCGATATCTATATTTGCTTCCATTAATTCCTCTTTGGAATTATAAATTTCTTTTATTTTTAATTTGACAAGTTGTTTAATGACGATTCTTAAACACTTCGGACATTTTAGTTGTAAAGTATAAAAAGCAGGAAACTCTACGTCGTCCTTAAATATACCTGATAAATATTTTTTTGAAATAATTTTTAGAAATACCTCTTTTTTGCAATAGTTACAGTATCCATCAAATTCGCCAGTGTATTCAAATTCTTTATAATCTTCATATAGAAATTTGCTGTTGTTTTGAAGATATTCAAAAAATTCAGTTTGGTTAATATTATTCATTGATTTCAGGTGTTTTGAGATGTCGTATAACGGTTGGGTATTTCTGTTGGCGGGGACTTGTTTAACAAGTCTTTGTAAATATAACAAATTAAGCAATTAGCGAAAATCTTAATGATAGGAACTTTCGGCCCGCTAATAGAAATACGTTGTTGGTGGCAGTATTTTTTACAGTAATGGTTTTTCAAATCCAGTAGTAAATTTTTCAAAATGTTGAGCGATTTCCAGTAATTTCCTATCAGTCCATTTTTTTGAATGTATTTGAATTCCAACTGGCATTCCGTTCTTATTTTTCCCAATAGGAATAACGACAATTGGATGTCCTGAAAATGCAGTCGTAAAGTTAAAAGAAGCAATAGCTTTTGTGTAACCTATTTTTTTATTATTAACTGAAAAGGGTTTTCCCGCAGATTGATGTTTATAGGCTTCAAAGGAACATACAGGAGTAATCCATATATCATAAGTTGTCAAAAAAGAATTATAAATTTCAGAAAATTGATCTTTATAATCTATTGCTTTTGCATAATTGATGTTCGTCAAACGTTGTCCCAGGGCCATTCCTTTTGCCCACAAATAGTCTCTGTATTTCAAACCAATAAATGCAAACATAAAACTTGCTAATAATGGTACTTTGGGATTGTTAATTCCTATTTCAAATCCAATGATCTTACTACATTCTAAATAGGCTTTTTGTTCGTCATATTTTGGATGGTCAATACTTAAAACATGGTTTTCATTTCTGATTTTGTTTATAAAAGTCCTAAACAAATCTAAATATTCAGCATCGACTTCTGTATCATTTATGGTTTCAGAATAAGCAATAGTTAATGATTTTTTGTTCCATTTACTGTTGTTTAAATTAGTAGGTGATAATTCTGGAAGTTCATATTTTGAGTTATTCCCTAAAACTTCCATCATTAAAATTAAGTCTGTTACATTTTTTGCAAAAGGACCAGGTGTAATAAAATGTCGTCTTCCTTGTGGTTTGTTTTTAACCTTGAGGTGACCTCTATTTGAGAGAAAATTTTCTGATGGACGCATTCCACAAATGCCATTAAAATGAGCTGGAACTCTTATAGATCCTCCCGCATCAGCTCCTAATTCTAACGGACTAAATCCAGAAGCGACCGAAACTGCAGAACCGCCAGAACTACCACCTGCCACTCTCGAAATATCATAAGGATTGTTGGTTTGTCCATTCCAAAAGTTTGTGCTTTGCCAATCAATACAGTAAAGCGCAGTATTTGTTTTGCCAATAATAATAGCGCCTGCATCTTTTAATCTTTTAACCAATTCTGCATCTTCTGTGGCAATATAATTTCTTAAAAAAGGATCTCCATTTGAGTTTTTTAATCCTTTTACTAGAAAACTATCTTTTATGGTTAATGGTAATCCATGAAGTAATCCCAATTCTTGGCCGTGTTCAATAGCTAAATCTTTTGCTCTTGCTTCTTTTAAAATTTCTTCTTTTTCCCTTAAATCTGATATGGCATTAATTTTAGGATTATATTTTTCAATTTGATTTAAAAAAGTGGTTACAGTTTCTACTACTGTTATTTCTTTATTTTTTATTTTCTTAACGAGTGCTGTTGCACTTTCGAATACGATATTTTCCATAATTTTTTTTGACAAAGTTACTGTTTGGTAACCTGCTTTCTTTTTGACAAATATCAAAATCGTATTTTATTTTTCCGCTCTAATTCTACTTAATGTTTCTTGTGTAATTCCTATATATGAAGCAATATGTCCAAGATTTACTCTTTGTTGAAGGGTAGGAAATTTATGAAGTAATTTTTCATATCGCTCTTTTGCGGAATGAAAGAGTAAATCTTCAATACGCTCTGCAATATCGATGTAAATGTTTTCTAAAAACATACGCGCATATTTTTCATAATGTGGCTTATCTTTTAGCAAGTTCTTCCAATCTTCGTAGTTGATATAAGACAAAGAAGTATCTTCTAATACCTCAATATTATAACGACTTTTTTTTCTTTGTATAAAACTGTCAATCGCTGTTATGGTTGTGTTTTCTATCGCAAAATGAGCAGTGATATCTTTATCGTCTTTGTGATAAAACGCTCTTGCCAATCCTTTGTGAAGGATAAAAAAATGATCGCAAATCGTTCCTTCGCAGTGCAACAGATGTTTGCTAGGTAATTCCTGAAAAGTCATTAATTTTCTAAAATCTTCAGAGAAATCTAATGAAGTTTGATCAGATAAAATGGGATTGTTGAATATCAATTTTTTCGTCATTTTGGGTTAATATTGCCACCAACTCTCAAATATACGCAAGTTTTAAATTTCTTACAATAATGTTAATTCTTAATAATTGCTTCCGCGTAAGGGATAGAAACGGTTACCCCACAGTCTCGTCTCTAAGGACGAGACGAGGAGTATGAATGTATAGCTCGACCTGAAGGAGTGAATGAAGTCTCGTCCAAGACGGGACGGAATGAACGACTGAAGAACACGCCCAAATTATAAAGAGTTAAGGAGGATGTTTGCAATCATTTTATTTAAAGTTGTACTTAATTATTAGAGAGCCATTTTACTGTACATTCTGAAAAAAGTCAGTGATTGAAGTCGTTTCAAAAGAATGGGCCTGGTTCTTAATTTTAGTTGTCGTGGTTGTTGTCGGCATCTCTTCTTTCATGGTGTTGGTTTCAGTCTCAATTATTTTCCTCTTCGCAAGATCATACGTTACGCTTGAACTTCCTCCCGCACCTCGAAAATCTCCTTCCGCATAAATAAGAATAAATTCCTTGCCGATATATTTAAATGCTGCGAAAATATTTCCATCGGGACCAATACTGTAAAGATTAATTTGCAAAACTCCTTTATTAACATTAATGTCTTCCGTACCAAAATGTTTGTAATCATACTCATTGTATTCAACGGGAAAGGCTACTTTAGAAAGTTGATCTAAGCGATAAGACTGATCTTTGTTCTTTAACAAAATCAACATCGGGCGTTCTGCCGTCTTTACTTTTTTATCAACCAGAACAATAACAAGATCATCGAGTCCATCTTTATTTAAATCTCCTGTTGTTTCATATTGAATTTTGTAAATACGCGATGAAGGTAGAAAATCTGATGCTTTATTTCCCGTTTTAGGAAAAACAAACTCTTTTTCCCGGAGACTGCTTTCATCTTCATCCTCTTTAGAATTCTCTTTGATTTCAGCAGTAATCTCATCACTCTGCTTCACGGCATTACTATTGTTAGCACGATTTTCTTTCCCGCGTTTAACAGTTTTTGCTTCATTCACTTTTTCCTGTTTGGTTTCGCACGATTGCAGGAAAATAAAAAGTGAAAAAATTAAAGTCAGAATTTTTATGTTCATTTTTTGAAAGTTTTATTACAATTTATCTCGTAAAGTTTACATCCTGGCAGATCATAGATTTTTATGGATCTATTTCCCAACAATTAGAAAATAAATTCAGAACTCTATTTCGATCTTACCGCAATTTTTGATAAAATTAAAGCTTTCAATCGCGATTTCATTTATTTTCTTTCACCCATTTTATCTTGTCAAGATCAAATCTTTTAGTGTGCGCATTAAACTGATATTCTAAAGTGTTTCCTTTAAAACAACTTGCTTTTTTCTTTAAATAAGAATTCGAAATCGATATTTTTTTTGAATCCGTAAAATCATAGTCAAATCCTATCAAATTATCTTCAAATAATTCTTTGCAACTTAATTCATTGCCAGATAATAATGATTCTGAAAATGACTTAGCAAACAAATCATCAAATTTTATATAATTTAGATCTTCATTTTTATATTCGAAAGCCATTAATTCATTTCCATCTCCCACCCGATCATCTGTAATTACTATATAATTGCTTGGTTTGATCTTATAAATTGCCAAGGTCCAAAACCCATCTACAACTTGAATTCCTATAGTATTTGGACCAATAAGAGAAAATTTTGAAAAGTATTTATTGGAAGTTGGAGTGAAATTATTTTTTTCAATAACTGACACAAATTCTTTTCGATCATCTTTTTTCCAGCTCCAACTACTGAAAGTACTATCTGGTAAAATTGTCAAGACATCGAGCAGATTTTTGTGTTCTAAATAATTGATAGAAAGAGAATCTTGCGATTTATTTATTTTTTGGCTTTGAATTAAATTTTTATCAGAATTATTTTTGCTGATAATTTCAGCAGAATCTACCAATGTTTTATTTTCGCATGAATATAAGAAAAGGGTTAAAAAAAAGAAAATTAATTTCATCATTTAATTTAAGTTTGATTAATGAATATTTTAGAAAAAGAATTTAAAAAAAATACAAATTACTTTAATAAATCTAGTGTTAACCTGCTATTCTAATTTTTATAAAGTTATAACATTTAAAATATTCGTCTATAAATAAATTCTCTCGTTCCCGCGTGAGGGATAGAAACGGTTACCCCACAGCAAGCGGATGGAAAAGCATTGGCGTGAGGAGTAGGAGTGGATAGCCCGACCTGAAGGAGTGAATGGTCTCGTCCTCAAGACGAGAGAATGAACGACTGAAGGACACGCCCAAAATATTGAAATAATTAAATAGAATCTCTTTTTTAATCGGGTGAAAAATTGTACTTTTGCAGTCTGAAAAATGTGCAGAATACCGCGAGGTTCCCACATCTACAGAAAAATGACATTGATAACAAATAGATAAAATTAAGCAAAATGCCAAAATTAAAAACTAAATCAGGTGCTAAGAAGCGTTTTAAGCTGACCGGAACCGGAAAGATTAAAAGAAAAGGTGCTTTTAAAAGCCACATCTTGACTAAAAAAGAAACGAAGCAAAAGAGAAATCTTACGCAGACTTCTTATGTTGCAAAAGTGGACAAAAAGAGCGTTTTACGTCAATTAGCTTTAAGATAGTTTTTATAAATCAACCGGTTTATAAGAATTAACAAATTCAGAAAATTTAACCCTGAAACGGTGCAAAAAAGTGCAATGAAATAAATTGCCGCCCTTTTCAAAAAAACAAATTTAAATTATGCCAAGATCAGTAAATGCAGTAGCCTCCAGAGCTCGCAGAAAAAAAGTAATGAAGCTTGCCAAAGGTTTTTTCGGTAGAAGAAAGAACGTTTGGACCGTAGCAAAAAATGCCGTACAAAAAGCAATGCAATATGCTTACCGCGGTAGAAAAGAGAAAAAGAGAAGTTTCCGAAGCTTATGGATCATGCGTATCAACGCAGGTGCAAGAGAACACGGAATGTCATACTCCCAGTTTATGGGCGCTCTAAAAACGAAGAACATCGAATTGAACAGAAAAGTTTTAGCTGATTTAGCAATGAATCACCCGGAATCGTTCAAAGCGATCGTAGATTCATTAAAATAAATGTAAAATTTTTTGTTATCAATTATAAATCCTTCAATTCGTTGAGGGATTTTTTATTTATCTTTGACAATAATTTTTATTCTTATGAAAAAAGTATTTTTGTTGGGTACCGCTCTGTTCTCTGTGTTTTGTTCTGCTCAAAGTTTTATTCAAACGTATCAGGATCGCGCGAATTTAATCATCCAAACAAACATCAACACCTATCTTACCGAATTTGCGACTTACGGCGTAAAGAGAACCGGATCTGTTGCCAACGCCAATGCACTGAATTGGTTGAAAGCAAAGTATGCTTCTTTCGGATATACCGCGGAACAAATCGTAGAAGATCCCTGGACAGGAGGTGGTTACACTTCCAAAAATTTGGTGGTGACTAAGACAGGAACTTTGTATCCGAACAAATTTGTGATCGTTTGTGGACATTTCGATACGATCGCAGGTCCCGGTGTAAATGATAACGGAAGTGGTGTTTCTATTATTCTGGAAATTGCAAGAATTTTGAAAGACGTTCCGACTGAATATTCAATCCGGTTTATTAATTTCTCTGGGGAAGAACAGGGTGTTTATGGAAGTCGTCATTATGTGCAGAACGTTGTTAATTCTACCAGTCCAAAAATGGATATTAAACTCGTCTTCAACATTGATGAAGTGGGTGGAATTGCAGGAATGGTGAACAATACCATTTTCTGTGACCGGGATGAAAGTTCACCCTCCAGTAATAACGCGGCTTCTGCAGCAATTACGCAGCAACTCGCCAATTGCGTAGGATTGTACTCGCCTCTTTTAACGGATTTCGATCCTGCTTATGCTTCAGATTATGTTCCGTTCCAGCAAAACGGGGAAATAATTACTGGTTTTTACGAGCATAACATCAGTACCAAACCGCACACTCCCAATGACACTTACGCCAATATGGATCCTGTGTATGTTTTTAATGTTGGAAAAGCTGCTTTGGGTGCGGTTCAACATTTTGCAACTGCGAATACGACCACTTTGGCTGCGGTTGATTGTCCGCCGGAAAAAATGTTAGAATCTATGAAGATCTTCCCAAATCCAGCGAAGAATTTTGTGCAGATCGAAATGGTGAATCTCAACCAAAAAGATTTCAGTTTTACGATCACAGATCTGAGCGGACGAACTTTAATTAAGACTAAGAATGAAAACCGGATCGATGTTTCGAAACTCTCTTCAGGGGTTTATTTGGGAACGATGACGGTTGAAGATCAGAAAGTGACGAAAAAATTGATGATTAAAAAATAGGGTTTTGGCACTAGTACATGAGTTTTCTTACTGCTAATAGCAAATCATAAAATTTTAAAATAAAGCATTCAGTAAAATACCGTTTAAATTTAACCACAAAGTCACAAAAGATTTAAGTGATTACTATTTTGCTAAAGTACACAAAGTTTGAAAATCTTTCGATTTTCGAATTATGTGAAAATAAAGATTTCGATATTCACAAAAGGCAGTTGTATTTCAATTCTTGAAAAGTTTATCAGAATAATTTAACAGATATTATTCGTGAATTTGTGGTTCAAAACATTCTCACCTATTTCCGATTTCTCTCCAGCAACACTTCTTCGATATCCGTCAGTGAAAATGATTTCGCTTTGAGTAAAATTAAGAAGTGATATAATAAATCTGCAGCTTCATTTTTAAACAATTTGGCGTTGTCATCTTTCGCTTCAATGACCAATTCTACAGCCTCCTCTCCTACTTTCTGCGAAACTTTATTAATGCCTCTTTGATACAAATCGTAAGTGTAAGATTTCTCCACTTTTTGATCGATTCTTTCTGAAATCGTTTCTTCTAATTCATATAAAAAACCTTTTGAATTTTTATCTTCGAAACAACTGAAAGTTCCGGTATGGCAAACATTTCCTGCTGGTTTTGCTTGAATTAAAAGCGCATCGGAATCACAATCTTGTTTGATGCTTTTTACAAAAAGATAATTTTCAGAAGTTTCTCCTTTGAGCCAAATTCGGTTTTTGGCGCGGCTGAAAAAATGAACACGTCCATCTTTTTGAGTTAGTTCTAAAGCTTCTTCGTTCATATAGCCCAACATTAAAACCTGCTGCGTTCGGTCGTCCTGAATAATTACAGGAACTAAACCATTTCCTTTTTCAAAATCTAAGTTCATCTTACAGATATTTTATTTTGTTTTAAATTTTCTTTTAAGTCGGATATTTTAATTTCGTTGAAGTGAAAAATACTTGCTGCCAAAGCACCGGTAACATTGGTTTTGGTAAAGACTTCGGTAAAATCTACCATCTTTCCGGCACCACCAGAAGCGATGATTGGAAGTTGGCAAACTTCTGAAACGTTTTGTAACATTCTGATATCGAAACCATTTTTTGTTCCGTCAAAATCCATAGAAGTCAGCAAGATTTCGCCGGCTCCTAAATCTGCGACGGTTTTCACCCAATCTAAAGTTTTATATTTGGTTTGAATTTTTCCACCATTGATGAAAACGTAATCTTCACCGTTAATATTTTTGGTATCGATTGCAACTACGACACATTGATTTCCAAATTGTTGGGCGATTTCCCGAACTAATTCCGGACGTCGTACTGCAGCAGAATTGATGGAAACTTTATCTGCTCCAGCTTTTAATAAAGCTTCTACATCCTGAACTGAGGAAATTCCGCCTCCAATCGTAAAAGGAATATTGATTTCTAAACTGAGTTTTTCAACGAGTTCAATTAAAGTTTTTCGTCCTTCTAAAGTTGCCGTAATATCGAGAAAAACCAATTCGTCTGCGCCATCTTTTACATATTTTTTTGCAAGTTCCACTGGATCTCCGGCAATTCGCAAATCTTCAAACTGAATTCCTTTCACCGTTTTTCCATCTTTGATGTCTAAACACGGAATAATTCTTTTTTTCAACATCCTATAAAAATTTTTGAAGTTCTTTTAAAGTAATTTTTCCTTCGTATAAAGCTTTTCCAATGATTGCTCCGGAACAACCGAGTTCTTTTAAATCCTCCAAATCCTGAATGGAAGAAATTCCGCCACTTGCGATTAATGAAACTTCACTTTCCTTTAAAATTTCTTGATACAATTCAAATGAAGGTCCTTCTAACATTCCGTCTTTGGAAATATCGGTACAAATCACATCCTTAATTCCTTCCTTTTGATAGGATTGAATAAAGGCAATCACATCAAGATTTGAGTTTTCTAACCAACCGGAAGTTTTCACTTTTCGGTCCAAACAATCTGCGCCTAAAATTAATTTTTCCGCACCAAATTCCTTGATCCATTCTTCACACAATTCTGGATTTTCGACAGCGATACTGCCAATTGTTACTTGATTGGCTCCGGAGTTAAAAGCACTTTCTAAACTTTCACGGGTTTTTATTCCACCACCGAAATCGATGATTAAATTTGTTTCAGATGCGAGGATCTCTAAAGTTTTCAAATTTTTAATTGTTTTCGCTTTTGCACCATCCAAATCGACTAAGTGCAAATATTGGATTCCGTTGGCTTCATATTCTTTCGCAATGTCTAAAGGATTTTCGTGATAGATTTTCTTCGTATGATAATCACCTTTTGAAAGTCGAACACATTTTCCGTCGATGATATCTATAGCAGGAATTATTTTCATTTTCTATTTTTTTTTTAACAGTTTTAGGGCTTTTTTACAGTTTTCATAAAACACATTAGTTACATAAGAATTAGTTCTTATTTTGAAAAATTTTAGAACACAAAGCTGAAAATCTTGGATTTTAGAAACTTATGTGAACTTTTATAAGCAATATTTTCATCAACTCTAATGTGACTAATGTGTTTAAATTATATTAGTTTTAAAAAGTTTTGAAGAATTTTGGATCCAACATCACCAGATTTTTCTGGGTGAAACTGCGTTCCATAAAAATTATCTTTCTGTAAAGTCGCACTGAAAGGTAAAATGTAATCGCATTCAGAAGTGGTGTTTTCTCCTACTTCACAATAATAACTGTGCACAAAATAGAAATTATCATCTTCTGAAATTCCGTGAAAAAGAGGTCCTTGCGTTTTTTGTAAATTATTCCAACCCATGTGCGGAACAATGTCTGTCGCTGGAAATTGCTTTACTTTCAAATCAAAAATTCCGAGACATTTTGTATTCCCTTCTTCGGAAAAATCACATAATAATTGTTGTCCCAAACAAATTCCTAAAAAAGGTTGCTTTAAAGTTGGAATTAGTTGATCTAATTTTAAAGATTTCAAATAACTCATCGCTGTCGAAGCTTCTCCAACTCCAGGAAAAATCACTTTTACGGCATTTCTAATTTCTTCAAAATCTGAAGTGATGATGGTTTCAAAACCTAATTTTCTCACCGCGTTTTCAACGGATTTTACATTTCCCGCAACGTAATCAATAATCGCTATCATAATATTCCTTTGGTACTTGGGATGGAAAAATTATTCTGATCCTGCTTTACAGAATCCCGTAAAACTTTCGCAAATGCTTTAAATATCGATTCAATTTTGTGGTGTTCATTCTCGCCTTCACATTGAATATTCAAATTGCATTTTCCAGTGTCGGTGAACGATTTGAAGAAGTGATGAAACAATTCCGTTGGTACATCGCCAATTCTTTCTCTTTTAAAATCGACGTTCCAAACTAACCAGTTTCTTCCGCCAAAATCAAGAGCGACTTGCGCTAAACAATCATCCATAGGTAGAGCAAAAGCATATCTTTCAATTCCTTTTTTTGAACCTAAAGCTTGCTCAAAACAGGTTCCCAAAACCAAAGCCGTATCTTCAATCGTGTGATGTTCATCAACTTCTAAATCACCATTAACAACAACTTCTAAATCGAAATTACCGTGTTTCGAGATCTGTTCCAACATGTGATCGAAAAACGCCAGACCCGTATTGATATTTGATTTTCCACTTCCATCCAAATTGAGTTCAACCGTAATTTCTGTCTCCTTCGTTTTACGGTTTACTTTCGCTTTTCGTGGGATTTGCTTTAAATATTGATAAATTTCATCCCAGCTTTTAGTCGTCAAAGTCGCTTCATCTAATTGTTCGTCTGCAATAAAAATAGATTGTGTACCGAGATTTTTCGCCAATTCAACATCCGTTTTACGATCACCGATGACGAAGGAATTTTTCAGATCATAATTTCCGTAAATGTATTTTTGAAGCATTCCGGTTCGCGGTTTGCGATTGGGTGAATTTTCTGATTCAAAACTGTTATCAACTAAAATTTCTGAAAAAATAATACTTTCATTGGCTAAAGTTTTCAGCATTTTTTCCTGTGGAATTCTGAAATCTTCTTCCGGAAAAGAATCCGTTCCCAAACCGTCTTGATTCGTGACCATGACTAATTCGTAATCCAATTCTTTTACGATCTTAGCTAGATTCTGAATCACTTTTGGATAAAACTCTAATTTCTCTAAAGAATCAACTTGAAAATCCGTAGGCGGTTCTAAAATTAAAGTTCCGTCGCGGTCGATGAATAAAACTTTTTTCATGATTTATAGTTCTGATAAAACGTTTAATAATTTGGAATTTTCTTCCGCGGTTCCAACACTAATTCTAAGGCAATTCTTTAAGGCTGGATGTCTTAAACTAGTTAAAATATTCTCTGCTAATAATTTTTGATAAACCAGTTCTGCCTCTTTAAATTCAATCAGGAAAAAATTAGCATCGGAAGGATATATTTTCACGACCTCATTAATTTGATCTAATCCTTCTTTCAATTTTTTCTTTTCTTCAAGAATAAATCTGATATTATTTTCAATGTGTTCTGCGTTGTTCAGTTGTTCCAAAGCCAATCTTTGACTTTCCGAACTGATGTTGTATGGCGGTTTCAATTGTATGAAAAGATTAGCAATTTCTGCTGAGGCAAAACCAACTCCAATTCTTAAACCTGCCATTCCGAAAGCTTTTGATAAAGTTTTTAAAACAATTAAATTCGGATATTTATTCAATAAACTGACTGCAGAAATTTCAGGTGAAAACTCTATATAAGCTTCATCAACAACTACAATTCCGTTAAAATTTTGAATATAAAATTCTAAATCAGTAATCGAATTTCCTGTTGGATTATTTGGTGAACAGAGAAATAAAACTTTAGCCTGACTTTTAGAAGCTGTATTTAAAAATGAGTCCTTTTCTAATTCAAAATCTGAATTAAGTTGCAGTTTTTCAACTTGAACATTATTCATTCTGGCGTAAATCTCGTACATCACAAAACTTGGATCCATCATCAGAATAGAATCTTTCTTTGGTTCACAGAAAATTCGCATAGTCAAATCAATCAATTCGTCGCTGCCATTTCCTAAGAATAAATTCTCTGTTTTTGCCTGATTAATTTCGGCTAATTTCTTTTTTAACTGAATCGGATCACCATCCGGATATCGGTTAAATTCACCGAATGGATTTTCATTCGCATCCAGATAAATCGCAGGTTTATTGAGGTATGAATCGCGTAAAGTTTGGTAAGATTTTACTCCCGCTAAATGCGGGCGAATCCTATTATTTAAATTAAATTCCATTTTCTAAAGATTTTAAGCGAAGCGAAACTGCATTTTTGTGAGCATCTAAACCTTCTGCAGCTGCCATGATTTCGATTGTTTTTGCAATATTCTGAATTCCTGTTTTTGAAATTTCCTGAATGGTAATTTTCTTTATAAAACTATCCAAAGAAACACCACTATAATTTCTGGCAAAACCGTTCGTTGGCAAAGTATGATTGGTTCCGCTGGCGTAATCTCCGGCTGATTCCGGCGTGTAATTTCCGAGGAAAATAGATCCTGCGTTGGTAATTTTTGAAATATATGTTCTTGCATTTTCAACGGATAAAATTAAGTGTTCCGGTGCGTAAAAATTACTCATTTCAAGCGCTTCATCAATCGATTTTAATAAAATAAAACGGCTGTTTTCTAAAGCTGACTTCGCAATTTTGTTTCTCGGAAGTTCTGCTAATTGTTTTTCAATTTCTTTTAAAGTTTCATTAAAAATCATTTCATCCGTCGAAATAAAAATCACTTGAGAATCAGTTCCATGTTCCGCTTGAGATAGTAAATCTGCGGCACAAAATTCAGGATTTGCAGTTTCATCAGCAATCACTAAAACTTCGCTTGGTCCTGCCGGTAAATCGATGGCCACATTATATTCCATCGCCAATTGTTTCGCTTGAGTGACATATTGATTTCCTGGACCGAATATTTTATTAACTTTTAAAATAGTTTCTGTTCCAAAAGTTAAGGCCGCAATTGCTTGAGCTCCACCTACTTTGAAAATTTTTGTTACTCCACATAATTGAGCGGTAAATAAAATGGCGGGATTTATGGAACCATCTTTTTGCGGTGGTGTACAAAGAACAACTTCTTTACAACCTGCAATTTGAGCGGGAACAGCCAACATTAAGACCGTTGAAAAAAGCGGCGCTGTTCCGCCTGGAATATACAATCCAACTTTTTCAATCGCTCTGGATTCTCGCCAGCAAATAACTCCTTCTGTGGTTTCAATTTCATCGATTTGTCCTTTTTGAGCAACGTGAAATTTATAGATATTTTCTTTGGCTTGATTGATTGCCTTTTTCAACTCTTCTGAAACTTCATTAATCGCAAATTCTATTTCTTCTTCAGAAACCAATAACTTTTCAATATTAACCTGATCAAATTTTTCCGACAATTCTTTTAAAGCATAATCTCCTTCGTTTTTAACCTTCAAGAAAATTTCCTGAACTGTATTTCTTAAGTCCTTTTTCTCAAGCGTTGGTCTTTGTAATAAACTTTCCCAAGAGTTTCGTTCTGGATATTTAGATATATTTTTCATTTTTCCTTAAATTACATTACCATTTTTTCAATTGGAATCACCAAAATTCCTTCTGCACCAAATTTTTTCAACTCATCGATAATTTTCCAGAATTCATTTTCCCGAACTACAGAGTGAATACTACTCCATCCAGTTTGTGCCAAAGGTAAAACAGTGGGAGATTTCATTCCGGGTAAAATTCCTATGATTTTTTCAATGGAATCGTTCGGAGCATTGAGCAAAATGTATTTATTTTCACGTGAATTAATGACTGCTTGAATACGGAAAAGAAAAGATTCTAGAATAATTGAAATATCATCAGGAAGATTTTGGCTGGAAATTAAAACGGCTTCACTTTTCAAAACCTGCTCCACTTCTTTTAAACCATTGTGTAATAAAGTGCTTCCGGAGCTTACCAAATCTGCAATCGTGTCTGCTAAACCGATGCTTGGTGCAATTTCCACACTTCCGGAAATTTCTACGATCTCGGCGGTGATATTTTTACTTTCAAAATAATTTTTAACAATTGCCGGATAAGAGGTGGCAATCTTCTTTCCCTGGAAGAAATTCACGTCCGTGTACTCCTGATCTTTCGGAATTGCTAATGATAATCTGCAGCTGGCGAAACCTAATTTACGCACCAAATCCACATTTTTATTCTGTTCCAGAACTTCGTTTTCTCCAATGATCCCAATATCGACAATGCCTTGTTCTACATATTTCGGAATATCATCATCACGAAGAAAAAGGATTTCTAAAGGAAAGTTAGTAGCTGAATTTTTGAGTTTGCTTTTAAAATCAGGGATTTTAATTCCGCATTCTTTTAAAAGTTCGAGGGACTTTTCGCTTAGGCGTCCGCTTTTTTGGATGGCTATTTTTAATTTGTTCATGTTTCAATTTTGAGATTAGGTCTGAACAAATGCTTTTTATGTTGTATACAAAAAAAAACCATCTTATTCAGACGGTTTTTATTATTTGTAGTCACTTTGGACCATATTAAATCAACTCGTCTTTAGATGAGATGATGGTGATGGAATAAAGCGATTGTATTTTTCATGTTGTAATAACTGGTGCAAATATATCTAATAAAAAAGTTATCATGCAAACTTTTACATATAATTTCTGATAAATAGCTGAAAAACAATGCATAAAATTTAAAATTACGATTATTGAATCTTATGAATGTAAGTAAATTGCTATCCTAACAGATTTAACTGCTATTTTTTACTCAACTACTTTTTTAGATTACTATATAATGTCTGAAGTTCTACTAAATCTTTTTCATTGTTTCTCAACCTTTCATTTAATCTCTCCAGATCAAAATTTATTTTCTCTATCTTTTCTTTAAAATTAGTGCTTTGTTCCTCAGATTTAGACGTCAGTAATTTGCTTTCTACGTATTCTTTTTCTCTTCTAAATTATTCAATTTTGATTCTAAGTTTTGCTTCTCTACAAAATTGAAATCAAATCTTTCATTCAATTGATTTAAATTTTCTACCGAATTATTTCTCGAATTTCTTTGGCTCTCGGTAATCAATTTTTCGGAAACATCATTGGGAAGCTGCCTTTCATGAGTATTCTCTGTAATTTTCTTTTGGGGAATTAGGGCTAATAAAAACACCGTAAAAAGAGAGAAGATCACAGTTAAAATTTTCTGCATGGCGATAATAATTTTTGAAACATCTGATTAATTAAACTAACATTTTACTAACTTTTGGTATTGACTCATCAACTCCTCTGCTATATTCTCATCTCTAAATTTTTGAACGAATCTCAGACCTTTTTCAGCTCTTCGACTTCGCTCCGATTCATTAGTCCAGAGAAATAAAATCTTTGCCTTGATGTCTTCGAAATTATGAGGATCAATGTAAACAGAATCTTTTCCACCAGCTTCCGGAAGACAGCTTAGATTGCTCGTGATAACAGCCGTTTTCGAAAATAATGATTCTATGACCGGGATGCCGAAACCTTCGAAAAAACTTGGATAAACAAAAATATCTGCGAGTTTATAAATCGCGGCAAGCTCTTCCATAGAAACATTCTCTAAAAAATAGACTTGACTTTCTAACTTGTTTTTGTTAATAAATTTTCGAACTTTGTTGAAGTACTTTGTTTTTTTACCGATGACAACCAAAGGAATTTTTGTTCCATTAATCGCTTTTACGATATTCAACACATTTTTTCGTTCTTCGATGGTTCCGACATTCAAAATAAATCTTTCCGGAAGATTAAATTTTTCTTTAACTGAAGCTAAGAATTCTTCGCTCTGAACTTCTTTAAAAGCTTTGTGACAACCTTGGTAAACGACTTTTACTTTCTCTTCCGGAACTTTTAGAAATTGAATGATATCGCGTTTTGTCTGTTCAGAAATCGCGATAATTAAATCCGCCTGTTCAGCGGCTTTTTTAAATTTCCAGAAATGAATTTTACGGTCGAAGAATGAGTAATATTGGGGAAATCTCATGAAGATTAAATCATGGATTGTAACCACTTTTTTAATGGATTTCTCATTCCATTTTAAAGGCAATTCGCCGGAAAGTCCGTGGAAAATATCAGCATCTAAATTCTGTGCATCCTTACCCATTTTGAATTGACGGGACAAATTTCCTTTCGAAGTTTGCTCAAAAGAAACGTTAGTCAAATTCAAAATTTCCTTTCCTTTATCAGACTTTTCTTTATTAAAAAGTACATATTTATTTTCCGGAAAATGAGTAGCTAAAACACGCACCAGATCTCTCGAATAGTTGCCTAAACCAGAACTGTTATTGAAAAAACGTTTTCCATCATAAGCAATTTTCATGAGTTTAGACTTTTTTGAAATTGTTGAAAAGTGCCAAATTCATAGCCAGAAGTCTTTAACCAAAGTAAAAAATCATCAAACCTTTGAACCATTTCTTTACCTGATTTTTTGGTCGTGAAAGCCGGCAGTTTAAATGCATCATTTTTAATATCTGCAAATTCCCAGGGATGAAAATAAACGTTGAGATAATTATCTTTTTTCAGAACATCTTTTGCGAGCTTTTTGTAGAAACTGAGGGGGAAATTATGAAAACTCAACCAAAATAGGGGAATTCGAAAATTTGGAGAAACCGAAGCCGGAATCTGCATCACATTTCCGTCCTTAAAATAGGTTCGGGAAACTTTCAGATTATTATACCGTCCCGGAAGAAATGTAGGATTAACGGAGGAATTATAGGAATATCCTGCTTTTTCAACTTCATTGGGATCAACTTCCATCATTCTTGGCATTCGTAAGCCAGTGATATTTGTATTAAAAAGTTCCATTAATTTTTTCCGCGACTTCTTTAAATCTTCCACTTCAAATTTTGAATGAAACCAAGTATGAGAAGCCAATTCATGACCTTCATTTAAAAGTTCAGTAATTAAATCCTTATTATTTTCGGCAAAAATTACGGTTGAAAAAAAAGTTGCTTTTGCACCATGTTTTCTCAAAAGTACTAAAATATTCTGCAAACCTTTTCGGGAAATGGCAATCTGGTCTTCAAAGGAAATTTCGCCTTTGTATTCGAAAGGCATATCAAATTCTTCAATATCAAAACTCAGTAAAACCATTGTTAAAAATTTTTGGAACGAATAATATAATTCGGACGTTCTTTTACCTGCTTAAAAATTTTACCTAAATAAATTCCGATAATTCCCAGAATGATCAGTTGTAAGCCGCCGAAAAAAACGACCGTCATTATTAGAGAAGCCCAACCAGAAATTTCTGTTTGTGCCATAAAGGAATGAATAACGTAAATTCCATAGCCTAGAATAGCGATCGCAGAGAAAATAAATCCAAGATAAGCAGCTAAATAAAGCGGCTTCACACTAAATGCTGTGATTCCAGTAAAAGCAAAACGCATCATTTTTTGCAGATTGTAACTGCTTTCACCCGATGCTCTTTCTCCTGCTGTAAAATGAATTCCGGTTTGCCTGAATCCCATCCAGTTTGATAATCCCCGAAGAAATATGTCGGATTCGTTCATGGTTCGCATGACTTCGATCACAGATGAATCCATCAATCTAAAATCAGAGCCGCCACCTTCACTCAAATTAACGTCGGAAATTTTCGATAAAAATCTATAGAAAAGAGAGGAAGTTTGCTTTTTAAAAGTAGAAATTTGCTTCGGATATTTGCGAATCGTGTAGACAATGTCAAAACCTTCTTCCCACTTTTTAATCATTTGGGGAATGAGTTCAGGCGGATGCTGCAGATCTGCATCCATAGAAATGACCGCATTTCCACTGGAGAAATCCATACCAGCTTTCACGGCAGGTTGATGACCGAAATTACGGGAAAATTCAAGAAATTTTACTTCGTCAAACTGTTTCGCCAGATTTTCAATTTTTGCCTGAGTCTGATCGCGGCTTCCGTCGTTCACAAAAATAATCTCAAAACGATAATTCTCTAAACGCGAGAAGACTTCTTTAATTCTCTGATGGATCAAAGCGACATTATCCTCTTCGTTATGTGCAGGAATGACGATGGAAATTTTTTTCACAGAATTAATCTAATTTATAATCTTTTTCGAAGTCTTTGGTCAGCAATTCGTAAATCACTCTAAACCAAACGAAACAACAAGGTAAGGCTTTTAAGGAATATTTAATGATATAATTATCTTTAATAAATTTGGGAAATAGATCCGAAAATGAAAAGCAAGTTAAAATGATGACAAAAATTAATAAACCGACAATTAAGGGTGTTTTTTCTTTCTGCATAATGAACCAAATCATCACTCCAGCAACCGCAATAATGTAGGTTGGTGATTCGGATCCCGAACTAAAAAGCACGATGAATAGAAGCGTTGAAGCTAAGATCATTAATTGAAAGGAAAGATTTTTAAACTGTTTAATTCGTAAATAAGGTAAAGCAAAAACTGCCAATCCGGGAATTAAAAAGATAAGATTCGAAATGGAGGCATCGCCCAAAACTCTTCTTACAATTCCCATTAATGAAAAATCCTGACGATTCCCTAAAACCTGATTTGCAGCATTTTTTTCGGACAGAGACTGGAACCAGTCTGCGTAAGATTGGATCCCAAAATGTGGACTGGAAAACAACATTGGTAAAATTAAAAACAGCACTCCAAAGCCAATTAAAGCTAAGATAAATTTTAGTTTATTTTTTACAAAGAAGAAGGCCGAAAGTCCTGCAATTCCGTATAATTTCACAAAAAAACCAATCATAATAGATATCGCTGACTGCGTTTCTTTTCGTTCGTAAATATAAACAGCAGACAATATTAAAAGTCCTGTTAAGGCAATATTGAACTGTAAACTTACTGCCGCCGTGATAAATTCCTGCAAACATAACCAGGCAAAAAAAGCTTTTTTCGCATTTGAAAATGGAAGTTTATGAATGGCAAAAAGAAAAATTAAAGTGTTCGCAATATTCCATAAAACCATGCCGAACCAATCCGGTAAAAGAGCGAAGGGCGCGATGAGTACGCTAAAAAATACGCCGTAATGATTTGAGTCGAAATGAAAATCAGGATATAAAAGATAGATGTTTTTTTCATGCAACGTATTGAAAAAAACGTTTTTGAAGATCAGATAATTGTTATATTTTAAAGGTCCGCCGCGATACTTTGCAATGGCAGATAAAATAGAAACAAGCAAATAAATCCCAAAAATATATTTGGGATTTGATATGAATTTTAAGAATTTATCTTTCAATGGTGGAGATAAAAAATCTAAACGGAAACGTTATTCTCTCGCAACGCGTCGTTAAGCGAGGTTTTTTTATCTGTAGATTCTTTTCTTTGTCCAATGATCAAAGCACATGGGACCTGATATTCTCCGGCTGGATATTTCTTGGTATAACTTCCAGGAATCACAACAGATCTGGAAGGAACGCGCCCTTTCATTTCGACTGGAGTACCGCCGGTAACGTCGATGATTTTTGTGGAGGCAGTTAAAACGACATTTGCTCCTAAAACCGCTTCTTTTTCTACGTAAACTCCTTCCACAACAATACATCTGGAACCTATGAAAACGTTATCTTCAATAATTACGGGAGCAGCTTGAAGAGGTTCCAAAACGCCGCCAATTCCAACTCCACCGCTTAAGTGAACATCTTTACCAATTTGTGCACAGCTCCCAACAGTTGCCCAGGTATCGACCATCGTTCCGGAATCTACATATGCACCGATATTAACATAAGACGGCATCAAAATTACGCCGGGTGCGATATAAGCGCCTTCACGTGCAACTGCAGGTGGAACAACACGAACTCCTTTTTCTGCATAATTTCTTTTCAATGGCATTTTATCATGGAATTCAAAAGGACCAACTTCGATGGTTTCCATTTTTTGAATAGGGAAATACATCACAACGGCTTTTTTCACCCATTCATTAACTTTCCAGCCATTTTCTGTAGGTTCTGCAACCCGAAGTTCGCCTAAATCCAGCTGACGGATTACTTCGCGGATCGCTTGTTTGCTCTCTTCATTCTGCAACAACTCGCGGTTGTCCCAAATATTTTCTATCGTTTCTTGTAACATATAATTTTATTGATGGATGATTGATTACTATTTTAAATAATCTTGAGGCGTAAATTTACAAAACTCTGCGCGCGAAAAGATAAGCTTTGTTCCAGTATTTTTCGTTGAGCGAAGAAATGATCACGCCTTTGGATGTAGAAGCATGAATAAATTTAACTTCACCACTGTTGCCAATATCGTGAACAATTCCAACATGCGTAACTCTGCTACCGCCGGAAGTTGCAAAAAATACCAGGTCGCCAGGTTTCGCTTCTTTGATGGCAATTTCTTTTCCTGTGTTGGACTGATCTTCAGACCGGCGTGGAAGTTTAGTACTGTTCTCATCGAAAACTTTGGTTGTAAAACCAGAGCAATCAAAGCCAGAAGAAGTATTGCCTGCGTATTTGTAAGGAGCGCCGAGGTACTTTTCGGCGTCTTTCAAAATTTCTTTGATGTCTCCGTTCACATTACCCGAAAAATTGGATTCCAAAGTTTTAAGGTCCGGACTTTTCGCAACGGTTTTGGTGGGTATCGTTCTTTTAACAACTGTTTTTGAAGCTCCACAGGAAACTAGAAACAGGAATGCAAGTACTGTAAATAAACACTTTTTCATTTTTTATTTTAGCTATTTCTCAAAAATAGTAAAATTATTTCCATTTGGCCAGAATTTTATAAATTTTCCTTGTTTAATAAATGTTTTAGAAGTTTATTCTGACTTTTAAAGAAAAAGGATTTATATTTAAAAACTATCAAACTGGAGAAAAACATGACTATTTTAGTATTTAAAAAATATTTTACTGAGGAATTAATTTCTATGTACAGCAGCTCGGAATGTGCGGAACTCTACGCTATTTTTATTGAAAATTTAACGGGGCAAAATAAATTTCAGCAGCGACAGCAATTAAATGAAATCCTTTCGACAGATCAAGTTGAAAAATTACATGCAATCATTGCTGAGCTCAAAACAGGAAAACCTTTTCAGCAGATTTTGGGAGAAACTGAATTTTTCGGTCTATCGTTTTTTGTGAATGAGCATGTTCTAATTCCACGTCCGGAAACCGAAGAGCTTTTGGAACTCGCAATTCAAAAAATAAAAAAATCCGGATTAAAGGAAAATTTTAAAATACTGGATATTGGAACTGGTTCCGGAATAATTCCGATCGTGTTGAAAAAGAATTTCCCCGAAGCGAGTATTACTGCCATCGATTATTCGGAAGATGCTTTGAAAGTAGCTCAAAAAAATGCAGATTTTCATCAAGTCGAGATTAAATTTATTCATGCGGATTATTTGAAAGAAAATTTAGCCCAGGTTTACGAAATCATTATTTCTAATCCACCTTACATTGGAATGAATGAGGAATCGGAAATTGAAAATTCGGTGAAAGGATTTGAACCTGCAATGGCGCTATTTTCTCCGACAGAGAATGCACTTGTGTTTTACGAAAAGATCGCAAAAGACTGCGAGAATTATCTCTCGAAAAGTGGAATGGTTTTTCTGGAAATTAATCAGAAATTAGGAAAAGAAACGCGGGAATTGTTTGTAAATATTTTATCGGAAGTCGAATTGATGAAAGATCTGTCGGGGAATAATCGGTTTGTTTGGGGAAGGAAATGATGGGTGCTGGATGCGGGATGATGGATGCTCGATGCTAAGATGCGGGATGCTGGATGCTGGATGCTGGATGTTTGGGAAGGAAAGTAATATAGATTAGGCGCGAGCGAAGCGAGGGTCGATAAGTCAGAAGGTAAATATTTTGGAGGAAACGCAAGGTGAATTGTTGAGATAAATTAATTAATATTCTGCACTGGGGATTCTTAGTCAGAATGACAGATCTTTATAATTATTGCAGAAAATTTTGGGCAAGGAAAGTATTGAAAATTTTCGGAGAAGAGATTCCTGAAATTCTAGCCCCGGTTGAAGTGGAAATCCTTTTTAATTGTTGTTGAAAACAATTATTAAAAAGATTGCAACGGAAAACGGGTACAATGTTGGAACGGCAAAAAACTCTTCGGGCTCCTAAAAAATTATCTAATTTTCTTTTTAATAAAAACCATGTAAGACATGTATAACAGCGGTAAAGCCATAATTCCTAAGAAAAACGCATTCTCAATTGATTTCATAGGGAAAAGTGCAACGGTGTAAACTAAACCGAAAAATGCTCCTCCCAAATGCGCCGAGTGACCAACATTATCATTGTGCTTTGGATTTAGCATCATATAAACCGAGTAACTAAAATACAGAAATCCAAAAATGTAACCGGGCAAACTTAATTCTGAGGGCAGAAAAATAATGCCGATCTTAATGATGTCTGGAAAAAGCGCCACACTCGCAAAGATGATCCCGGAAACCCCGCCACTGGCACCAATTGCCGAATACCAAGGTTGGTTTTTGTAAAGATAAAGGCTGAATAAATTGCCCAGCAAGATCGATCCAAAATAAATAATAATAAAACCAAACGTGCCGAAAGTCTGAAAAATTGGCTGTCCGAACATGTACAGAACATACATATTCAGCAGTAAATGCATATAATCGGCGTGTAAAAAGCCCGCTGATAAAAGCCTTACGTATTCTTTATTCTGAAGGATCGCTCCAACATTAAATTTATATTTCTCGAAAATTGCCTGATTATTAAAAGCGATATAGCTTATGATAGCAGTGACTGCAATAACGATGATTAGGACTGAATTCATATTTTTTTATAAAATAAAAGTTTCGAAAATCGAAACTTTAGTTAAACAATTTCTGAAGTTAAACTTCGCGAAAGTAACTTTTCGTGCATGGGTTTTAGTTTTTCTAAACTGCCTGTTTTTACGGTGCATTTTCCCTTATAATGAACAAGCATTGTGCACTGTTCTGCCTGTTCTAAAGTATGTTCACAGATCTCGACCAATGCGTCAATAACATCATCAAAGGTATTTACATCGTCATTCCAGAGAACAATTTTGTAAATTTCGTCTTCTTTCTCGAGCAGCGCCACGTCTTCTTCGTACTCGCGCTGTGGTTTATCGTAATTTTTAGAATTATAAATAATACTAAACATAATCTGAATTTTAATAAGTGTAAAAGTTATATTGATTTTTCAGGCAATTAAAGTTCTGCCATTTCAGAAGAAAGTTCACTGGAAATATTCGGTTCTTCGTAAACCAATTCTACCAGGTCGACACTCTTATTCTGCATTTTCAGAATCTTTACGTGATATTCGTTCATTGTAAACTCCTGATTTTCGCCTGGGATATCTTCCAATTCATGTAAAATATAACCGGCTAAAGTATTGTATTCACCATCTTCCGACAAAGGGAATAATTTAGGCAAATGTTCATTAATTTCATCTAAGGGTTGAGTCGCCTGAACCCAGAAAATATTCTCTCCTACTTTATCTACAATTTTTTCTTCGTCATCTTCTTCGTCCTGAATTTCGCCCACCAATTCCTCTAAGATATCTTCGAGCGTAACAATTCCTTCAGTTCCACCAAATTCATCGATAACAACTGCTAAATGCTGTTTTTTCTGCTGAAAAACTTTTAACAGATCAGAGATCTTTTTACTTCCGACCACAAAAAAGGCTTCGCGCATTAATTCCTGCAGATCGTTATGATCGATTTCACCTTTTCGCTTTACATACTCCCGAATAATTTCCTTTGCGTAGAAAATCCCGATAATGTTATCGATTGAATCTCTGTAAACAGGAAGTCGGGAATAACCGCCATCCATTATTATAGCGATAATTTCTTCTACTGGATCTTCAATATCGATGGAAGAAATATTTTGTCTGGGAACCATGATTTGTTTCGCTGAATGATCTGTAAAATCAAAGGCATTTTTAATGATCTCGTAATTCTCCTCTTCAATTTCTCCTGAATCTGCAGATTGTTTTACTAAAAGCTGAAGCTCCTCCGTGGAATGGATTTCCTGTTCTGAAGCGGGATGAATTTTTACCAATCTTAAAAAACCGTTTGACATTTGATTCATCGTCCAGATAAATGGTTTGAAAACGGTGTAAAATACGCGCAAAGGCATGGCGATGATCATTGCAGTTTGTTCAGATTTTCTGATCGCAATGGATTTCGGAATCAATTCACCAAATACAATGTGCATTACGGTAATCAAGAAGAAACTGATTACGAGGGAAACAGTTGTAATTGTTGCATCTGCGATAGCGATATTGAAATAGTGGAAGGACTTCTCGATGACGTGATGCATGGCACTTTCTCCCACCCAACCTAAAGCCAGAGAGGCTAATGTAATTCCTAACTGCGTGGCAGAAAGGTATTCATCTAAATGTTTGATTAGATGTTCCGCTTGTTTTGCCATCGAATTACCTTCGGCAGCTTTGATCTGAATTTGGGAATAACGAACTTTAACGATAGAAAATTCTGCGGCTACGAAAAAACCATTGAGTACTACTAAGAATAAAGCTAATAAAAGCTTGACGACGTCTGAGTCCATTTAATTTTTGAAATATTTGATGCAAAGATAGAGAAAAATTAATTATTAAATTTCTGATTTTAAACAGGGAAAAGTTACTTTCAAATCTATGTGGTCAAGAAATAAGCGTCGAAAATGATTCGATGCTTTCTTTATTAGTAGAATAATTTCTTACTTCTTAAAAATCTTAATAGTTTGTTTGCGATCGCCATTTTTAATTGAAATGATAAGATACATTCCGGGAGATAAGGTTCTGACATCGACACTGAAATCACTTTTAGTATTCATCTTATTTTCTTTTTTTATGATTTTTCCGCTGGCGTCGTAAATTTCGAAAACTAAATTTTTGAAATATTTTTGAACATTTAATTTGAGGTCGTCTTAAACTGGGTTTTGTTGTAAAGAAATATCGTTACTAAAAACACCTCCTTCGTTTGATTTTAATAAAACTCCACCTCCAACGATAATTCGCCATAAAATTAGAAGTATAACACAAGGCTCAATTCATGTAATAACCTTTTATCAATAAGTGATATCACGCAATACAGTTAAATCAAAAAAGACTGTGAAAAATCACAGTCTTTTATATTATTTAGAAATCTTTTTTTTAAGAATTCTTCAAAGCTTCCGCTCCTCCTACAATTTCCAAAATTTCATTGGTAATTGCAGCTTGACGGGCTTTATTATAGAATATCTTCAGATCACTTCTTAAGGCTTCAGCATTATCTGTCGCTTTGTGCATCGCAGTCATTCTCGCTCCGTGCTCAGAGGCAACAGAATCAAGAATTGCTTTGTAGACCTGTGTTTTAATCGACTTTGGCATTAATACATTTAGGATTTCTCCTGCATTAGGCTCAAAAATATAATCAGTGTTCCCGGCGCCTTCTTTTTCAGCAAAAGCAATTGGTAAAACCTGCTCTGAGTGAACTTCCTGCGTTGCCGCGTTAATAAACTTATTGTAGATGACAAAAACTTTATCAAATTGTCCTTCTCTGTAATCATTCATCACGTTTTCCATAAAATTAGAAACGCCCTGAAAACTCATCGAATCAAAAATTGCACTTTGGTTATCGTACACCTTTTGGTTTCTTCTAACCGCATCATATACTTTTTTACCAACCGAAAGAATTTCAACTTCGTGATTAGTATTGCTAATGGCAGTATTCAATTCTTTAATTACAGAAGAGTTGAATGCACCGGCCAAACCTTTGTTTGAAGTTACTACAATATAAAGCACTTTTTTCACCTCTCTTTGCGCAGTATACATAGAAACGCCTTCCAGATCTGTAGTGGAACTTACGTTTTCGATGATTTCCTGCAGTTTTTCGGAGTATGGTCTCAACATCACAATGGCGTCGGTTGCTTTCTTTAGTTTCGCTGCCGAAACCATTTTCATCGCACTCGTAATTTGCATTGTGGAAGAGATCGAAGTAATTCTTGCCCGTATTTCCTTTAAATTTGCCATTCTTTGAATTCAAAGTTTAAAAAATTCAGTATTCAAAACCGAAATAATGAATACTGAAAATTAAATGTTTTTAGTTGTATTTAGAAGCTAATTCAGCAGCTGCCTGTTTTAGAACTCCTGTAATATTGTCATCAATTTTCCCTGTTTTAATGGCTGCCATTGTTTCAGGATGTTTTGATCTTAAGAAAGCAACGTATTCTTTTTGGAATTCTTTTACTTTGCTAATAGGAATATTTCTCAAAAGATTTTCAGTTCCGGCGTAAATCATTGCAACCTGAGAATCTACAGGAAGTGGTGAATTTACCGGCTGTTTCAAGATCTCTACGTTTCTTTCCCCTTTCGAAATTACTGCTTGTGTAGAAGCATCTAGATCAGAACCGAATTTAGCAAATGCTTCTAATTCTTTATACTGAGCCTGATCTAATTTCAAAGTACCTGAAACTTTTTTCATCGCTTTAATCTGAGCATTTCCTCCAACACGGGATACAGAAATACCTACGTTGATCGCCGGACGAACTCCTGAGTTAAACAAATCTGTTTCCAAGAAAATCTGACCATCTGTAATCGAAATTACGTTTGTAGGGATATATGCAGAAACGTCACCTGCTTGAGTTTCAATAATTGGAAGCGCAGTTAATGAACCGCCACCTTTTACAATAGGTTTCAAAGCTTCCGGTAAATCGTTCATTTGAGAAGCAATTTTGTCATCTTTGATCACTTTTGCAGCACGCTCTAATAATCTGGAGTGAAGGTAAAATACATCTCCTGGATACGCTTCACGACCCGGTGGTCTTCTTAATAACAAAGAAAGTTCACGGTAAGCAACAGCTTGTTTCGATAAATCATCATAAATGATTAAAGCCGGTCTACCAGTGTCACGGAAAAACTCACCGATTGCAGCACCCGCCATTGGCGCGTAAACCTGCATTGGAGTTGGATCAGAAGCATTTGCTGCAACAACAACTGTGTAAGCCATTGCTCCTTTATCCGTTAACGTTTTTACAATTTGTGCAACGGTTGAACCTTTTTGCCCAATCGCTACATATATACAGAATACAGGTTCACCCGCATCATAAAATTCTTTTTGATTCAAAATCGTATCAATCGCAACCACTGTTTTACCAGTTTGACGGTCACCGATGATCAACTCTCTTTGTCCTCTTCCGATCGGAATCATAGAGTCAATTGCTACGATACCCGTTTGAAGTGGCTCTGTAACAGGCTGACGGAAAATTACTCCCGGAGCTTTTCTTTCCAAAGGCAATTCATATAATTCACCGGTGATAGGACCTTTACCATCGATAGGATTCCCAAGAGTATCAACTACTCTACCCAACATTCCTTCTCCTACTTTAATAGAAGAAATTCTTTTGGTTCTGTTCACCGTATCTCCTTCTTTCACCAATTTAGACTCGCCCAAAAGTGCAACTCCAACATTATCTTCTGCAAGATTAAGAACGATTCCTTCAATACCGCTTTGGAATTTTACCAATTCACCGTACTGAACATTTTCTAAACCGTACACCAAAGCGATACCATCACCTATAGTCAATACAGTTCCTACTTCTTCCACATTTGCGTGTGTATCAAAGTTTGCTAACTGTTGTTTAAGAATTGCAGATACTTCTGCCGGATTTATTTCTGCCATTTTATGGTTGTTTTTGTCTTAATTTAATTGAAATTCTTTTTGAAGTTGAGTCAGTTTAGATTTTACCGAAGCATCAATCTGCTGATCACCCACTCTCAAAATATAACCTCCTAAGATATTAGGCTTAATAATGGTTTTCACGTCAAATTTATTGTCATGATTTACCAAAGCTGACGATTTTAAAATATTTTGAATATTTTCCTGAGAAAGTGAAGTTGCAGCAGTTAAAGTAATTCTTTGAACTCCATTTAAATCCTCTACTTTGTTCACAAATTCCTGAGCAATATTCTGCATTTGGCTTTCTCTACCGTGTTTAATGACCATGGTGATCATATTCTGAGAAACCGGAGAAAAACTTTTAAAAATTTCCAACGCAATACTAATTTTTTTCTTTACATCGATGATCGGAGAACTGAAAAAGTTTTGCAATTCTCTAGAGTTATTGATGGTTTTCACAATGTCTCCCATTTCACCGAAAACAGAAGCAGTGCTCCCAGATTCCTGTGTGAAATTAAGCAAACCCTGCGCGTATCTTTTTGCTACTTTACTTGTAAGCATTTTAGTTCAGGTTTGATTTGTTAAGCATATTTTCTACCAAAGCATTTTGCGCACCATCGTTGTCTAATCTCTGTTGCAAAATTCTTTCTGCGATGTTGACAGATAAAGTACTAATCTGGTTTTTGATTTCAGACATTGCAGAAGCTTTCTCAGCCTGAATAGACTGTCTTGCCTGCTCAATCATTTTATCACCTTCTGTTTGTGCCAATTCTTTTGCTTCACCAACGATTCTGTCTTTAATTTCTCTGGCTTCTTTTAAAATGTTATCACGTTCTACTTTCGCTTCACGGATAATTACTTCGTTTTCTGCTTTTAAATTTAAAACTTCCTGCTTTGCCAATTTAGCTTGGTTCAAAGAATCTACAATGGTCACTTCTCTTTCGTTAACAGCATCCATAATCGGTTTCCAGGCAAACTTTCTTAAAACTAAAAGTAAGATCAAAAAAATGATTGTCTGAATGATGAATAAACCTGATGAAAAATTTTCTAATAATCCCATATGAGTTATAATAAAATAGTGTAATTAATTCGTTTAATTTTTTAAAAAATCACCTGCCGTAACCAACCGTTCCCGACAAGTGATAAATTGTGTAGAAACTTCTTAGTTTACTGCGAATAATGCAGCAAAAGCAACTCCTTCTACAAGAGCTGCAGCGATCAACATCGCTGTTTGAAGTTTACCAGCTTGTTCTGGTTGTCTAGCCATTCCTTCCAAAGCAGCAGCTCCGATTTTACCGATACCGATACCTGTTCCGATTACTACTAAACCTGCACCGATGATTTTTGGCATTTCTTGCATAATATAAATTTTAAAAAATTAGTTTCTTTTATTAATGAGCCATTCCTTCTTCTCCCTCATGACCGTGCTCTTCATTTGCCATACCGAAATATACCGCAGAAAGCATGGTGAAGATATACGCCTGTAAAAACGCTACCAAAACTTCCAACAAATAAATAACGAATGTCAAGAAAGGAAAAGCAATTCCCGCAATTACATTTTGGAAATAATAAATCAAAGCGATCAAACTCATCACGATAATGTGACCTGCCGACATATTCGCAAAAAGACGAATAAGCAGAGAGAAAGGCTTGATAAATAATCCAATAATCTCAATCGGCATCATTACAATTTTCATTGGCCAAGGCAATCCCGGCATCCAGAAAATATGTTGCCAGTAATTTTTGTTCGCTGTAAATTGAGTGATCAGGAATGTTAATAAGGCTAAAGCGAAAGTGATCGCGATGTTCCCAGTAACATTAATCCCGAAAGGCATTAATCCAAAAATATTTAAAAATAGAATAAAGAAAAAGATGGTTAACAAATAACCCATGTATTTTTTGTAGTTCGCACCAATGTTTGGTTTTGCGATATCATCTCTAATAAACAAGATCACCGGTTCGAAAATTTTACCAGTACCCGATGGAACTAATGATTTCTTATAACCTCTTGCGATTGAAACGAAGATTAAAATCAACATCAACGAAGTAATTAGGATCATGAAAACACTTTTAGTGATAGAAAGATCTAAAACTTTATCGTTGGTTGCGTGACCTTCTTCATTAAGAGTTAATGTTCCGTTCGAATCTGTTTTATAAATCTTTTCGTGAGATAGAGCGTAGTGTCCGCCATTACTTTCTACAACTTCTTCACCGTGGTGAAATTTAGAACTCATAAAAGCATGCATTCCGTTTGCGCTGTCATAAAAAATTACGGGTAAAGGAAAACCAACATGTGTTTCAGTACCATCATCATTCTTAGAAACCAAAAGATCAAAACTGTGACTATCTAAAAGGTGATGATCAATGTAGTTTTTATTTTCATTTTTAATTTCATCTGGTGCAGAAAGCTCAGATGCTACTTTCTGAGAATTGTCATCACCTACCGCTGTTTCCGTTGCAGAAATAACTTTAGAATCGTTCTGCGCGAACGATGACGAAAATGTCGATAAAAATCCAATTATAAGTACTACTCTTTTCAGCATTGATATATCTTATTTTAAAGTTTTGCAAAAATAGGACAAATAATCATAATATAAAAATCCTTTCTACCTGATTTTATTCATCTTTTGCTCCACTTACTACTTCATCTTTTGGAATCAACTTAACGGCGTACAAAGTTTCAAGAATAAGTGAAATTAAATAAGGAACAATAAAATGAATTTTATAATTAGGAACTTCGCCAAGATTCAATTTCTTCATAATCAGAAACATGATCATCAATTTGAACAAAATTAAACCCATGAAAGCAAAACCTATATAAGTTGGATAAATTTTCTTGATGATGGAAAGAATGGTCAAAACCATGACGAACAATAGCGTTAGAAATAAATAGTATCGAACAAAAGTAGTTTCAAAACCGATATCAAGAACCTGCCAAATCCCAAAATGAATGAAAAACATAAAGAAATAAAGGACGATATATAAAGTATTACTTTTTATTTTCATTATTCTGAACTTTTTTTAGTTGATTTAAAAGATTGTAAAAGGCAAGTGCCATTCCCAGAAAACCGATTCCAACGGTTAGCAATTTGTTTGGAAGTTCTAAATATTCATTCAGTTTATTTCCGCCCCAGAAAGCCAATCCCATCGTTGCCAACATCTGAAAAACAATCGCGGAATAAACGCCGTATTGTCGAAGTCCATTTTTATTATAATTCTTCTGGTCTTCTTCGTTGAATTCCTGATTGGAAGGATTTTCGTCGGCCATTTATTTATTTTTGCAAAAATAGGGAAAAATATAGGTGTGAAATATTAAAAATCTTGTCTTCCGATGATTGTAATAATTTCAATTTCTAAATCAACAATGTTAAAAAAAATGGTATTAGAACCACATACGCAAAATCTGTCAACACCTCTATGATTAAAATCTTCAGGAAACATGAAGGGATTTAAAGCAATTTTATTAAAAGATTCAAATAGTAAATCGTAATATTTATTTGCCTGATTTAAACCAAAGCGATAAAACCCATAATTATAAATTCTTAGAAGGTCATCTTCCGCTTGCAAAGACAGTTTGTAACTATACAATTTTTAATTTATTTTTGATTTCAACCAAAAGTTCTTCTTTTGTTTTGGTGCTAAAACCACTTTTCAACCCGCGATCAATTTTGATTTGTACGTAATCATCATACTCTTTTTGATCTCGTGCTTTTTTGATTAAAAAATTTACTACTTCGCTTTTGCTGTTAAATTCTTGCTCTGCGACTTGGGTTTTTAACCATTCATCGTTTTTTTCTGCTAATGTGATACTTTGTCTTGTCATGATTTGAAATTTTATGTGATGTAAATATACACCAAATATTTTTCCTTTATTGTTTTTTCTTTCTAAACATTCTCTTTTATAAAGAGTGTTGGAGTGGGCGAAAAATTGCAGCCCGGACTGAATGGAGCTCTTTTTGCCAAACGAAATCTTCCAATTTTTAAACAAATTGTATGGCAAAAAAGCGGGAATGGAGTACGGAAATGTCTGCCAAAATAAATTTTATAATCCTGAATAAATAAAATCTCTTTTATTTCCCTATTTTTGCAATTCTTAAATTAAAAACAATGTTCAACAGTTTACAGGATAAATTAGACAAAGCGCTTCATAATATTTCAGGGCGTGGTAAAATCTCAGAGATTAACGTTGCTGAAACGGTTAAAGAAATTCGCCGTGCATTGGTTGATGCCGATGTAAATTATAAAGTTGCGAAAGATCTAACCAAAAGAGTTCAGGATAAAGCTTTAGGACAAAATGTTTTAACGAGTTTAAGTCCGGGACAGTTAATGACGAAAATCGTTCATACGGAACTGGTCGATTTAATGGGTGGAACGCACGAAGGAATTGATCTTTCCGGGAAACCAAGCGTTATTTTAATTGCGGGATTACAAGGTTCTGGTAAAACTACCTTTTCCGGAAAACTGGCGAATTTCTTAAAGCAGAAGAAAAATAAAAAACCATTGTTGGTTGCGTGTGACGTTTACCGTCCGGCTGCAATACAACAGTTGAAAATATTAGGAGAGCAAGTTGGAATTCCTGTTTATACTGAAGAAGGTGCAGTAAATCCGTCATCTATTGCGGAGAACGCTGTAAAATTTGCAAAAGAAAATGGTCACGATGTTGTGATCGTGGATACCGCAGGACGTTTGGCGATTGATGAGGAAATGATGAACGAAATTAAATCGGTTCATTATTTCATTAAACCAAATGAAACTTTGTTCGTGGTAGATTCCATGACGGGACAAGATGCGGTGAATACGGCTAAAGCCTTTAATGATGCTTTAAATTTTGATGGTGTTGTACTAACGAAATTAGATGGTGATACTCGAGGTGGAGCGGCTTTAACGATTCGTTCTGTGGTTGAAAAACCAATTAAGTTTATTTCGACGGGAGAAAAGATGGAAGCACTCGATGTTTTCTATCCGGAAAGAATGGCAGACCGTATTCTTGGAATGGGAGATGTTGTTTCTTTGGTTGAAAGAGCTCAGGAACAGTTTGATGAAGAGGAAGCGAAAAAACTTCATAAAAAAATTGCCAAAAATGAATTTGGTTTTGATGATTTCTTAAAACAGATCAATCAGATCAAAAAAATGGGTAATATGAAAGATTTGATGGGCATGATTCCGGGAGTTGGAAAGGCTATGAAAGATGTTGATATTCAAGATGATGCTTTTAAACATATCGAAGCCATGATTCACTCGATGACGCCGGACGAAAGAAGAAGACCGTCGATCATCAATACGCAAAGAAAAAATCGAATTGCAAAAGGTGCCGGCAGAAAAATTGAAGATCTAAATGCTTTAATGAAACAGTTTGAACAGATGGGGAAAATGATGAAAATGATGCAGGGACCACAAGGAAAACAAATGATGGAAATGATGAGCAAAGGAATGCCAAAAATGCCCGGAGGTGGCGGAAACCTTTTCGGAAAATAAATATAAAATTTACAAGAAATAACAAATCCCGAATCGTTCGATTCGGGATTTTATTTTGGTCTTTTTTACAAAAGATTATTTGAAAAACAAAGAAACACCAGCGCTAACACCAAAAGTGTTTGCTACCGTTTTAATTTCAACATTTTCAACGGTTTGTTTCGTCGTAAAACTATTGTAACCTGCTCCCAGATCGATTCCAACATTCGAATTCAAAAGGTAAACAAATCCACCTTTCACGCCCCAAAGCAAACCACCTTTTGTTGTTTGTTTATCTTCGAAAAAATCAGTAGAAGTTAAACTTCCGTAACCAACACCTGCTCCAAGATAAGGACGTGCTTTACTTGCTGTCGGGAAATAATAAGTGGCGTTAGGTAAAATGGAAAAAGTAGAAGATTTATCTTCAAAATCCATATCTAAATCAGAATTTTTAAAGGTCGTTTTCGTAGAATTGAAACCTAGATCTACACCAATTGCAAGGTTAGGCATTACAAAAGAACCTGCACTTGGAGTAATGGTAAACGTAGAAATTTTTGGACCGTCAAATGATTGTCCTTCTGCAGAATATTTTGAAGTTGCAGAATTAAATCCAATTCCAGTTTTCCCAGAAACGATCCAGGAACCTTTTTCCATTTGAGCATTCATTGCTCCGAAAAGTGCAACAGCACCAACTTGTAGTAATTTTCACATAGTTTAAAATTTAATCGGCAAAAATAGACTTTAATTTTCATTAATGCATGAATTGAAAAAATGCAATTATCTAATTAATACAATTGTGATTATTCGTGTTATTCTGGCGATAAATTGTGTGATTAATATCTGTTTTCAGAAAATCAATTTAATAAAAATATTTTAAAAATCGACTCAAAACAACCTATGCCAGAAGAGCAATGAGGATTACGAATACTCACGAAAAAAAGGCTGTATCAATAATGATTCAGCCTTTTTAATATATAAAATTCCGATGGATTATTCAGTTTTCATGTTGCTCATCGCTTTACCTTGTGGTAAGAAAATGTTAAGTCCTAATCTGAAACCGATATTAGAGGTAGTTCCTCTATTTCCGAAACCTAAGTCACCATTAATTTTAACAGAAGCATCAAGTCCGATGTTGGATGTTATAAAATAAGTATAACCAGGTCCGAAACCTAAATCAAGACCGTTTGCAGAATCTCCACCATTAGAAGCGTTTTTACCTCCTATTCCTACATTACCTTCAACAAAGAATCTACCATGCTTCAAAAGACTGTCTACACCTTGCTCACCTGGAGAAAAGTAGTATCTTGATAAAGCACCTACGCCATAGCTGAACTGAGTATCAGCACCTTTAGCTCCTGCAATACCTAATCTTACATACGGTCCAACTGCCCAGTTATCCTGTACAAAGAACGCAGCTTGTGGAGTAATTGCGAAATTATAACCAGCACCTTCGTTAAGTCCGAAATTAGCAGCAGCTAATTCGCCACCAACCATAATATTTCCTTTTTGTAATTGTGCATTAGCTGTGATTCCGAAAAATGCAACAGCTCCTGCTAATAATAATTTTTTCATAATAGTTAAATTTCTCAATACTTAACATAATTTATGCCAATTTTATAAAGTGATTAATAGATTTTAAGAATAGCTAAAAAATAAGTGCATATAAATGATTAAAATGATCGTAAAAAGTTCCTTATTATGAAATGAGAAATGAAAAGATTTGTAGAGTCGTATGATTGCTAAATGATAATTATAGCAGTAATAATCAATAGTCTAAATAATATGCCGAATAAAAATATCTTTAAAAAAGCACAAAAACTTATTACTCAGATTTTAAATTTCGAACAGCCTTTGTTGCAGGAAAGAAAATATTAAGTCCTAATCTAAAACCTACATCTGAAGTGGCTCCCTTGTTTCCAAAACCTAAATTCCCATTTAATTTTAGGGTGGCATCTAAGCCAATATTTTCGGTAATAAAATAAGTATAACCAGGTTCGAATCCTAAATCTAAACCATTTGCAGAATCACCTCCATCAGAAATAGAAGTTCCACCAATTCCGGCATTACCTTCTAAGAAAAACCGCCCATGTTTTAAAAGGTTATCTAACCCCTCTTTTGAAGAAAGATAATAGCGTGATAAAGCGCCTACTCCATAATTAAAAGTGATAGGTGAATCTTTTGCACCGGAAACTCCTACTCTTAAACAGGGTCCAACTGCCCAATTGTCTTTTACAAAAAATGCAGCTTGCGGACTTACCGAAAAATTATATCCGTAACCGGTATTAAGACCAAAGTTTGCCGCAACTATTCGCCTCCGATCATGTAATATCCTTTTTGTAACTGCGCACTTGCGTTGATTCCCACTACAGCGAAAACCATCGTCATTAATAATTTTTCATAGAAGTATATTTTTGAGTAAGTAACAAATTTAGTGAATTTTGATTGACGCTTTTCAGAAATAAATTGTAGTAATATCTTATAGATAAAAAATCCCGCTAAAAGCAGGATTTACAAAATATAAGGGAAAAACTTATTTCTAGAATTTATATCCTAAATCTATTTGAAAAAAATTCATTTTTGTAGAAGATTCTTTAACAACCAGTTTTAAGTAATTTGTTAAATTAAATGTATTTCTACCTTCGACCGAAATATTTTCAAAGCAGTGTCTCCACCTCAGAAGAAAATATCGAAACTTGTATATTAAAATTTTTAGTAAACCTTTGACCAAATTTACTTTTTCTATAAAAAAATCCCGATTCAGATTGAATCGGGACTTCGTCTTTATAAATTTTATCTTTAAAAATGAATCGCAAAACCAACATTTCCAGAAAAAATTCCTGTTGATCCCTCAGCCGTTCCTAAATCATATCTCAGTCCTGGTTCAATAGAAATATTTGGTGCGACAAACCAAGCATATCCTCCTTGAAAACCAACAGCATTAATATTTTCTCCTTCACTCGTTATTCCGTTAAAATCAATTTGAACTGGGAACATACTAGCAATATAATATTTTGCTCCTATCTTATAATTAAACGCAGACGATGTTTCTGAATCTCCTAAATAATTGTCAGCAGTTATAGAGGTTATACCCAAACCTACTTTTAGCGCCAAGTTATTTGCGACAAAATATCCAGCTTCACCACCAATTTTGAATAATGTATTTCCATCATTTGTATAGAAACCGATAGAAGTATTTGAAGGACTCAAAACTCCAAAGTTTGTATTTGCTTCCACTAACCATTTTCCCTTCACTAATGCAGGATTCTGTTTTTGTGCACTTACTGCTGTGAAAAGCGCAACCGCACCAACTAATAGTACTTTTTTCATAATTTTAATTTTAATTAGTTGCAAATATATAAAAACATTCCCAATTAACAAAAATTAACAATTAATAGTGTTGTTTTTTCACTAAAAATTAATAAATAAACAAATCACTCTTCCCGCATTCTCTGTTCTTCTTTATTATAAGACTCTATAATTTTTCTTACCACTGGATGGCGAACTACATCTTCTTCAGTAAGATGGACAAATCCTATCTCTTTCACATCTTTTAAGATTCGCATCGCTTCTTGCAAACCAGATTTTTGTCGCATTGGCAGATCGACCTGACTTGGATCTCCTGTGATGATGAACTTCGCATTCATACCCATTCTGGTCAGAAACATTTTCATTTGCGCGTGAGTGGTATTTTGCGCCTCATCTAATATAACAAAAGCTTCATCCAGAGTTCGACCTCTCATAAAAGCGAGCGGCGCTACTTCAATCACACGTTTTTCCATGAAACCTTCTAACTTCTCATGCGGAATCATGTCTCGAAGTGCGTCATAAAGCGGCTGCATATAAGGATCAAGTTTTTCTTTTAGATCACCTGGAAGAAAACCCAAACTCTCTCCGGCTTCCACTGCAGGTCGCGTTAAAATTATTCGCTTAACCTCTTTATCGCGCAGTGCTCTTACTGCAAGCGCAACACTGGTATACGTTTTTCCAGTTCCGGCGGGTCCAATTGCAAAAACCATATCTTTCGTGTCGGTTGCCCGCACTAGTTTTTTAAGGTTGGAGGTTTTAGCTTTTATAATTTTTCCGTTGATGCCCTTCACAATGATATCCTGATCAAAAACAAGTTGTTTTTCAGATTCATCTTTAATTTTAAGAATGCTTTCGAAATCCTTTAAATTGATGGCGTTATTATTCGATATAAAACTTACGATATCATCTAATTTCTTCTGAAGAATATCCAGCGTCTCCTGATTTCCAATAGCAAAAACAAAATGGTCTCTGCCCGTAATTTTTAAAGTTGGAAAACTGGATTTCAGCAAGTTAAAATATTGGTTGTTGATCCCATAAAAAGTTTTGGCATCAATGCCGCTCAGTTCATAATTCAATTCAAACATTTATTGACTATTTGGGTTTATATTTTAATTAAATGTATCAATTTTATTTTTAATAACAAGTTTTACTTTTCCACAAAGGGGTTCTAAATATTATATTTAAACTAAATTTGTGATCCTCTAAAATTATTCATGGCAGTTATCACTTTTACTTCAGATTACGGGTTAGTTGACCACAGAGTTCCCTCTGTGAAAGGCAGAATTTTAAGCTTAAATGCAGAAGTGAATATTGTTGATATTACGCATCAGATCCAGGCTTATAATTTGCTTCAAACCGCTTATATTGTTCGGAATTCTTACTCTTTTTTTCCGGAAGGCACTGTTCATATTATAGCGGTAGACAGTTTTTTTACGAAAGATCGAAAGTGTATCCTTTATAAAACGGACGGGCATTATTTTATCGCTGCAGACAATGGAGTTTTGAGTTTAATTTTTTATGACATTAAGCCAGAATCAGTCTATGAAATAACCTTAAACAACAGGTTTGACGACGAAGTAAGTTTTACCTCAACAGATATTTTTGCGCCGGTTGCTGTTCATCTTCACAATGGCGGTCTGCCGGAAGTGATCGGCAGAAAATTTAAAACGCCGAAGCAGCTTTCTTTTCCGAGAGCGGTTTATCACGAAAGCGAAAAAATGATCATCGGGGAAATTATGTATATCGATAATTTCGGGAATGTCGTGTCTAATATCAGCAGGCGATTTTTCGAAAAGAATAATATTGCACTCGAAAATTTCATCATCAAATTCCGAAATTTAGCCCTTTCAAAAATCTACAGTCAATATACCGAATTTGTAAACGACTGGAGTAACGAACACGAATATCACGGTAAATCTGCTGCAGTTTTTAATGATGCCGGCTTGCTGGAACTGACTATTTATAAAGGCAACGAACACAATGGTGCCAAAACATTGTTCGGTTTAAAAGTGGGTGAAAATATTTATATCGAGTTTTTATAAGTTTTAAAAAATTTAAAAAAAATAGCCGACTCTAATGGAGTCGGCTATTTTGTATTATTCTAAGATACTTATCTAATAATTTTCTTAGTTACAGTTCCTTTTGCAGTGGTAACACTTACCATGTAAGTTCCGGCAGGATATTTAGCGATATCCATTCTTTCTTCTGCACTGTTCAGCTGATTAGAATTTTTTATTAGTTTTCCTGAAGTATCGAATACTTTGTAAGAGAGAATTTTATCTTTCGAAGTAATTACAAATACCCCATTTGCGGAAGTTTTTGAAATATTTAGATCAGCAGCAATTGCGTTTTCCCCAGTTGCCAGAGTTAAACATTCCATTGTAGCTTTCCAGCCTGCGCCTACAGCACCGGCATCCGAAATAAATCGAATCGTTACCGCACCAGTAGCATGAGTAGATTCAAATGGTCCCGGAATGGTAGTTCCGCTAATTTGAGTACCGCCAGCAAATCTTGGCGAGGCAATATTTGGTCCATCATACACATTCATAAAATCGAAACTGGGTTCCGTATCAAACTGAGTAAAAGTCAGCTTTACTTTATCGCCAGGATTGTTAGGATAGAAAGTTTTCACATACGATTGGTTATCTCCGTAAGGAGCGTCTGCACCACCGGAATCTGTAAATACCACTCCACTACACCAGTCTGCATCGGTTAAAACAAGCTGCTCATAAGCATAAGCTTGTGGTCCCGAACAATCTGTTCCAACGGCAATTGTATAATAAGCACCTGGTACAAGATCAGTAAAGTTTAAAACTTTGGTATTTGTAACTCCAGAGGAAACAATGGTACCATCCATTTTTGCCAGTTTGTATTTCCAGCTGGTTCCGGTTGCATCCACAATCGTTGCAGTTAATGAAGTTTTGGTAAGATTACTGACCGTTAAACCCGTTATCGTTGCAGGACAAGAAGCAATACAGTCTGTTCCTAAGCAACCTTTAGAATTAATAGTATATCTGATTAACGCTCCAGGTTGTGGTCCAAATCCTTTGGTAAAGTTAATTCCAACAGAAGATAGCAAATGGCAGTAACTCATGATCGTTCCGCCGTTCGAAGGAATAGGTCCGCTCGGGCAGGTTCCGTTTCCAGCATTTCCAGAAGCAGGACCGCAACCGTCGATTCGGGTATTGTCGCCATTCCATACACAATCGTGCGTATGCGGAGAACCTAAATTATGTCCGATCTCGTGGGTCATTGCTTCAATATTCCAGGAGTATGTTGGGATCTGAGCAAATTCAAAATTAACTCCCGAATAGGAATATCTGGAATTCGTACAGAGCGCATTTACAAAAGCAATACTTGTTGTTGCCGGATTTCTTAATAGTTGCGCAACATCGCCATTAAAGGAAGTACGCGTTGTTCTGAATTTATTTAAAATCTCTGACGGACTTCCTGTAAACGGATCTACAGTGGTCCAAACAAAAACTTCACTTAAGGCCACCGTAATGCCATCATTGGAATATAAGGTAGAAATATTATTATGCATTGCCGTAACCCAGTCCACAGTAGTACTCACTCTGGAACCATTTTGGGTGTACGGTCCGTAACCTGCTTCGTAATAAATTCTAACGCAGTTATCGGTTTTCTTTGCGGTCATTGTTTTAGGATCGTAAGAAGGAGGCGACATTTTTTGATTGTCGATCAACTCATCAGTACCACAAGAGAACGGATTAGAACCTTTCAATTTTTGATCGTTGTACGAAACAAAATCTTCTGAATTTTTAGCTTTTCCGATCACGATATTCCCAACATCTGCAATGGAAGTTACTCCAATAACATTATCGTTAAAAAAACTGATGGCTACGATCGATTCATTATCACCTTTTACAATTCCCTGATAATAGACGCCCTGCGTATAGTTCACATAACCCTTATTGGTATTCACTTTGAAATCGTGTGTAAAAAAATTATTTTTTACCAGTTCCAGGATAATATTTTTTCCTTCAAAAGGAAAACTCATTTCCAGAGCTTCAGGTCTTTCAGAGTTAATTCTCTGAATTTCAGTCTTATTTAATTTCATTACCGTGATTCCCTCTGCAGCCGCATCATAAGCATGTTGCTTTTGCCCTGACGCATCGACAGAGAAAAAATTGTAACTACCAAAAACTTTGTTTGATAAATGAGACTGTTTAACTTTTTCAGCAATGGGTTTTAAACTCTGCGAAAATCCGAGAGCGAAAAATACCAAAGTGAAACACAATTGAAAAATTCTTTTCATAATCATTAAACTTTATATTATTATTTTGCAAAATAACTAAATTATATTTAAAAAAGCCAACAAAACACGATTTTTAGATTTGGAACATTTACCACGGAAAACAATATAAACTTGTAACCGTTTAATTTTTTATCTTTGTTGCTTAAATTTTTTTAGATGCTTTACACCGTCATCAAAGCTATTCACCTTATTTTCATGGTCAGTTATTTTGCAGGGATTTTTTATCTTGTGCGATTATTTGTATACTATAAGGATACAGATGATTTTGAGAAGACGAAGAAAAAAGTTCTTCGGGAACAGTACGTTTTTATGGCGCGAAGATTATGGAATATCATAACTGTACCAGCCGGAATTATTATGCTGGTCAGCGGACTTACGATGATTTTTCTTAATTTCGGATTGATGAGAACTCCCTGGTTTCATCTTAAATTGACTTTTTTGGTCGGACTGGCTGTTTATCATTACTGGTGCTGGAAAAAAGTGCTGCAGTTGCGGGATCTTAACGGTGAAAGTTTATCCATTAAAAATCTTAAACTTCGTCAGGCAAACGAAATCGCCACTTTTATTTTATTCCTCGTCATTTTTACGGTCATCTTAAAATCCATGGTCATCGAATATTGGTGGCAATTAATTACCGGATTTTTCGTTCTGGTTGTGCTGATCATGGCAACGGTAAAGCTGGTAAACAAAAGAAAGCACAACTAAAAATTGGAGGTAACGACGAGTTTTTAAAATCAATAGAGTTTATGATTTCAATATTTAAAAAGGAACTTTGGAGCTATTTCGGGAATTGGAGCGCATGGTTAATTATTGGGGCTTTCAGTTTGATCGGATCGCTCTTTTTATTTTTCTTTGAAAATGATTCTAATATTTTCGATATTGGAACCGCAAGTTTACAAAGCTATTTCGTTTTAGCGCCCTGGTTATTAATGTTTATTATTCCGGCAGTATCAATGAAAACTTTGGCAGAAGAAGAACAGTCCGGAACTTTGAACTGGCTTTTTTCCCAACCGATTAAGATATCAGAAATCATCGGTGGCAAATTTCTTTCGGTCTGGCTTGTTGGAATTTTATGCATAATCCCATCATTCATTTATTTGTACACCATTTATGTTCTTGGAATTCCCGAAGGTAATGTCGATCTGGGTGCCACTTTCGGCAGTTATTTTGGATTAATTCTTTTAATCGCTGCGTTCTCCGCCGTTGGTATATTATCATCTTCCCTTTCTCAGAATCAAATTATGGCTTACTTGCTGGGCGTTTTTATGTGTTTCTTTTTCTATTTCGGAATTGAACAGCTGGCAAGCTATAAGTTATTGGGTGGCGCAGATTATTTCCTAAGTACTATTGGATTTTATCAACATTTTATCGCTTTTACACGAGGATTAATTGATACCCGCGATGTTTTTTATTTTCTTCTGATTATCGGGATCTGTCTTTTTCTGGCTAAAATCTTTGTTGAAAAGAAAAAGTAAAATCCGATTTTAGAAATTACAAAATGAACAAAAAAAATATCATCTTTCTTCTCTGTGGAATTTTTTTGCTGCTTGGCGTTTTCGGCATCTTTTCGAAAAGATTCGATCTCACGCAGGAAAAAAGATATACACTTTCCGATTCTACTGTTAAGATCTTGAAGTCTGTAAAAAAGCCTTTGAACGTGGTGGTTTATCTGGAAGGAGATTTTCCGGCAAGTTTTCGGCAGCTTCAAAATGAAACGAAATTCATGTTGGAGGAATTCAGAAAAATAAATCCAAATATCGAATTTCAATTTATTGATCCCATCAAAACAAAAATGTCGAAAGATACTTTGGCAGCAATGGGAATGCAGCCCTCTGTTCTGCCTGATATGAAAGACGGCAAAATTTCAGAGATCGTTATGTTTCCTTTTGCTGCGCTCAAATATAATTCGCGTGGCTCCTCTATTCCTTTAATTATTAATCAAACCGGCATCGATGCTTCCGAGCAACTGAACCGGTCCATCGAAAATCTGGAATATAATTTCGCTTCCAATATTAAACTGATCACGGAAGAACATAAAAAAACGGTCGGGATTTTAATTAATCAGGATGAATTAGGACCAGGTCAATTTCAGGGTTTCATGAATATGGCACTGGAAAATTACAATGCTGGACCCATTATTCCGGCAAATGAAAATGAACTTTCTCTTGCCGACGTTCCGAAACTTAAAAAAATGGATGCGCTTGTTATCGCAAAACCACGGAAAGCTTTCACAGAAAATGAGAAAGTTATTCTGGATCAGTACATCATGAACGGCGGAAAAACTTTGTGGATGATCGATGCTGTAAATGCCGAAATGGACACGCTCTTTCAATCCAAAAAAATAATGGCTTACCCGATGGATACTAACCTGACGGATTTCTTCTTCAATTATGGACTGCGTATTAATCCAGGTTTGGTGAAAGACATGAAAAAATCTTCGCTAATTAGAATTGTTTCCGGAGAAGTTGCGGGAAACCCTCAGTACAGCAGTTTTCTCTGGCCCTATTTTCCTTTGGGAATCGCAGAGAATAAAAATTCAATAACGAAAAATATTAATCCTGTAAAATTTGAATTTCCGACATCAATCGATACTTTAGGGAGGAAAAATATTAAAACAAAAGTACTTTTTGAATCAAGCGAAAGAACCATCGTAAAACAGGTTCCAAATTATGTTTCCCTGGCAGAAATTGTGCAGACAGATTCTTTGAACGATTTCAATCAGCAAAGTTCACCGAAAATTTTCGCCGTAAGTTTAGAAGGGAAATTCAACTCTGCTTACGCGACAAGAAGCGAAAGGAATGCATATCCCAATTTTAAAGCGCAAAGTTCCGACAATAAAATGATCGTAATTGCAGATGGTGATGTGGGAAAAAATCAAGTCTACAAAGGAAAAGCGTTGCCTTTGGGCGAAGACCTGCTCACCAAACAAACCTACGGAAACGAACAATTTTTGCGTAACGCTTTAGATTTTCTTTTAGATGATTCCAACATTATGGAATTGAGAAACCGCAACATTGAAGCGCGATTACTGGACCGACAAAGAATTGATGAAGAACAAACAAAATGGCAATGGATCAATCTTTTACTTCCTCTACTGATTATTGGACTTTTGGGCGGATTTTTCTTCTGGTGGAGAAAAAGAAAATTTGGGTAATTTGCTAATAACATTTTACTTAATTTTGCGCTATGCTTTCCAAAAAATCCCAATATGCATTCAAAGCCCTCTCCTATCTCGTTCAGAAAAAAAACAATGGGCCTGTTTTGATCTCAGAAATTTCAGAGAAGAAAAATATTCCTTTAAAATTTTTAGAAAGTATTTTGCTTCAATTAAAAAAAGCAGAAATTCTAGATAGTAAAAAAGGCAAAGGAGGTGGTTATTTCTTTCATCAAAATCCTGCGGCAGTCAATCTTGCAACAATTATTCGTCTCGTAAACGGTCCCATCGCAATGATCCCTTGTGTGAGTTTAAATTTTTACGAAGGTTGCCTTAATTGCAACCAGGAGCACTGCGGTTTACACGATGTTTTAATTGAGGTTCGGGATGCAAGTTTGGCTATTTTAGAAAAAAAATCTCTACTTGATCTGGTTGATTAATCACTGCTCTTTATTTGTTTTAATAGTCTACCAATTTGGTAGGTTTATAAAATTATCGCAAATTTGCCCACTACAATAAAGAAAGTATGTTTTCACCCATAGAAATTCAAGATCTGGAAAAAAGATCTTTGAAAGACAGCATTTCGCGAATCTGCGAAAAATTTCCCGACGGAATTGTTTTCTCAACTTCTTTAGGGCAGGAAGATCAAATTATTACCGATGTTATATTTAAAAATAACTTTCCCATTAAAGTTTTTACACTAGACACAGGACGATTATTTTACGAACATTATGATTTACTTTCAAACAACAACGCCCGTTATAAAAAGAAAACAGAAGTCTACTTTCCAGCTTCGGATGACGTGGAAAAGTACGTGAATGAAAAGGGAATCAACGCTTTTTTTCATTCTGTACAAGACCGAAAAGAATGTTGTAATATTCGAAAAGTAAAACCATTGAATCGTGCTTTGCAAGGTGCGAAAGTCTGGATCACCGGCCTGCGAAGTGAGCAATCTGAAAGTAGAAATGCGACAAAAATTATAGAATGGGACGATCAAAAGAATCTTTTCAAATTTAATCCGCTCATCAACTGGACTTATGATGAAGTCTTAAAATATATCACCGAAAATAATATACAAGATCTGCCACTTCACAAAAAAGGTTTTATAAGCGTTGGTTGCAAGCCATGTACAAGAGCGATAGACCCTGGTGAAAATCCACGCGCCGGCCGGTGGTGGTGGGAAGAATCTCAAAAAGAATGCGGTCTGCATTCTGAAACAAAATAACAAAATATGTTACAACAACAATTAAACTATCTTGATCAGTTAGAGGCAGAGAGTATTTATATCATGCGCGAAGTTGCCGCACAATTCGAAAGACCAGCATTGCTTTTCAGTGGTGGAAAAGATTCGATTACGTTGGTTCATTTGGCTCAAAAAGCATTTGCTCCAATGAAAGTCCCTTTTCCTTTGGTGCATATCGATACCGGACATAATTTTCCGGAAGCGATTAAATATAGGGATGACTTGGTTAAAGAAATTGGTGCAGAATTAATCGTACGAAACGTAGAAGATACGATTCGCGAAAAAAAATTAGCAGAACCTAAAGGGAAATTTGCCTCACGAAATTGGCTTCAAACGCATACTTTGCTCGATACGATAGAAGAATTTAAATTCGATGCCTGTATTGGTGGTGCAAGGAGAGATGAAGAAAAAGCCCGCGCTAAAGAACGATTTTTTTCGGTAAGAGATGATTTCGGACAATGGGATCCAAAGTTACAACGTCCAGAATTGTGGCACACCTACAATGGACGAATTAACAAAGGAGAAAATGTTCGCGTTTTTCCAATCTCAAATTGGACGGAATTGGATGTTTGGAATTACATCAAAAAAGAAAAAATTCAGCTTCCTTCCATCTATTTTGCGCATGAAAGGGAAGTTTTGGAATATGAAGGACAATTATTGGCAGTTTCAGATTTCATACAGATTGAAGAAAATGATTCTGTTTCGACCAAAAAAGTCCGGTTTAGAACGGTTGGTGATATGACTTGCACCGCTGCAGTGCAAAGCAATGCCGCAACTTTAGATGAAGTGATTAGTGAAATCTCAGCCTCTAGAATTTCTGAGCGTGGCGAAACACGAATTGATGATCGAGTGACCGAAGCCGCAATGGAAGACCGAAAAAAAGGTGGGTATTTTTAATGAGAGATTATCGAAAACAATGGGCAATTTAATGATTGTTAAAAATTTATTTCTCATCACAAATCATAAATAAAATACATGGATTTATTAAAATTAATAACAGCAGGAAGCGTTGATGATGGTAAAAGTACCTTAATTGGCCGCCTTTTATACGATAGCAAAAGTATTTTGGTCGATCAATTAGAAGTCTTAGAACAACAGTCTAAGAACAAAAATGCGGACGGAATTGATCTTGCGATTCTCACCGATGGTTTACGGGCAGAACGCGAACAGGGAATTACCATTGATGTGGCATATCGCTATTTTTCTACGCCAAAACGCAAATTTATCGTTGCAGATGCACCAGGACATGTGCAATACACCCGAAATATGATCACAGGTGCTTCAACGTCTGATTTAATGATTATTCTTATCGATGCCAGACAAGGCGTTATCGAACAAACACGCAGACATTCCATTATCGCATCACTGTTACAAATGAAACATATTGTAGTTGCGGTAAATAAAATGGATCTGATGAATTATTCGGAAGAAGTTTTTAATCAAATTAAAGTAGACTATCAGAAGGTTGCCGATAAAGTAAATTTAGAGAATATTGAATTTTTTCCAATATCAGCGTTAGATGGTGACAATATCGTAGATCGATCTAAAAATATGGATTGGTACAAAGGTGATTTATTACTCGATTATCTTGAAAAAATAGAAGTAAAAAAGGAAAACTCCATACAGGACTCGCGATTTCAAGTGCAGCTGGTTCTTCGTCCACAAACTGAAGAGTTGCACGACTACCGAGGTTACGCCGGCGAAATCATCAGTGGAACTTACAAGAAAGGTGATAAAATTAAAATTCTGCCCCAGAATATAGAAACTACCATTTCTAAAATCGAAACAGCTGGAAAAGAAGTTGAAGAAGTTTTTGCTCCACAACCCGCCGTCATTCAAATAAATGATGATATTGATATTTCGAGAGGAGATTTTTTAGTAAAAACCGATCAATTACCTAGAACAGAAAATGAATTTGAAGCTCTGGTTTGTTGGCTCGATCAAAAAGAATTAATACCTGGAAATAAATATTTTCTGCAACACAACAGCAAGCTTGTAAAAGCGATTATCAAAGAAATAGAGTATAAAATTGATGTCAATACTTTAGAAAAAATTCCGGCTGATCTTTCTATAAAATTAAATGAAGTTGTGAAAGTTCGGTTAAAAACTGCAACGACGCTGGTTTTCGATTCTTTTGATAAAAATAAAACAACAGGAAGCGCAATTCTTATTGATGAAACCAGCAATTCAACGGTTGGAGCGCTTTTGATTTTATAAAACAATGAACGGAAGTCAACAAAATAAAATGCACCCATTCTTTCTGGATTTAGAAAGGATTCTACTTTTAATTGTTGGCAATAACCATTCTGCTTTCCACATAATAAAACAAATTTGGGGAAATTCTATTATCAATGATGTTAGGATTTTTAATTCTGATCTATCGAAAGAATTAACTCAGTTTTGCTCAGACAAACCCAATTTAGTTCTGATAAAAAAAAATCTGGAAGAAAAAGATCTAAAAAGTTTTTCACTTCTAATCATTTCTACTAATGATTTCGAGTATGAAGAATCTCTTTTAAAAATTTCTCAAGATAAAAACGTTCTCATTCACGTTGTCGGGAAACCACAGATCAGCGATTTTTCTCTGGTTTCTCTGCTTAAAAAAGACTCTTTAACACTCGGTATTTCCTCTGATGACTATTCTGCAGAAGTTCAAAAAAGGATCAATAATATAATAGAACGCAGCCTACCAATTGATCTTGATGAAATTATTAAAAAACTCAATTTTGCTAGAAAGTATCCTTTAATGAATAAAGAGGAAGGATTAAAAAACCTCGATCGCATTACGGAAAAAAAAGAGAAAACTCAACTCTCCGATTCAGAATTTGAAAATATTTCTAAAGTAAATAAAGCCGTTCGCAGACGCGCCAATATTTATCTCGGAATTATCGGTAGTTTAATTTCCTTAGCGTTGCTATCTTTTGTACTTTTTGAGTGGCAGCTATTGCCAGCTACTGTTCAATTTCTTAATCAGGATAATCATCTATTTTATAAATTGGTGGGTGTTGGTTTTTTCGCAGAGATTGTTGCAGGAAGCATGGGTATGGGTTATGGCGTAATTTGTACGAGTATTTTATTAATGATGAATGTTGCACCACCCATCGTCAGTTCGAGCATTCATTCAGCTGAATCTTTTACTTCTTTGGCAGGAAGCATCAGCCATTTTAAATTAAAAAATGTCAATAAAAAACTGGTCAAAGCTTTAGCGATTCCGGCAGTTGTTGGAGCAATTATTGGAGCAATTTCACTTTCTTATCTCGGTGAACATTTTGTACATTTTGTAAAACCGATTATTTCTGTTTATACGCTATATTTAGGAATCAATATTCTTAAAAATGCCTTTAAAAAGAAAGAAAAGAAGATTTTAAAACACAAATCACGTCACAATATAACTACTCTGGGACTGGTTGGCGGATTTATAGATTCCTTTGCAGGCGGTGGATGGGGTCCTATGGTTACAGGAAATTTACTGAAAGAAGGGCGAACTCCAAGATATGTCATTGGAAGTTCTACGATGGCAAAATTTATTTTGACGGTGACAAGTGCTTTTACTTTTGCCCTAACAATTGGCGTTCAACACTGGAATATTATTTTGGGATTGCTGATCGGCGGAATCGTCACCGCTCCTTTTTCCGCCATGCTTACTTCTAAACTTCCTATTAAAAAAATGTTTGTGATCATCGGCTGCCTTATTATTATAATGAGTTTGCTCTCAATTTATAAATCATTTTTTTAGCGTTGACCATTTGAGTTTAACCCTTTAAATTTCGCCCAATTAGCTGCGATCAAACATCCTTAATAAAATCTTCATACTCGTAAAACAATCTTTCGAAACCATCCATTTTTTCCACAAAAAACTCGAAGATCTCACACCATGTTTTTTTGTTGTAGATGGACACATTTTCTTTTGTTACCCAAATTCTTGCGATAACTTTTCCGTTTTCTAAAGTGTAAAATTCCTCTTTTTGAAAGGCACCGATTTCCTCTTTCAACAGGTCTTCTAAAGACCAGATCTTTTCGAAATAGGCATTGCGGAAAAGTTCGTCGTTCATTTCTATATCTAAAGAAACTTCGGCTTTATTTGGATCTGCGTTAAATTTAAAAGAGAAATCCTTGATTTTAGTATTGTATAAAATCCACTTTCTGGGAAAACTTTTCCCGAAAGCGATCCAGAATTCTTTTCTAAATTGTTGGGCTTCTTGTTTAGAAAACATTTATACAATTTGTTCTTGAACAGTTCTATGAATCAACTTACTTTCCAACAGCAATACTGTCGAATTTATTATTGCCATAATATCTTTTAATATACCACAATTTTCCATTTTCATCATAGTATTTCCAGTCGCCGCTGTAGTACCAATGTCTGAAATCATCTTTTATCTCGGTTTTAGACTGACCTTTCTCTCTAATTTTTCCGCTTGGATAATAAACTTTTGTTCTGGTTATACTTTTTCGGTACCGATCTTTTTGATAAGCATTTCCGTTCAGGGTCGTCTTCCAGACACCAATTTTTTCACCATTCTCATAGTTCCCTTTCGACACTAAATTTCCGTCACTGGAGGAATATTCTTCAATCCATTTCCCATCTCTTCTTTGAACTTCGCCTTCAACCTTTATATATTGGTTGATTTTTGAAGGCGAACAAGAAAAAATTAGAAATAAACCTAACGAAAAATATCCTTTTTTAAACATTTTAAATAACTTCCAGCTCTTTACCCACTTTCTCGAAAGCGGCAATGGCTTTGTCTAAGTGTTCTCTGGTATGGGACGCAGAAAGCTGAACGCGGATCCGGGCTTTCCCTTTCGCAACAACAGGATAGAAGAATCCAATAACGTAAATACCTTCATCCATTAATTTTTCGGCCATTTTTTGAGCTAAAGGCGCATCATAAAGCATCACTGGAACAATTGCAGCGTCACCGTCGGGACAATCGAATCCTTTGGCTTTCATTTCTTTTCGGAAATATGCTGCGTTTTCCATCACCTGATCACGAAGAGAAGTATCTTTGGAGATCATTTCTAAAACTTTCGTCGCTGCACCCACAATTCCGGGAGGTAACGAGTTTGAAAATAAATACGGTCGGGAACGCTGTCTCAGCATATCGATGATTTCTTTTTTACCGGAAGTAAATCCGCCTAAAGCACCACCTAAAGCTTTCCCAAGAGTCGAAGTAATTAGATCTACTCTTCCCATTACATCATTTGCTTCGTGAGTTCCACGACCTGTTTTACCAATAAATCCGGTGGCATGACAATCGTCAACCATCACCATACAATCGTATTTATCTGCTAAATCGCAAAGACCTTTTAAGTTCGCCACAATACCATCCATAGAAAAAACGCCATCGGTAACAATAATACGGAAACGGTGATCTTTTTCAGAAGCCGCTTTTAATTGCTCTTCCAGATCCTTCATATCATTGTTCTGATACCGATATCTAGCTGCTTTACACAAACGAACGCCATCAATAATGGAAGCATGATTTAAGGAGTCTGAAATAATCGCGTCCTGATCGGTGAACAATGGTTCAAAAACTCCTCCGTTTGCATCGAAACAAGCAGCATAAAGAATAGTATCTTCCATTCCTAAAAACTCGGAAAGTTTCGCTTCCAGCGTTTTATGAATATCCTGAGTTCCACAGATAAAACGTACGGAAGATAATCCATAACCATGACTATCAACCATATCCTGAGAAGCTTTCATGACTTCAGGATTATTAGAAAGTCCCAAGTAGTTGTTTGCACAAAAATTTAAAAGTTTTTTTCCGTTCGCCTCAATCTCTGCGGACTGTTGCGACGTGATGATTCTTTCGGTTTTAAAAAGACCTTCATCTTTAATATTTTGAAGTTCTGCCTGTAGGGTTTCCAGATAATTTTTAGAAATCATAATTGAATTTTTAGAACTGCTAATTTAAGAAAAAAGCCTTCATTTCTGAAGGCTTTCGATTTAATCTTTAATAAATTTAAGATTTTGATCTTCTATTTTCAAGAGGTAAACTCCTTTTGGAAGATTGTTTACATTGATCTTTTGATCGGAAGTGTATTTTCCGGCTTTGATCAATTTGCCATCTAAACTATAGATCTCAAAAGGCTGATCTCTGGTAATGCCAGAAAGTGATAATTGTCCCTTCACTGGATTTGGATAAATTTTAACTGCTTCTTTTTCTGAATTGCCCACTGCAAGAATTCCGGTGTCTTTCGTTACCGTAGAGTTTCGCTGTACAATCTGATTTTCATAGTTAAATTGTATTGAAGCGACTGGGAAACCAACCGTTTTTGCAAAATTCTGATTGTTAACCGTGTTGTCTAAAACTACGTAAGCGACTTGTCCACCAGTTCCATTTACTTTGATCGGTAAAGGAAGTTCGAAAAAGCTTACCGATGAATTGCTCTGCGTTTGGCTCACTTTAAATCTAAGTACCTGATCGGCGGTCTGGTTCCAACGGATCTGGTACGTTGGATATCCTTGTCCATAGATCCAGTCGTTAAAAAATTCGGTAAAATCTTTTCCTGTCGATTGTAAAACGGAGGCTGTAAAATCGCCTGTTTTTGCGTAATTATAAGCAAGGTTTGGTCTGGAATGATAATCTTTTAAAGCAGCATAAAAAGCCTCGTCACCCAGGATCCATTTCATCATTCGCAGAACGTAACCGCCTTTGGAATAAGTTAATCTTCCACTAAAAATGGCATTGGTATTTCCTAAATTGCTATCTGCAACATACACACTTCCACCCGTAGAACCGGTGATATAATCCATTTCATTAATAAGATAATTCATGAACTGGGCATTCGTCATTAATAATTTTTCGTTGGCAACATGTTCGCCGAAAGTGGCAAAACCTTCATTCAGCCAGATGTCATTCCAGGCTCCACAGGTTACTTTGTCGCCAAACCACTGGTGTGCAAGTTCGTGAGCAATAATTCCGCGGCTCCAGGCTCCCATTGATGACATTGTTGCATGTTCCATACCGCCACCCCAACTGAACTGCATGTGTCCATACTTTTCATTTCGGTACGGATAAGGGCCAAAATATTCTTCGAAGGTGTTCATTACTGTTTTAGTCCAGGCGATATTCGACATGGTGGTCGTATTTGAAGTCGTCGCCGGATAAAGGTAGTTCACAAACGGAAACGGCGGAGTTCCCATTGTGTCATTAATTTTTGTGTAGTTCGTAATTCCTAAAGCAATTAAGTAGGCCGGAATTGGATAGTTCGTTTGCCAGAAGGTGAGTTTTTTTCCGCCCGTTACAATGGTTTCTGAAAAAAGCTTCCCGTTTGACGCTACGCTATATTGCGATGGTGTTGTAATTTTAATATCAACTTTCTCAATTTTATCATTCATACTCTGCTTGGTAGGAAACCACTCCTGAGCGCCATAAGGTTCAGAAAGCGTAAACAAAACCGGAGTTCCGCCCTGCGTAGAAATGGTGAATGCATCACCCGCGCTGCCAGAAGTATCTGGAGCGCCGGAATATTTAATAGATAAGGAATCTGTCGTAGCAGCCGGAATGCTAGCTGGGAAATCAATCTTAACCTGTTTAGTAGACAATTGGGTGAACGTGAGATTTGCACCGTGATATTTAACTTCAGAAACAGTGAGTACATTAGAAAGATCAAAATAAATACTGGACATATTTTGTTTCGCTACAAAATGACTTGTTACCGTACCCTTTACATATTGTTGAGAAGGATTTAATTCTAATTCCAACCGCTGATATCTTAAATCGTAGTTTAAGGTATTTGGATTCTCATTGTAATCAATCATTTTCGAATATTGATCCAATTCATTTTTTATCAAACTTTTTCGTTCGGCTTCTTCATTTCTCTGCGAATAAATCTGAACAAATATCAAGGCAAGAATTAGGACATAAAGCTTTTTCATTTAAAAAATATTTAGCGCTAAAGATAAAAAAAACCTTCCAATAATTATTGAAAGGTCAATCTTTTTACTAAATCGTTATCATAAACTCAACGCTGGCTGTAAAAGCTGTTCCATTTTGCTTTTTACCTGATCTACAGAACCAGCATAATTATTAATGAGAAGGGAGAATACTAATGTTTTCCCCGTATTGGTTTTCATATATCCCGCTAGAGTCTTTACTTTATTTAACGTTCCTGTTTTTGCGAAGATCTGGCCGTTTCCATTTCCATAAAACATTCTTTTCAACGTTCCGGTTTGTCCGCCGATCGGTAAAGAATCAAAATACGTTTGAAAATATTTCTCATCCATTAGACCTGTCAAAAATTTAACCTGAGAAATGGGAGTTACCAAATTACTTCTGGACAATCCGCTTCCATCCATATAATTTAAACCGCTGGTATCGAAACCGATTGATTTTAAATGCTCAACCACAACACTTCTACCCGATTCTAAAGTTTGATCTCCATTTTTTTGGAAACCTACCGTTCTTAGAAAAGCTTCTGCTAACGCATTATCGCTGTGCTGATTGGTGTATTGAATGATATCGCTTAAAGTCGGAGATTGGTAAGCGGTAATAATTTCACGTTTTTCCGGATTTATATCGGTCGTTTTAGAAATTACTTTTCCACTAACATGAATTCCACTCTTCAACATCGTCGCTCTTAAAGAATTTGCTAAGTAAGCCGGAGCATCCGGTAATTTTGTAGTTAAGCCAATTCCTTCAAATTTATCAGCATACACCATTTGTTTGATGTAAGGAGATATGTAGTAGAAATTTTTATTTTCTGAGAAAGGATTTGCCTGTTTCGCGATCAGTTTTTCACTCGCAGGACTAATCTCATAAGTGGAGCCGACCGGAAGATAATAATTACCGTTTTCAAGCCAAACGATATTTTGCGGTAAATTCTGTGATTTGTTTATTTTAAAAACGCCGGTCTGAATAATAATATCGCCATTAACTTTCTTAATTCCTTTTCCCGAAGTTGCTGAAATAAAATCGGAAACGATATTTTTGTACGTAGAAGCGCCAGCTTTGTTGGTCCCTAAAGACGGATCACCACTTCCTACAATATATAAATTTCCCTGTAAAACACCGTCTGCATCAATAGTACCGGAGTATTCTAACTGAGTCATCCAGCGGAATTTCTCTCCCAGTAAATTCATTGTAGTTTCCGTCGTTAACAACTTGGTCGTGGAAGCCGGAACCAAAGGCGTGTTTTCATTATAAGAACTTACGATCTTCTTCGTCTTCGGATCATAAACAACAAAACCCCAGCTCGCATTTCGCAGAACGGGATCGCTCATCATAGAATTGATATTAATGTCGACCAGTTCTTTGGCGGTCATCAATTTCTCTGCAGAAGAGGACGAAAAATCCTTAACTGAATTTGAGGTTTGATTTTCGTAAGACTGAGGATAATTTGAATTGGTAAATGTCCCCTGAGAGAATGCAAAAGCTGAGAAAGCAAGTGCGGAGGAAGCAAAAATATTTTTAAGTCTAATCATTTAATATTAATTTATTTGATTATCGCAGAATGATGATATTATGTATTTATTAATAATGCAACATCTTTCCAACGGTCAAAAGTATTAATTATTATCGAAAAACAGTGATTTCACCTTATTAAAACAATCAAATAACTGTTAAACTTTGTTAAAAATCGACAAAAATCAGCTTTTTAATGCTTTGATATGCAGTTATTTCGTTGAATTCTTCCAGACTTTTCAACACCAGTTTTTTATATTCACTGTAGTTTTTCCCACGTGGAAGCTTGAGTAAAATTTGATATTGATACAACAAATTGAGTTTCCCGATAGGCGATTTCTCCGGTCCTAAAATGCATTCCGGCGGTAGATATTTATGCAGAATAGAACCCAGAAACTGAGAAGCACGGTTTACTTTATCTTCCTTTCGGTGTTTCAGTTCGATCATTATTAATTTTACAAAGGGCGGATAAAGAAATTTCTTTCGCTCTTCTAAAAAATGCGTGTAAATTTTTGAGGGATCATTTTCTTTAATCAACTGAAAAACAGAATGCTCCGGATTATAAGTTTGAATCAAAACTTTTCCTTCCCCGGAAATCCTTCCTGCTCTGCCGGAAACCTGCGTAATAAGTTGATAAGCTCTTTCTTCTGCACGAAAATCCTGAACATATAACATGGAATCCGCTCTTGGAATCGCAACCAGTTCTATATTATCGAAATCAAGTCCTTTGGAGATCATTTGAGTTCCTACTAAAATTTCAGTTTCCCCTTCTTCCAGTCTTTCATAAAGTTTTTCGTAGGCGAATTTCTTTCGCATAGAATCCACATCCATTCGATCTACTTCGGATTCCGGGAAAATTTTTACCATTTCTTCATGAATCTGTTCCACTCCAACTCCTCTTTCATTAAGATTCTCCGAATTGCATTTGGGACAGACTTTTGGTTTTGAGGCTTTTTGACCGCAATAGTGACATTTCATCTCATTTGCAAATTTGTGATAGGTCATCACTACATCGCAATTCGAACAGTAATTTACGTAACCACAACTTTCACACTCGATCACGTTGGCGTAACCGCGGCGATTGTGCAAGATCATGGTTTGTTTTTTTCGCTCTAATTCTATCTTTATTTCGTCGATCAGTTTTAAAGAGAAGTTCCCGATGATCTTTTTCGAATCCTGCTCTTCTTTAAAGTTGATCAGTTCGAACTCGGGCAGTTTTACATTTCCAAACCTTTCACCCAGAAAAATATACTTCAGTTTATCCTTTTTAGCCAGATAATAAGATTCTACCGACGGCGTTGCTGAACCCAGAATCACATTCGCTCCATACATTTTTGCCAAAACCTGAGCAGCATCTTTTGCATTGAAAAAAGGGGAAACTTCCCGCGGTTTGTAGGCAGAATCATGTTCCTCGTCAATCACCATTAAACCTAAATTATGGTAGGGAAGAAAAAGTGCATTTCGCGTTCCTATCAAAATTTTGAGTTCGTTATTCTTTACTTTCCGCCAAACTTCTACCCTTTCAAAATCGGTCAGTTTCTGATGATAGAATCCTAACTGTTTACCATACTTTTTTTCTAAACGCTGTACGATCTGTTTGGTAATGGCAATTTCGGGAAGCAGAAATAATACATTTTTTCCGGCCGTAACGGTTTCTTCTATTTTCTCCAGATAAATATGAGTTTTCCCGGAAGAAGTCACGCCGTGCAGTAAAACATTTTTATCCTCACTAAAAGCCAGATCTACTTCTTCTTTTGCCTGGAGTTGTGCATCTGTTAATTTCTCTAAGGTTTCTATTTCGCCTTCATAACTCTGTAAGCGGTCTTTCTGAAGATAATATTCCTGAACGAGTTTTTTTTCTACTAAAGATTTCAACTGGGAATGTGCAAAATTTCCTTCGTCGAACATATCTGATTTCTTGACGTGCTGATCCGGATCTTCGGTGTTTTTTTCCAAAAGCAAGAGGAATAATTCCTGTTGTTTCGGCGATCTTTTTAATAACAGTAAAATTTGAGCAAGACTGTTTTTAGAAACTTCCTCCTGATTGATCCGAAGAAAAGCGATTTCCTTTGCTTTGTATTTCTCCGCAATTTTCTCGTCGATCTCAATGTATTGCAGATCGATCAATGATTTAATTGTTTTTACGATCTCCTTTTTCGGGATAAATGCTTCGATCTCTGTTAAATTGATGAGCTGACGAACTTCCAGGGCTTGAATGAGGTACATTTCGTTCACATCTAAATTCTCAAAATCAACGGTTACATTAGATTTTAATTTTAAATAGGTTTCACTTTCCAGTTTTAAGGAAGACGGAAAAGCAAATCTGTAAATCTCGCCTAGATTACAAAGATAATAGTCGGAAAGCCAGCTCCAGAATGAGATTTGTTCTTTCGGTAAGATAGGAAACTCATCCAGAAGATTGATAATTTCTTTTGGTTCAAAATTTTCCGGCGCAACATCGTGCAGATCGAAAACGATTCCGGTGTAGATCTTCTTGCCTCGGAAAGAAACCAAAACACGCATTCCGATTTCGATTTTTTCTGCCAGTTCATCGGGAACTTTGTAGGTAAAAGTTCCTTTAAGATTGAGGGGAAGAATAATTTGTGCGAAAGTCAATTTAGTATAATGATGATTTGACGGTGAATGAAAGTTTGATTTACAAATTTAGAAATAAATTTTGGCTAAAACCAATTGGCACTGCTGAAAACAAAAACGGGCTTAAGCCCGTTTTTATAGATGATCATTATTTCGAAAATTCAAAACAAAAAAATTACGTCTGCTTATTTGCGTTTTCTTCGATCCAATTCTTTCTGAATTAAACCCAGTTCACGACCTGTTTGTCCGGCAACTGAAGTGTTTTCCTGCGCTCTCCTTGTTAAATAAGGCACCACGTCTTTTACAGGTCCGTACGGAAGATATTTTGCAACATTGTATTTTTTATCGGCTAAATAATAGGTGATATTATCGCTCATTCCATATAACTGTCCGAAATAAATTCGGTTATCGCCGTTCTCCAAACCTTTGACTTTCATTTTATCCATGACCAATTCTGTAGATGTTTCGTTGTGAGTCCCGAAAAAACCGGAAACGCGGTCGAGATTTGCCAGTATAAAATCGACGCCATCATTATAATTATTATCCGATGCCTCTTTCGTAGGCTGGATCGGATCCGGATAATTCATTGCGGTAGCGCGTTCCCTTTCTTTTTCCATGTAAGCGCCGCGAACAATTTTATAGCCGATGAAATATCCTTTTTCTTTGGCGCGCTGAAGATTTTGATGCATATATTCTAAGCGGCCGGTTCGATACATTTGCAGCGTGTTCCAAACGATGGGTTGCTCCTTGTTGTATTTCTCCATCATTTCTTCTACCAAATGGTCTGCTGCATCCTGCATCCAGGTTTCCTCGGCATCGATCATGACTTTTTTATTGTTTTCGAAACATAATTTACAAACTTCATCAAAACGCTGTACGACTCTTTGCCACTCTTCTTTTTGACTGGTTGTTAATTCTCTGTTTTTTCCAACGGCCTCATAAATATCAATTCTTCCGAACGCTGTTGGCTTGAAAACGATAAAAGGAATTGCAGGATTTCCGACAGAAAAGCGCACGATATCTTTAATTTCTTTGCAAACAGCATCAAAGGTTTCTTCTTCTTCTTTACCTTCAATAGAATAATCGAAAATACTTCCGACTCCGCGTTTAAACATCTGTATTACCACTTTCATGCTTTCTTCGCGTGTCTCGCCACCGCAAAACTGCTCGAATAAAGTCGCTTTTACGACGTCTCCCGCAAATGGAATACTATTGTGAACTGCAAAATTCAGAATATTTGTGCCGAATTTGGTCAGCAGGGGTTGTTCTATTAATTTAAACATCCAGAAGGCTTTCCGCAACTGCGAATCCGTTTTATCGGCGAAGGCAATTTGGGTATTGTTGAAAATGCTCATTGATCCTTTTTATTGTTAGCAAATTTAATCATACTATATGAATTGCAAAAACTAAATTAAAGTTTAATTTTGTGACAAATTTCAGTAAAAATGATTTCAATTTTAGATCAGGATTTCTCCGGACTCAATGCGTTTCTCGCCGACTTAAAACCCTCGCAGCTATTTATTTTGGTAGATGAAAACACCCATGAATACTGTCTTCCGACACTTTTAGGAAATCTTGAAACCAACATTCCTTTTGAAATTATTGAGATTGAAGCCGGTGAAGACCTGAAAACAATTGAAACGGCAACACATCTTTGGGAAATTTTATCGGAATTTAAAGCGGACAGAAAGTCATTAATCATTAATTTAGGTGGTGGCGTAATTACGGATCTGGGTGGCTTTGTGGCGTCAACTTATAAACGGGGAATCAAATTCATCAATATTCCAACCACGCTTTTGGGAATGTGCGATGCCTCAATTGGCGGCAAAACCGGTATCGATCACCAGTTTCTAAAAAATATTGTAGGCACTTTTGCTACACCGAAACAAATCTTTGTTTATTCTGAATTCTTGCGGACTTTACCATTTGAAGAATTGAGAAGTGGTTTTGCAGAAATGTTGAAACACGGTTTGATCACCGATGAGAAGCACTGGAATGATTTAATTTCTATTGATGAATTAACTCCAGAAAATATATTTCCTTTCATCGAAAGATCGATGAAGATCAAGCAGAATGTTGTGGATCAGGATTTCACGGAGCAAAACGTTCGGAAAACTCTAAATTTCGGACATACGATCGGTCACGCGGTAGAAAGTCTTTTTTTACAGCAAGGCAAATCTATCCCTCACGGCGAAGCGGTAGCTTTGGGAATGATCTGCGAAACGCACTTGTCTTTTCTCGAAAATCTAATTACTGAAGAAACCGCAAATACGGTGATAGAAAACATCCGAAAGTTTTATCCTTATATATCTATTAATGATTTTGAGAATTCCCACCTGTTATCGTTAATGAAAAATGATAAAAAGAATTCTGAAGGTAAAATCAGTTTTTCTTTGCTTACCAAAATTGGCGACTGTAAATTTGACTGCTCTGTGGCGGAAAAAAACATCAATTATGCATTACATTTTTATCAAAATTTGACATAATTATCAATTTCGGACATAATTACGACATTCTATTCACCTCGTTTATATTTCAGTTCTAAATTTTTTAATTAATTTAACGTACTGACTATTAATACATTATCTATTACGTTATTTAAACCATTGTTTAATTTTTTGATCCTGAATTGAGTTTTGGCATAGCTTTTGACAATTAGCCAGAGTAAAACAAAATTTAAAACCGTGAATCTGATGAGGTTTTTTTTGAATGTTAGGTTTCTTCATTCATTATTAATTAGACTTCAAAAAAATATTTATCAAATTCACAAAAATTTAATTAAAAATTAGAATTATGAAAAAATTAATTTTAGGTGCAGCAGTAGCAATGAGTTCATTGACATTTGCACAACAGTTCGGAGTTAAAGGTGGAATGAATGTTTCATCATTATCAAAAGATGCTTCTTTAAGCGATCAGGCTTCAAAGATCGGTTTTAACGCTGGTGTATTTATGAATGCTCCAATTGGAACAGACTTCAGCATTCAGCCGGAGGTTTTGTATAACGATCTTGGATCTAAAGTAACAAGAAGCACGACAATAGCTGGAAATACTTATTCTGCAGACTATTCAAGAAATTTAGGATATATTTCAGTACCTGTAATGTTTCAGTACAACGCAACTCCTGGATTTTACCTTGAAGCAGGTCCACAGTTTGGATTCTTAGTTAGTGCTAATGACAAATTTAAAACATCAACAAACGGAGATACAAACAATTCTAATATTGTTTCTTTAGATAAAGATAACTTCAACACGTTTGACTTTGGATTAGGGATTGGAGCTGGATATTATTTCACACCTAGTTTAGGTTTGACTGCAAGATATACTGCAGGTTTGTCTGACATTATTAAAGACAACTCAGGAGATTCAGTAAAAAATAATGTATTCCAAGTAGGTTTAGCTTACAAATTTGGTAAATAATAGCATTTTACTTACAATAAAAAAGGTTGAGAATTAATTCTCAACCTTTTTTATTTTTACTCATCTGTATAATCGGGACTTGGTCCGGCGGGAACGGGATATTCTTCTGTAAAGCAACCAAAGCAGTGATTAGAACTGCCCAGAATAACTTTAAGATTGTCCATACTCAAAAATTCCAAGGAATCTACTCCCAAATATTTCCTGAGTTCCTCCACGTTCATATTGGCAGAAATTAAATCTTTTTTGGATGGCGTATCAATTCCCAAATAGCACGGCGCAATAATTGGCGGCGAAACGCTTCGGAAATGAATTTCTTTTACGCCCGCATCTTTCAGAATTTTGACCAAACGTTTTGAAGTCGTTCCACGAACAATCGAATCATCGATGATTACTACTCTTTTTCCTTTAATTTCAGAAACGATAGGATTCAGCTTTAAATTGACAATTCTTTCGCGCATTTCCTGAGAAGGAACAATGAAACTTCTGCCGATGTATCTGTTTTTAATAAGAACCGGACGAAAAGGAATACCTGAAGCGATTGAAAAACCAATTGCAGCCGGAACACCGGAATCTGGAACACCGATTACAATATCAGCTTCCACGGGCGCCTGTTCCCAAATTTTCATTCCAGATTTCTCGCGGATCTCATGAACGTTGATATTTTCTAAAATAGAATCAGGACGGGCAAAATAAATATATTCGAAGGCGCAAATTCTTTTTTCGCAATTTTCTTTAACGAGAAAACTTTTTAAGCCAGTCTCATTTTCGCTTGTATAAACAATTTCTCCAGGTAGAATATCGCGGACATATTGCGCTCCAACAGCATCTAAAGCCACAGATTCGGAGGCAGCAACGAACGTTTTCTCATCAATTGCGCCTAAAACCAAAGGACGAATTCCATGAAAATCACGGAAAGCGAAAAATTTATTACGCGTCATCCCGACAACGGAATAAGCGCCCTCAATTTTTTCCATAGTGGCTTTGATCGCTCCTCGTAAACCCAGATCCAGATTTTTCTGAATAAGTCTTAAAATAACTTCAGAATCTGAAGTTGCTTTGAAAACGACTCCTTCTGCTTCTAACTCTTTTTTAAGTTCGTGAGCGTTCGTTAAATTACCGTTATGCGCTATGGAAAGAATGATCTGATCGTATTCATTTTTAGCAAAAAACGGCTGAAAATTATATTTCTTCTTGTCGCCCGCAGTCGTATATCTGGTGTGACCGATGGCAGAATTTCCCATAAAGGTTTCTGGGTTCCGGATCTCTTTAAATACATCAAGAACTAAACCTTCATCTTTAATATTCGTGATCTTTCCGTCTTTCATAACGGAAATTCCACATGCTTCCTGACCTCTGTGCTGGAGGGCAAAAAGACCAAATTGCGAAAGAGAAAAGGTATCCAGATCATTCGCAGAATACAGACCGAAAATCCCGCACTCTTCTGATGGTGCATCAAACGGATCTTCTGTTTTCAGCAGATTTCTGCCGTAAGGTCTTTCTTTGAATTGATTTAAGTAATCTTCTCTTTGTTGTTGTAAATCTTTCATTTTTATCCTCACCCTAACCCGCTCCAATGGAGAAGGAATAAGGTTTTTTATTTATTGAGTACTTTTTTTAATCGATCGTAAATTTCAACATAGGCTTCGGTTACATCTCCCAAATCTCTTCTAAATCGATCTTTATCGAGTTTTTTTCCGGTATCTTTATCCCAGAGTCTGCAGGTATCAGGAGAAATCTCGTCGGCTAAAATTATTTTACCGTTAGAATCTTTACCTAATTCAATCTTAAAATCCACCAGAATAATATTCATTTTGTCGAAAAGATCAATTAGAATATCATTAATATCGGAAGTCAGTTCGTACATGTCATCAAGCTCCTCATAGGTCGCTGCACCCAGGAAAACTGCGTGATGATCGTTGATCAAAGGATCGCCAAGATCGTCTCTCTTATAACAGATATCAAAAATCGTCACCGGAGATTTAATTCCTTCTTCAACTCCTAATCTCTGTGCCATACTACCGGCAGAGTAGTTTCGCACAATCACTTCCAGAGGAATGATCTTAACTTTTTTAACGAGTTGTTCTCTTTCGTCTAACTTTTTAATAAAGTGGGTCGGAATTCCTTTGTCATTTAAATATTCGAAAATCAGCGTTGTAATCGCGTTATTCATTTCGCCTTTTAAATCTACACTTCCTCTTTTTTGTGCGTTGAAAGCGGTTGCATCATCTTTAAAACGGACAATCACTTCGTTGGGATTGTCAGTTTCAAAAACCTGCTTTGCTTTTCCTTCATAAAGCATTGCTCCTTTTGTCATTTTTATTATTTATTAGATTTTTATTAAAATTCCTGTAAGAACTGCAATTCCAAAACTCAGCAAAGTTCCTATTAAAACGTATTCTGTGAGTTTCCTCTGTTTTGCTTCAGCTAAATCACTAAATCTGAAAACCGATTTTGCGGCGATCATAAATCCGACGCCTTCCCAATGATCTACCAAAATAAATACGAAAACCAAAAGCCGTTCGAGAATACCAATGTATTTTCCGGCATTCACCAGTGATTCAGTTTTCAGTTTGCTGTGATCAATAGTCACTGGTGTCCAAAAAGAGATAATTGTTTTGATGAGAATAGAACTTGGAACACTTAAGAACACTACGGCCGTAATGAGTTTTAAGCTTTCGGCATTAAAAAAATCTTCCAGTTTAAAATAGGGAAAATAGAAAAATGCCAAACCACAGATCACTAAAATATGCGCAAATTGGTCGATGAAAAACCAGGTTCTTTTCGTTTTTTGAGTTTGAAAATTCAGTTTAGCCAAATCGATGAAAAAATGAGTAACTCCGATTATTATGGCAATCCACCATAAATTGAGATCCCATAAAAAGAGGAGTGCTAAAAGAACATGTATCAGAACATGAAGATATAAATAAATGCTTCGACCCTTTTTCTCCTCTTTATCAGCAACCCAAGAATTGGGCTGAAGAATAAAATCTCCCAATAAATGTGCTAATATGAGGTTGGTGAAAATCATCTATAATTCTGCGATTTTTTTTCTGAAAAAATGATCGGTTTCCTGTAATAATTCAAAGTTTGCCCGCTTAAGTCGTTGGCTAACTGATGATTGGGTAATACTTAATTCTTTTGCGAGTTCTTCCTGCGTGAGATCCGAGTTTCGCAATAACTGATGAATAATTTCTGAAGTTGCGGCGGTCCAGTTATCAAAATCGATGGAGGCCCATTTGAAAAGAATGTTTAAATCGCGATTTACTTTTTCATTCTCTGTTTGAATGGCCAGTGTTTTACCCTGAGATTTGATTTCGGTCAATAATCGTCCGGAATTGACGTAAGCAGAACCATTTGATTCGGTAATTTTTTCGGAAGTAAAGACTTCGTTTCCAATCCCTATTGCGAGTCTAACATCTAAATTTTCGGAGGTTTTGATAAGGGATTTTATAAGTAAAGCCTTTCTAAACACTTCATCTACACTGCATTTTAACTGAAATTCATCCCCTCGGTAAACTTCCCAGCTTTCAGGAGTTTCGGACCATGTGCCCAATAAACCTTTCAACTTTGGAAGCCAAACTTCCGTATCGGATTGTTGAGAGTTAATGATATCTCCGGTAATAATCGCAATCATCGTACAAATATAAGCAATTCTACTTATAAACACAAAATATAAGGTAAATACCTAATAGTTAATCTATTCTTAATCAAATAATATAAGCTAATTACATTATAATTTACAATTATAATCTATATTGCTTATAATCGCTTTTCCAAAAATCTTTATTTAAAGTATTCAACTCCGTTTTTGAAGATATTATGATAATTCGCGGTTGGAATATTCTTCATTAATCCTTCCGAATATCTTTCCGCATGTCCCATTCTTCCGAATATTTTTCCAGATTTTGACGTAATCCCTTCAATTCCGAATAAGGAGCTATTTGGGTTAAACGGCATTCCATGGGCAATCTTTCCGTCGTGATCAATATACTGAGAAGCGATCTGTCCATTTTCATACAATTCCTGAATCACTTGCTCTGAAGCCATGAATCGTCCTTCACCATGCGAAATTGGAATGGTATAAACTTGGTCTTTCATTCCTTTTAACCAAGGCGAATCATCATTAATGACCTTCACATCGACCATTTGGGAAATATGACGACCGATTGCGTTATGCGCTAAAGTCGGCGAATCTGCATCTAAATCCCGAATCTCACCATAAGGCAACAATCCGGATTTTACCAAAGCCTGAAAACCGTTACAGATTCCGAGAATCATACCGTCACGTTCTAACAATTGATGAACTGCATTTTTCATCCTTTCATTTTTCAAAACGTTCACAATAAATTTCGCAGAACCATCCGGCTCATCTCCGGCAGAAAATCCGCCCGATAAAACTAAAATTTGTGACTGATTAATTTCCGAAATCCAGGCATCTAAACTTTCATTTAAAAGTCGATGATTGAGATTAATTAAAGGTAATCCTGAAACTTCAGCACCTTCTTTTCTAAAGGCATTCTGAGTTTCATATTCACAATTGGTTCCCGGAAAGATCGGTGCAAAAACTTTCGGTTTTGCTAATTGATGTTTGATAATATGAATCGTTCTTGGCTGAATTGAATTCAATTTTGAATCTATTTCAACAACTATTTTTGATTTTTCTTTGGTTGGAAAAAGTTCCTCAAAAGTCGACTCCCACACTTCAAGTAATTTTTCGATGTTAAACTCTAAACTACTGATTTTCAATTTATTAGAATTATTGACCTCACCAATGACTTGAAGTAAATAATTTTCTAAATTCTCTGAACTTTCGATGATTAAACTTCCAATATTCTTTGTTAAAAGGAAATCCTCATCTACTTTAATTTCTGCTCCAAGATGATTCCCAAAACTCATTTTTGCTAAAGCAACTGCAACTCCACCCTCTTTAATGGTCTTCACCGAAACAATCTTTTTGGACTTAATATTTTCAAATATAAAATCAAATATCTGTTTCAAATCCTCATAATTCGGCATTCCATTTTCTTGTGAAATATGGTTGAATAAGTATAATTTATTTCCGGCTCTTTTAAACTCCGGTGAAATGATATTCTTTTTTTCTCCGTTCGCACAAGCAAAGGAAATCAAGGTCGGCGGAACGTGAATATCCTGGAAACTTCCACTCATGGAATCTTTACCACCAATCGCAGCCAATTCGAAATTCATCTGCGCATCATACGCACCAAGCAAAGAAGCCAACGGTTTCCCCCACTTCTCTGGTTGGTTTCCTAACTTTTCAAAATACTCCTGGAAACTCAAACGGATGTTTTTATAATCTCCGCCCATCGCGACAATCTTGGCAACACTTTCAACCACGGCATTCGCAGCGCCAACCAAAGAGTTTTGAGACGATATATCCGCATCAAATCCCCAAGATGCTAACGACACTGTTTCGATGTTTTTAGCGTTTAAAATAGGTAGTGTTTGTACACTTCCTTCCATTTCGGTCAACTGATGTCTTCCTCCAAACGGCATTGCCACAGAAGTTCCGCCGACAGAAGCATCGAACATTTCAGCCAATCCTTTTTGGGAAGCGACATTTTTACCGGAAAGGATGTTGAAGAAATTCTCTTCACTGAACTTTATAATCTCATTTTCAATTGGTTGCAAGTGTGACACTTCAGTATGCTGCGTTTTTGCACAACCGTTGGTATCTAAAAATGCCCGGCTTAAATCAACGATTTTATTACCTTGCCAGAACATTTGCATTCTGCCAGAATCGGTTACCTTGGCAACTTCTACGGCTTTTATATTTTCTTTTTCACAGAACCTGATGAACTTTTCTTTGTCTTTCGCTTCAATAACGACAGCCATTCTTTCTTGTGATTCAGAAATCGCAAGTTCAGTTCCATTTAAACCTTCATATTTCAAAGGTAAAATATCGAGGTTAATTTCCAGTGAATCAGCAATTTCGCCAATCGCAACTGAAACTCCACCTGCACCAAAATCGTTTGATTTTTTAATTAAAGTCGTGACTTCTGGATTTCTAAAGAGTCTTTGGATTTTACGTTCTTCAACAGCATTTCCTTTCTGAACTTCGGTTGACAAAGTATGAATCGAGGTTTCATCCTGAACTTTCGAACTTCCGCTTGCGCCACCAACACCATCTCTTCCAGTTGCTCCACCTAATAAAATAACAAGATCACCATTTTGAGGCTGCTCTCTTTTAACCCAATCTTTTTTAACGGCACCAACGACAAAACCAACTTCCATTCGTTTTGCTTTGTAACCATCATGGTAAATTTCATTCACAGAAGTCGTGGCTAAACCAATTTGATTTCCATAAGAAGAATAACCATTTGCTGCTTGCTTCGTAATTGTTCTTTGTGGAAGTTTACCTGCTAATGTTTCGGAAATAGGCTCTAAGACATCGGCTGCTCCAGACAAACGCATCGCCTGATAAACAAAAGCACGTCCGGACAAAGGATCACGAATTGCGCCACCTAAACATGTTGAGGCACCACCGAAAGGTTCAATTTCTGTTGGGTGATTATGGGTTTCGTTTTTAAATAACAAATACCACGGTTCTTTTTTACCATCGAATTCGGCTTCTATTTCAATCGTACAGGCATTTATTTCATCGGAAACAACCAGATTTTCCAATTTACCTGTCTTATGGAAATATCTTGCGCAAACCATCGCCAAATCCATTAAAGAAACTGGTTTCGCTTCTCTGCCTAAAAATTTTCTTTTCTCTAAATAATCATTAAATATCGTTTCTAAAGTCGATTTAAAAGAATCATTAAACTGAATATCAGTTAGTTCAGTTTCGAAAGTCGTATGTCGACAATGATCGCTCCAATAAGTATCAAGAACTTTAAGTTCCGTTTCGGTTGGATTTCTATTTTCGGTTTTAAAATAATTTTGAATAAATTCTAAATCGTCAATATCTAAAGCAAAACCGTGATTGTCATAAAATGTTTTTAATTCTTCTGCAGAAAAATCAGTGAAACCTTCATGAACAATAACCGGATCAGGAGTTTCTTCCGCTGGAATCTCCAATTTTGATAAATCTTTAACCTGAGATTCAACTTTATTAATCAAATGATTTTTAATGGTTTCTACTTCAGATTCAGAAGCTCCGAATAATTCGATGAGTTTTCCACTTCTCACTTTACCATTCTCATTTTCAGTCAACAAAGCAATACACTGTTGTGCAGAATCTGCACGTTGATCATATTGTCCAGGCAAATATTCAGTCGCGAAATGAGTACTTTTTGCAGGATTTTCTTCATGCAAAATATCGGTCACCGAATCTACAAAAGTACTGTTGATGACTTTTGAAAACTCATTATCATCAACACCAAAAACATCATACACATTATAGACTTTAACATCTTTAATCGTCGGAACGATATTTTTTATTTCATTAAAAACTTTCGGACTTTCAACATCGAAAATTCCTTTTTTTTCTACGAAGATTCTTTTTTTCATTTTCAATTTTATTAATAAACTTTGTCAAAGATTTAAAACTTTGACAAAGTAAAAAATGCAGCCAAAAAGACTGCATTAATAATTTATACTTTAAGGTCGGCTTTTAATCCGATCAGGTCAGCGTACTTTTCTAAGATTGGATTGACTTCATTTTCAATAAACTCCTCGGTTTGAATAGGTGCGAAACCAATGAAGTTTTTCGGGTCGAGCACTTCCATCAATTTCGATTTATCCAGTTTTAAGGAAGTATCGTTCATAATCCTCTCCAGCAAGTCGTTTTCTTTTCCTTCTTCCTTCACCTTTTTCGAAGCCTCCATCGAATGAACGCGGATGGTTTCGTGAATTTCCTGACGGTCAACGCCGGCTTTCACTTCTTCCATAATTATATATTCGGTCGCCATAAACGGAAGTTCTTCCATTATATGTTTCTGAATTCTGTTTTCGTAAACCACGATTCCGTTCATGATATTATTCCAGATCATCAGAATAGCATCAATCGAAAGAAACGCCTGTGGAATGGTCAATCTTTTGTTGGCAGAATCATCCAAAGTTCTTTCAAACCATTGTGTAGAAGCGACCATTGCTGAACTTGTAGAAAGTGACATCACGAATTTCGCCAAAGCACCGATTCTTTCCGAACGCATTGGATTTCGTTTGTAAGCCATCGCAGAAGAACCAATTTGATTTTTCTCGAAAGGTTCTTCAATTTCTTTTAAATTCTGTAAAAGCCTTAAATCATTCGTGAATTTATGAGCAGATTGTGCAATATTAGAAAGCAATGCGACAACCTTTGCATCAATTTTTCGATCATAAGTTTGACCTGAAACCCCGAAAACTTTATCAAAACCAAAACGACTCGATAATTCTTTATCCAAATGTTTTACTTTGGAATAATCACCATCAAACAATTCTAAAAAGCTTGCAGCTGTTCCAGTCGTTCCTTTAACACCACGGAATCTTAAAGTTTCAATGAAAAATTCTAATTCTTCAAAATCTAAAACTAAAGACTGTAACCATAAAGTGGCGCGTTTTCCAACGGTTGTTAACTGTGCCGGTTGATAATGGGTAAAACCAAGAGTCGGCAAATCTTTGTATTGAAGCGCGAAATCAGCCAGATTTTTCATCACATTGACCAATTGTTTCCTGATGAGTAATAATCCATCGCGCATTTGAATCAAATCGGTATTATCTCCTACAAAAGCCGAAGTAGCTCCAAGGTGAATAATTCCTTTTGCCAAAGGAGCAGCGTCGCCATACGTGTGAACATGCGCCATCACATCATGACGGAATTTTTTCTCATATTCAGCAGCTTTGACATAATCAATATCTTCTGCGTTTTCTTTAAGTTGAGCGATTTGTTCGTCGGAAATGTCAAGTCCTAAATCTTTCTCGATTTCGGCGAGTGATATCCATAGTTTTCGCCAGTTTCGGAACTTGTTATTGGGGGAGAAATTGTAGAGCATTTCTTCACTCGAATAACGTTCTTCAAGAGGATTTTTGTAGGAATTCATTTTAAATCTTTAAGGTCACAAAAGTAATATTTTAAGAGCAGAAATAAAAGTTAATCAATCTTAAATAAATTTTATTTGTCAATATCTTATTTAAAGCTTTATTAAAAATGATAAATTTTTTGAAAAATGGTCAATTAAATGATTAAATTTAGGAATTAGACCATAAAAAAAAATGAATTTAGATTTTATAATTATTGGCGCAGGTTCGTCGGGATGTGTTTTAGCAAATCGATTGAGTAAGAATCCATTAAATTCTGTTTTATTGATAGAAGCCGGTGACAAACCCAGTTTTTTATCTAAAATTCCGGGTTGGTATAGTTTATTGAATCGCAGTAAAATGGATTGGGCTTTTTCAACTGAGCCCCAAAAATTTGTCAATAATCGAAAAATTTATATTCCGAGAGGAAAATCTTTAGGCGGTTCCAGTGCGACAAATGCGATGGCTTACGTTCGCGGAAACTCAAAAGATTATGACGATTGGCGACAAATGGGAAACGAGGGCTGGAATTACGAAGCGGTTCTTCCCTATTTTAAAAAATCTGAAAACAACCATTCCTTTAATAATGAGTTTCATGGTAAAAATGGCGAACTAAATGTTTCACTGAGAAAAGAGTACAATAAATCGACCTACCAATTTATTGAAGCCTGTAAAGAAAATGGCTTAAATTTTAATGAAGATTACAATGGCGAAAAGCAGGAAGGTTCTTCGTTTTTACAATACACGATCGATAAAAACATTCGTCAAAGCACTTATGAAGCATTTCTAAAACCCATAGCTGATCGAACAAATTCAACCATCAAAACAAAGACTTTTGTCAAGAAAATTTTAATTGAAAATGGAAAAGCGATCGGCGTAGAAATTTACACCGGAAGAAATACCTCTGGAAAAATATTTTGCAATAAGGAAGTCATTCTTTGCGCAGGTGCTATTCAATCTCCGCAACTTTTAAAAGTTTCCGGAGTTGGTCCTAAAGAGGAACTGAAAAAATTTAATATCGATTTAATTAAAGATCTACCCGCAGTTGGCGAAAATCTTAAAGACCATGTTTGGACTGGAACCAGCGATTTCAGTAAGGTAAATGGATTAAATAATATTATTAAAAAAACTGGTTTCGTCAATAACTTATTTCAGTATTTCCGAAAAAAGGAATCTTTGCTCAACCATTCTATCATTGAAACCACTTCCTTCTTTAAATCTTCAGAAGATAAACAAATTCCAGATCTGCAGTTTCATTTTTCGCCGTTGCATATGGGAAATGATTATAAAGCTGACTTATATAATCCATTTTCACTTCCGCTGACGAATGGATATACGATTTTAGCGATTTTACTTCATCCTGAAAGCGTAGGGTTTGTTGGGTTGAAATCTAATGACAGTCGAGTGTCTCCGATTATTCAACCAAATTTCTTATCAAAAGAAAATGATGTTAAGCGATTGGTAATTGGTTTGAAGAAAGCAATGGCAATTTTAGATTCTGTGAGTTTTGATGATGTCAGATTAAAGAAAATGAATTGGCCTCCTCGAAATTCATCTGATGAAGTTTTGATCGAGCACATTAAAAAAACATTAGAAACGCTTTATCATCCAGTTGGAACCTGCAGAATGGGAAATGGGGAAAATTCTGTGGTGAATGATCAATTACAAGTTCACGGCATTGAAAACCTCAGAGTTGCAGATGCTTCGATAATGCCAGATATTATTTCCGGAAACACGAATGCGGCATGTATTATGATTGGGGAAAAGGCAGCAGATCTTATATTAAAAATCTAGTTGATTTTTAATCATTCTAAAGTGATAGTAACTAATTTTATATCGAACGATAAATAAAAAATAATGGATTTTCAAAATATTTTAACTGAACAGCGCGTATTTTTCAATACCCAGAAAACGAAGAACATCAACTTCCGTAAAATGTATCTGGAGAAACTGAAAGAAGTAATTCTTAAAAACGAAGATCTATTATACGAAGCGATTTACAAAGATTTCGGCAAATCGAAATTTGACACTTTAACCACCGAGATCTCTTTTATTCTGAAAGACATTGATTATTTTCTGAGTAATCTAAAATCCCTCGCAAAACCGAAACGCGTTCGCACTAATTTGGCTAATCAATTTGGTTCGAGTAAAATTTATCCGGAACCACTTGGCTGTACTTTGGTGATTGGCGCCTGGAACTATCCTTTTCAATTATCTCTTTCACCCGTTGTTGCGGCTTTAGCAGCAGGAAATACCTGTATTGTAAAGCCAAGTGAAATGGCAGAGAACTCCATGAAAGTAATGGCGAAAATCATCAATGAAAATTTTCCGAAAGAATATTTTTTCGCTGCAGAAGGTGGTGTGGAAGAAACAACCGAAATCCTCAAATTAAAATTCGACAAAATATTTTTTACAGGAAGTCCGAAAGTTGGGAAAATTATTTACGAAGCTGCGGCAAAACATTTAACGCCGGTTACTTTGGAATTGGGTGGAAAAAGTCCCGCAATCGTAACAAGCAGCGCGGATTTTGAAGTGGCGGCGAAAAGAATTGTTTGGGGTAAATTCCTAAATGCCGGACAGACCTGCGTGGCGCCAGATTATATTCTGGTCGATGAAAAGGCCAAAGACAGTTTTTTGGATTCGTTAAAATCATATATTCAGAAATTCAAATATGAATCCGGTTCACAGCAGTTTGCCCAAATCATTAATGACCGAAACTTCGAAAGACTCGTTAAATTAATTGACAAAGAAAAGATCTTCTACGGCGGTAAAACAGATGCTGAAAGAAGATATATTGAACCCACAATCCTTCAGAATGTAACCTGGAACGATGATGTGATGCAGGAAGAAGTTTTTGGACCGATTTTACCGGTTTTAACTTTTAAAAATTTCAATGAAGCTTTGCTTCAGATCGCAGATCATGAGAAACCGCTTGCTGCTTATTTGTTTACCAACATCTCGGAAGAAAAAGAAAACTTCATCTCGAAAATCTCCTTTGGCGGCGGTTGCATTAACGATATTATGATGCATTTGAGTAACGATCATTTACCTTTTGGTGGCGTAGGAAATTCGGGAATGGGAAATTATCACGGTAAATTTGGCTTCGAGGCTTTTTCTCATCAGAAGGCCGTTGTGGATCGGGCAACATGGGGTGAACCCGACCTTAAATATCCACCGTACACCGATAAAAAATTAAAATGGATCAGTAAGATCCTATAGAAAATAAGTCTCGCCATTTCTGACGAGACTTATTTTTTTGATATTTTTAAGTTATGATTTAGGAGCCCATTCTGTGAAAAATGCTTTCACCTTTTCTAAGCTGTATCCTTTTCCATCTTCTAAAACTGCACTATCTTGAGTGTGGATCATTTTCCCATTCTGGTCTAAAACGACAAAAACAGGATAGCCGAATTTGGCGCCGGGATTGTCGTATTTCGCAAAAACCTTTTCATTTTTATTTTCCGGCGAATAATTTAAATGGTAATAAACGTAATTTTTATCGACTACTTCTTTTAGTTCCGGCGTAGTTTGTATATAATTATTAAAACGTAAACACCAGATACACCAGTTTCCACCCGCTTGGATCATGACATTCTTATTTTCTGCCTTTGCCTGTTTTACCAAGTCAGCGATTTTCGCCGCTGCATCTTCTTTATCATTGTAAGGTTTCGGAAGTTTAGCTATTTCTGCCGCAGCAGCTTTTTTCTTAGCTTCCAGAATTGCGGCACTGTCTGTTTTCGCAACAACTATTGTATCTTTCTTACTTTCAACCTGTGCCTTTTCTGTTTTCTGCGAGCATGCAAAAGTAGTAGCAAGTAAAGTAGAGAAGAGCAAAAATTTTATTGAATTATTTTTCATTGATTTTTAATTAAGTTTAGTTGTCGCAAATTAACAAAAATAGAGCCAACGCTAAAGTTTATTATCATTAAATTTGCGAACCATTTATGAAGATCATTTTTACTTTTTTACTATTTTTTTCGAAACTTCCGCTGAAGATTTTGTATCTGTTTTCAGATTTCATGTTTTTTGTGATCTATCGTGTCGTTGGCTATCGAAGGAAAGTTGTTCTGGAAAACCTCAACAATTCTTTCCCCAACAAATCAAAAGAAGAAGTAAAGATCATCGAAAAGAATTTTTATATTAATTTCTGCGATTATCTGGCAGAAACTTTTAAATCATTCACCATTTCGTCTACAGAGTTAAGGGTTCGGGTTCAGCATTTGAATCAGGATGTTTTTAAAGAGGCAAAAGAAGAGGGGAAAAATGTAATTTTATTAGCGGGTCATATCTTTAATTGGGAATGGTACAACGCTTTGGCAACCATTATTCCGCAGGAAAAAAGCTTTCCCGTTTACCGTAAAGTGCAAAGTAGTTTTTGGGAAGAAAAGATCAAACTATTGCGGAATCGCTTCGGAAATGAAGCCTTAGAAGCTAAAGAGGTAATCCGTCATATTTTCAGAAATCCTAATGATGGCAATTCGGTTTACATGTTTGTTGCCGACCAAACTCCTCATTTCTCGGAGGTGACTTACGGTTTAAATTTTCTGAATCAAAGAACTCCCGCATTTGTTGGCTATGATAAACTTTCTACCAGAATGGATCTGGCCTTTGTATTTTGCGAAATGAAAAAGGTAAAGCGTGGTTATTATCAGATCAATTACTACAGAATTTTTCCGGATGGCGAAAAATTTGAAGAGTTTGAAGTCGTAAAAAAATTCCATAATTTGCTGGAAAACACCATTAATAAAAGACCCGACAATTATCTTTGGTCTCACAGAAGGTGGAAATATAAAAATGCAATAAAAGTAATGGGTTAAAATCCCTGTCTCAAAATTATTTTTCAAATTGAAGGTAGCAATCGCAATATTAAACTGGAATGGCAAAGGTTGGTTAGAAAAATTTCTTTCCAACGTGATTACAAATTCCCCTGATACTCAAATTTATCTTATTGATAATGCATCTACCGACGATTCTGTTTCTTTTCTAAATAAAAACTTTCCTGCTGTTAAAATCATTATTAACGATAAAAATTACGGTTTTGCAGGAGGTTATAATGAAGGTTTAAAAAAAATAGACAGCGAAATTTACTGTCTTTTAAATTCAGATGTAGAAGTTACTGAAAACTGGATCGAACCTATTCTGGAAGTTTTCAAAAAAGATCCGAATATTTCTGCAGTTCAGCCGAAAATCCTTGATTATAATAAACGGAACTATTTCGAATTCGCGGGAGCTGGTGGCGGATTGATCGACAATTTAGGTTATCCTTATTGCCGTGGAAGAGTTTTTGAAAAGATTGAAGAAGATCACGGACAATACGACGATGAAAAGGAGATTTTCTGGGCTTCCGGATGTTGCTTTTTCATTAGAACCAAAGATTTTTTGGAGCAAAATGGTTTTGATGCGAGATTCTTTGCTCATCAGGAAGAAATTGATCTCTGCTGGCGTTTAAAAAATGCAGGGAAGAAAATCTACTACGTCGGAAAATCTACAGTTTATCACGTTGGTGGCGGAACCTTAAATAAAGAAAGTCCACAGAAAACTTATTTAAACATTCGGAACAATCTGTCGATGCTTCTAAAGAATTTACCCACAACTACTCTACTTTGGTTAATCCCGTTTCGACTAATTTTAGACGGTTTGGCTGCAGTACATTTAGGTTTTAAGAATGGTTTCTCTCATTTCTGGGCTGTACTTCGCGCCCATGCCAGTTGGTACGCTCATTTTTTCGGAACCTTAAAACTCCGCGGGAAAAATCAGATCAAAGATTATTATGGAACCAAATGGTTAATATTTAAGCATTTCCTATAAGTAATCATTAAAATTTTACAATACTTTCGGTATTTTTAATAAATAACGCTACATTTATATGAACCATATGAAAGTAGATGTTTATTTTATCCTTGCGATCGTTGTTACCGTTATTTTGGTAATAGGTCTGCTTATTTATTTTTTTCAACACAAATTCTTCTTTCAGCCCGAAAAGCTTTCGCCAGATTTTAAATTCGCATATGATAATTTAAAGGCTGATGAAAAAACGGTTGAGCCAGAAAAAGGTGCAAAAATTAATTATCTTCATTTTCAGGTTGATAATCCGAAAGGAGTTGTTCTTTACTTAAAAGGAAATACAAAAAGCATTAAAGGCTGGGGGAAATTTGCCATCGATTTTACGCGGCTAGATTATGAGGTCATTATGATGGATTATCGCGGATTCGGGAAAAGTACGGGCAAAAGAACGGTTGAAGCAATGAAACGCGATTCCCAATTTATTTACGATATCACAAAAGAAGAATTTTCCGAAGATAAAATTATCGTTTATGGAAGATCACTCGGTTCCGGATTCGCTGCGCGACTGGCGGCAAAAAATAATCCCCGGATGTTGATCCTGACTTCACCACTTTACTCTCTTTTAAGAACTATTCATCGTTATCTGCCATTTATGCCGGCAAAACCTTTCCTCAGATATAATATTCCGACGTTTCATTATCTGAAAAACGTTCGGTGTCCTATCAAAATTATTCATGGCTCTGATGATCATTTAGTTCCAATAAAAACCGCCATCGATCTGTCGGAAATTAATCCAAAGTTGACTAGACTTTACGTAATATTGGGAGCAGGACATATCAACATTCATCAGTTCGAAGAATACCATCATGTGATGGAAGAGATTTTCGCGGAGCCAAAAGTCTTTATGAATTCAGATAAAACAAGTCTGGGTTACTCTCACCGTAAATAAAAATGATCATCCTAAAACCAAAAAAATTATCTTTGTATTAATTAAAGAACTTAATGGAATTACTCATCATCATTTTACTCGTTCTGCTCAACGGAGTATTTGCAATGTCGGAAATGTCGCTCGTTTCCTCCCGAAAATTTAAACTGGAAAGTGCCGGAAGAAAAGGCAGCGCGGGTGCAAAAAAAGCTTTGGAACTTTCCGATAATCCAACAAAATTTTTATCTACCGTTCAGATCGGAATCACACTCATCGGTATTTTACTTGGAGTATATTCCGGAGAAACGCTTACAAATGATTTTAAGGGATTTCTGGATCAATTCGCGGCCATTCAACCCTATTCCAAAACATTTGCGACGATCGGAATTGTAATTTTCATTACTTATCTTTCAATTTTACTGGGTGAGTTACTGCCGAAAAGAATTGCAATGACTTATCCGGAGCGCATTATTACAATGCTCGCAAAACCGATGGCTATTTTATCGAAAATCACCTCACCATTTGTTCTACTTCTTACCACTTCCAATAATTTAATATTAAAATTATTAGGAATTGACAGCAAGTCCGACAGCATTGTGACTGAAGAAGAAATAAAATCGATCGTTAGAGAAAGCGCGATGGAAGGGCAGATCGATCAAATTGAACATAATATTGTAGAAAGGGTTTTTGAACTGGGCGACCGTAAGATCAACACTTTAATGACGCACCGAACTGCAATTACTTATTTTAATATTGAAGATCGTCTCGAAAATATCATAGAGAAAATTAAAAAAGAAAAACATAATGCCTATCCCGTTACGAACGGAAATAATCTAGATGACATTCTCGGTATTGTGATGCTGAAAGATATTTTTCCGATCGAAGATCCTTTAAATTTCAATCTGAAAAAACTTTTAAGACAACCTATTTACCTTAATGAAAATTATTACGCTTACAAAGTGCTGGAGATTTTCAAAAAAGATAAAAATCACAACGGGATCATCATCGACGAATATGGCAATACGCTGGGAATTGCAACCATGCACGACGTTTTAGATGCGTTGGTTGGAAACACTGCGACGAACGAAAACTTCGATTATCGAATTGTTCAGAAAAGCGAAAATTCCTGGATTGCAGATGCACAATTTCCGATCGTAGAGTTTACTAAATATTTTCATCTTGACTACGAATTTGATAACAAAGATAATTATACCACGCTCGTTGGCTTTTTTCTTGCTGAGCGTGGCGGATCTACTGAAGTTGGGCAAAAAATAAAAATTGAGGATCTGGATCTGGAGATCATTGGTAAAGACCGGCAACGTGTTGATAAAATTTTAATTTCGAGAAACACACCTACACCGCGCAAGTAAATGGGAAAGCTGCTTCAATATTTTCAGGAAAAAGTAGTATTTCTACCCGTAGTTTTGCCGACGGATCATGAATTTGATTTTGAAGAGGAGTTTGAAGAGTATTTGTGGGAAACGCCTTTCGAGGGTAAAATCAATGTCCTTCATTTCAAATTAAAAAAAGCGAAAGGAGTCATTGTTTACTTTCATGGTAACGCAGATAATCTCCACCGCTGGGGAAAAATCGCAAATGAATATACAAAATTCGGTTATGATGTTTTGGTCATGGATTATCGTGGATACGGAAAAAGTTCCGGTCCAAGAAACGAAGATTTTCTTTATTCGGATGCGCAGTTCTCCTATAATTATGCGAAAGAGATTTATGGGGAGGAAAAAATAATTTTATATGGAAGAAGTTTAGGTGGTGCTTTTGCGATAAAAGTTGCTGCAGAAAATAAGCCGAAAGCCGTTATTTTAGAATCTACATTTTTTAATCTGCAGGATATTGTCAATCGCTGGCTGCCAAAAAAAGTGACCGACAAAGTTTCGCCCACCATGACTTACCATTTCTTGTCTAACGAAAATATTTCAAAAATTAACGTTCCTTTGTATCATTTTCATGGAAGCAAAGATTTTGTTGTTCCCTTAAAATCCGGAAAAAAATTGTTTGAAGTTTTCGAAAAATCCAATCCTGACACTGAAAAAAAATTCATTGAAATTTTAGGTGGAACTCACGATAATTTGATTTCACATGAAGAATTCATTTCAGAAATAAAAAAGATCCTCTCCTAATAATAACTGTTACTTTCATTTTAAAAATATACTAAAACATTGATTGATTTTTGCGCTATTGATTTTGAAACTGCTACTCACGAAAGACATTCTGCCTGTGAGATGGGAATTTGTGTCGTTGAAAATGGAATCATTGTTAAAACAGAAACCTGGCTCATTAAGCCTCCAAGTTTCCCCTATTTTCATCCAAGAAATATCGATGTTCACGGGATTTATCCGGAAGATGTTCAGAACGCTCCTACTTTTGATGAGATTTGGCATGAAGCCGAAAGTTTGATGTACGGAAATTTAATGATCGCTCACAACGCTGGATTTGATGCCGGTGTGTTGAGAAGTTGTCTGGATTACTACGGTTTCTTCAAACCAAAAATCAATTATCTCTGCAGCATTTCTTTAGCGAAAAGATCCTGGAAAGATCTGCCTAAATATGGATTAAAGTCATTGGCAGAACAGCATAACATTCAATTTAATCATCACAGAGCTGGCGCTGATGCTGAAGTTTGTGCAAAAATATCGCTGCTTGCCTTTGAACGATTAATGTTGACGAGAAATGAAGAAGTGACTGATGTGATGAAGAAAAATCTAAAGATTTTATAAAATGGAATTTTAAAGATTAATTACTCAAGACTTGAGCCATCAAATTAAATTTCGGAATTTCGATTTCCATATCATCATTGGTGAGAAGATGTGTACAGAAATAAATGCCAGACATGGTTCCAACGCCAGACCTTAAAGCTACATTTGAAAAATATTTAAAGACCTCTCCAGGTTGAATTTCGGGAGTCAGACCAACAACTCCATCTCCGCTAACCTCCGTAAAACCGAAGCCTACATCATAAATCAGCCATTTTCTTTTTAAAAGTTTAATGGGAAATTCGCTTTGATTCTCAATACAGATGTGATAACGGAAGACAAACCGATTTTCAGAAGGAAAACTGTTTTTAACATCGTACTCAGGAATCACTGAAACCTTTATATCGAAAGTAGTGGTAGAGAACATAGTAATGTTTTGAACATCAATACAAAAATCCCGCCTTTTTAAAAGCGGGATTTAATATTTTAAAGCTTTTTGTGAAATGTTTATAGTTCCAAAGCTTTTCTTTCGTCGCCATCCATTAAGAATTCAACCGGGTTATCGATTGCCTCTTTGATTGCAACCAAAAATCCTACAGATTCCTTACCATCAATGATGCGGTGATCATAAGATACTGCCAGATACATCATCGGGCGAATTACAACCTGTCCATCAATTGCCATAGGTCTTTGGAGAATATTGTGCATTCCCAAAATTGCAGATTGTGGTGGATTTATAATTGGCGTAGACATCATGGATCCAAAAGTTCCACCGTTGGTTAAGGTAAAAGTTCCACCTGTCATCTCGTCAACCGTGATCTTACCGTCTCTAACTTTCTCTGCAAGAGATTTAATATTGGCTTCAATACCTCGGAACGACATATTTTCTGCATTTCGAAGAACGGGAACCATTAAACCTTTCGGTCCTGAAACTGCGATTGAAATATCACAAAATTCATAATTCGTTTTGAAATCTCCATCAATAGAAGCATTTACATCCGGATACATTTGAAGTGCTCTGGTCACTGCTTTTGTAAAAAAGGACATAAATCCTAATCCGATGCCGTGTTTCTGGGTAAATTCTTCTTTATATTGTTTTCTAATTCTGAAAATTTCAGACATATCAACTTCATTAAAAGTCGTCAACATAGCAGTTTCATTTTTCACAGAAACTAATCTTGCCGCGATTTTACGACGCAGCACTGAAAGTTTAGTAGTATTTGAACCTCTTGAACCGCTTGTCGTAGAACTTCCGCCCATTGCGGCAACAGAAGCAACATCTGCGTCCTGTTTCATAATTCTACCGTCTTTCCCGGATCCTGAAACTTGCGAAGCATCGATCCCTTTCTCGTCTAATATCTTTTTCGCAGCCGGAGAAGGAGTTCCCGATGCATAACTGGTAGATGCAGGTTTTTCTTCTTTTTTAGCTTCCTGAACGATGGCAGATTTTTCTACGATTTTCTCTTCCGCTTTTGGAGCTTCAGCATTTTCACCTTTGGCTTTGGCAGCACTCTCTGGTTTTGCACCATCTCTATCGATAAGGCAAACAACCTGACCAACCTGAACTACTTCACCTTCTTCTGCTTTCAAAGAGATAATACCACTTTCTTCCGCAGGAAGTTCCAGGGTTGCTTTGTCGGAATCAACTTCGGCAATCGGCTGATCTTTTTCTACGTAATCGCCGTCTTTTACCAACCAGGATGCTATTTCAACTTCTGTGATGGATTCTCCCGGCGACGGGACTTTCATTTCTAATATTGACATCGTGAATATTTTTGTTTATTATTTTATTTCTTTTAAATACTGCTCCGGAATAAATGCTTTCAAAACTGGGATCTGCTTTTTATCTAAAATCTGAAATTGCCAGTTTTTTAAATTTGAAGAACTTGCTACTGCTAATTTTAATGCGTCGATCAAGAAAATCCCCGTGGTCTCATCATATTTTACATTTTCGTTCCCAAAAGACCGCCTTAAAGCAGACAATATGTTGTTTGAGTCTAATCCTGCTTCGTTAAATTTCATTTCGAGCTTTTGCTGAAAATCTATCTTCACAAATTTCTTTTCGTTTTGATCAATAACATTCTCACTAACAACAATGTTTAACGGCATCATCAAATTGATCGTTAACTGGGGATCGTTGAACATTTTATTCATCATATCGACCAGTTCTTCTTTCGGAAATAATTTCAGATAATCTTCATTACCATATAAATCTAAAGCCTCATTAAATTTTTTTTCAACTATTAAGCGATTATAATCCCGAAACTGATCTTCGATCTCGGCTTTCATGTTCTGCGCAAAAAACGGAACACAAAAAATAACACTTAAAAGCAGAAAGAACTTTTTCATTAAAACTAAGCTGTTACCGGTCTTTTTGCAGGCTCGTCGTCTCTGTCAAAAACTCTGTTAATAACACTGTTCTGATTTCTCTCGAACATTTTATGACTTCCCGGCGCTGGTGATCCACTCGCAACCGGCGAAATAACCTGAATTCCTGTATCACGGAACGTTCTTAAAATATAATTCCAAGCTCCCATATTTTCCGGTTCTTCTTGTACCCAAAGAAGGTGCTTTCTATTTTTATATTTTGCGAATATCTCCTGAATCTTATCTTCCTGAATTGGATACATTTGCTCCAATCTCACCAAAGCGATATTCTCACAGTTTAAATCTTCTTTTTTAGCTAACAATTCGTAGTAGATCTTGCCGGAACATAAAACCAATTTTTCAATTTTATCCTCTTTTGCTGCAGCATCATCAATGATCGGTTGAAACGCTCCGTTTGCAAAATCTTCTAACGGAGAAACTACTTTCGGGTGACGAAGCAAAGATTTCGGTGTCATAACGATCAATGGTTTTCTGAAATTCCATTTCAACTGTCTTCTCAACAAGTGGAAATAATTTGCCGGAGTTGTTGCATTGGCAACCGTCATATTTTCGTTTGCACAAAGACCTAAAAATCTTTCTAGTCTTGCGGAAGAATGCTCTGCACCCTGTCCTTCAAAACCATGCGGAAGAAGCATGACCAAACCATTCTGGATCTTCCATTTTTCTTCTGCAGCGACCAAATACTGATCGACAATAATTTGAGCTCCATTTACAAAATCACCAAACTGAGCTTCCCAAACCGTTAAAGTATTTGGCGAGGACATGGCGTAACCGTAGTCGAAACCAAGCACTCCATACTCGGAAAGGTGGGAATTATAAATATCAAAACGATTATCTGAAATATGTCTTAAAGGAATATATTCTTCCTCTGCATCTTCTGTTTTAACAACGGCGTGGCGGTGAGAAAAAGTTCCCCGCTCCACATCTTCACCAGAAATTCTTATGTTATTTCCCTCCGTCAATAAAGTTGCATAAGCCAACCATTCGCCAAGTGCCCAATCCAAAGAGTTCGAATCGATCATTTTCAAACGGTTATCGAACAACCTCGTGATCTTGGAAATAAATTTTTTATCTGCCGGCAAAGTTGTCATTTTGATGGCGAGTTTTTTCAGCTCTTCCAAATCATATCCTGTATTGACCGGTTTCTGCATTGCATCTTTCGGACTTAGTGGATAATTGACCCAGTCATCACACATAAAAACATCCATTGTGTTTTTTACGATTTCCTTTGAAGCGTCGTAATTGTCATCTAAAAGGGCTTTGAATTTAGATTCCATTTCCTTTAAAACTTCCTCAGAAACAGTTCCTTCTTTAATTAACTGCTCTTTGTAAATTTCTCTCGGATTCGGATGTTTTGAAATCAACTTGTACAAATGCGGCTGAGTAAATCTTGGCTCATCACCTTCATTATGTCCATATTTCCGATAACCCAGTAAATCGATGTAAACATCTTTGCCAAATTGCGCGCGGAAATCTGCAGCAAATCTAATCGCATGAACAACAGCTTCAACATCATCTGCATTCACGTGCATTACTGGAGATTCAGTCACTTTCGCAATATCTGTACAATATACAGAAGAACGAGCATCTAAATAATTGGTGGTAAAGGAAACCTGATTGTTCACAACAATGTGAATGGTTCCCCCTGTTTTATAGCCTTCCAAAGTCATCATTTGCGCGATCTCGTACACAATTCCCTGTCCGGCAAGTGCGCCGTCGCCATGAATAACAATGGGTAAAACTTTTTTGTAATCTTTGTATTTATTATCAACCTTTGCGCGACAAATTCCTTCTACCAACGCCGCAACAGTTTCCAGATGCGATGGATTCGGAGTTAGATTGATGGAAACTTCTTCGCCTGATTCTGTCTTTATTTTTTTTGAAGATCCTAAATGGTATTTCACATCACCGGAAAACACATCTTCTTCAAATTCTTTTCCTTCGAATTCTGAAAATATTTGTTTGTAGGATTTTCCGAAAATATTAGTCAAAACACTCAATCTTCCACGGTGAGCCATCCCTAAAACAACCTCATCAACACCCAATTGAGAAGAACGCGTGATCAGCTGATCTAAGGCTGGAATTAAAGACTCGCCACCTTCGAGTGAAAATCTTTTCTGCCCAACAAATTTAGTATGCAGGTAATTTTCGAAAGCAACAGCCTGATTCAATTTTTCTAAAATCTCCGTTTTTTCGGGTGCAGAAAGTTGCGCGTGATTTTCGTTGACCGTGATCCATTCTCTTATGAACTTCTTTTCGTCAACGTTGTTAATGTGCATATACTCCACGCCAATGGATTCACAATAAATCTTTTCGAGGTGATTGATAATTTCCTGCAAAGTCGCCACGGCAGGCATTCCTGTTTCGGTGGCAGAATTGAATTTGGTATTTAAGTCAGCATTGGAAAGTCCAAAATTTTCAATATCTAAAGTGGGTTCGTAGTGCCGTCTTTCTCTAACAGGATTGGTATTGGTGAACAAGTGACCTCTTTGTCGGTACGCTTCAATTAAGTTTAAAACCTTAAATTCCTTTTTAATTTCTTCTGGAATTTGATCTTTAGAAATAATCTGATTGCTAACAGGAGCCGCATTTTGCACGGAAGAAGTCGAAGAATTGTTCGGAATATCGTCGTTATAATTCTCTAGGGCAAAATCAAATCCCTGGAAAAATGCTTTCCAGGAAGGCTCAAGTGAATCGGGAAATTTTAAATATTGCTGGTATAAGTCTTCTATTAACTGCGAATGTGCAGCATTCAGGAATGAAAATTTGTCCATTTTTTACAGATTAACTCTTTATTTTATTTAAAAGACAAATTTAGCAAAAATAAGTGAGGTACTAAGAGGAAAAAGCCTTAAAAAAAGTTAAATTAATTATCTGAAAACGGGCAGTGACAATTTAATTACGGTATTATTTTCTTCTCTTGGCTCCTCTAAAAAAGTTTGCTGCAGATCACCAGTTCGCAACGTATCTTTTTTCGCCTGTAAAAGAAGCTCCTGAATAGATTTTATCCTACCGGGATAAGGACCGCGGTAATACATGACATAAATTTTGGATGCGTTAATGGTTCGAAAACTAAAATTATTATCGGACACACCCATTTTTTTGGAAAGCGGAATGCCATAGTAGTAAGAAACTTCTTTATCCTTAAAATTATCTGCATCGGTGATCAGGATGGGTTGACCGTATTCGTCGTTTTTTTTACCCAGATCCATCTTCACGTAATTCAGAACTTTGTTATGGTTCATGATGATATTTTTGAACAAAGCATTTTTATCATTCTTGGAATTTACATTAACACCCAAAAGTAATTGACTATCTTGCTGTTCAACCATCAAACTGTCGAATTTTATACTCTCACGCTGTTTTTCCTGATCCACTTTATTTCCCAGATTGCTAAACAGGTTTTTCATGCTTTTATCGATCTGATCAGCAATATAATCTTCGGAAAGTAAATTGAGAGACCTTTTTAAAAAAGGCTGTTTAGGAGTTCTGATAAACCACGTAATTCTGGTTTTGCCATTTTCGCCTTTAAATTTGACTTCAATACCATAAGGATTACTCTTTTTACCTTCAAAAAGTTGATATCTTAAAGTTTTATTTGGATTTGCATACCGAATAAACAGATCCCCGAAAACTTCGTCGTTTTTTTTATCGTGGTAAGACATCGAACTGCCCTGTCCTTCGTATGGTGTAAAATAGTCGAAGGTCAATTTATCATTATCAGAAAAGAAAGCGTTCCAACTGCTGAAATTCTGCAGATTGCTAAATTGCGGAAAAACCTTCTCCACAGGATAATTAATTTCCTTCTCGATAGTAAAGTTTTTACTTTCCGATACAAACGACATAGAAACGGCATAGATTGCCAATAAAAAAAGGACAATTACAGTCCCGTACTTTAACCAACGCATGCGGCAAAAATACAAAATCTAAGGCATAAAAAAACACGGCGATAAAAATATTGCCGTGTTTTGTACTTAATTAAAATTTTAAGGAATAATCGTGCCTGGCTGAATTGTCGCGTTCTTTTTCACGACTACAATTCCATCTTTGATCGAATGATTATCGTAGTCACCATCCGGCAAGTGTTTCCCGCCAATGATGCGGACATTATTTCCGATTCTACAGTTTTTATCCAGAATTGCGTTCTCAATGTAGCAGTATTTTCCTACTCCAAGATTCGGAATTCCATGCTGATCATTGGAGATAATTTCTTTGGTATCCTGATAAGAATCTGCACCCATCATGTAAGTACACATTAAAGTACTTCCTTTATCAACTCTGCTGCGATTTCCTACGATCGAATTTTCGATCTTATCTGCCATAACGATGCAACCGTCGCCAAAGATCGCTTTACTCACATATGAACCTAGAATTTTGGAAGGTGGAAGCATTCTCGCTCTCGTATAAATCGGTGCATTGCTAAAAAGATTAAATTTTGGGAAATCCCTCGTCAGATCAATATTGGCATCGAAGAAAGAATCTATGGTTCCAATATCTGTCCAGTAACCATCGTATTGGAAGCTGAGTGTTTTATAGGTTCCAATTCCATTCGGAATCAGTTCCCCACCAAAATCGTCACCAGGATCTTCGGAGAACATTTTTTTCAAAACTTCTTTACCGAAAACATATATTCCCATCGAAGCCAGATATTCTTTGCCTTCCGATCTGCTTTTCTCGGAAACCTCGGATTTCCAATCGTTAAGAATATCAGAATTTGGCTTTTCAATGAAAGAAGTTATATTTCCATCATCATCGGATTTTAAAATACCAAAACCGGGAGCATCCTTCGCTTTTACAGGAATTGTGGCAATCGTAATATCGCCTTCATTCTTGCAGTGGAAATCGATCAATTCCCGAAAATCCATTTGGTAAAGCTGATCTCCGGACAGGATCAAAATATAATCGTAATCATACTTATCTAAATGCTTCATAGATTGACGCACTGCATCGGCAGTTCCCTGATACCACTGATCGTTTTCTACATTTTGTTCTGCGGCTAAAATATCTACAAAACCACGGCTGAATATGTCGAAGTGGTAAGAGTTTTTAATATGCGAATTTAAAGAAGCCGAATTAAACTGGGTTAAAACCAGGATTTTATTGTACCCCGAATTTAAACAGTTAGAAATAGGAATATCAACCAGCCTGTATTTTCCTGCAATTGGAACTGCGGGCTTAGAGCGGGAATAAGTTAAAGGAAATAGTCGAGTGCCTCTCCCACCGCCGAGTACAATTGAGATGACGTTAGCTTTCATAGAAATGTGTTTATTTTTTGTTAGATTTTTTGATCTCTAACAATATTACCATTTTTTAAGCACTAATCAAAATATAATTTGGGGATTATCGCGGGTTTTTAAAGATCTGATGATGATTTTTGAAAGGTTTGTTGAATTAAAAAGCAGTATTTGATAAATTCATCCAATCAGCCTAAATAATAATTGGTAATCTTAAGTTCCAACTGAAATTTACAGCCGTAATTCTTTAATCTGAGATCTTAGATTTGATAAATTAAGAATTTTAAATTATCATCATAAAAAAGTCCCCCAATAAATTGAGAGACTTTGTCTCGTCCTTAGACGAGAGGACTCAAACCCGTCTCATCTAAGAACGAGATGACAGGTCGCCATTCTCTCTAATTAATTTTTCTATGGATTTACGGTTAAGTTTCTTCAAGCGTCGTTCTTCTTTTAAGGCTTCTGACTTATCGATAAATTCTCGCACATAAACAATCACCCAGTCTCGAGTAGCGGATGTAAATTTATGCTCTGAATTTAAATGGTATTCCAATCTCTTTGCTACATCTGTAGAAAATCCCTTGTAGTAAACATCCAGCGATGCAGAGTAAAGAATATAAACGTAATACTTCATCATAAAAAAGTCTCCCAATAAATTGAGAGACTATGTCTTGTCTGAAGAATGAAAGGACTCAAACCCGTCTCGTCTAAGGACGAGATGACAGGTCAGCATTCTCTCTAATTAATTTTTCTATGGACTTACGGTTAAGTTTCTTCAATCGTCGTTCTTCTTTTAAAGCTTCTGACTTATCGATAAATTCTCGCACATAAACAATCACCCAGTCTCGAGTAGCGGATGTAAATTTATGCTGTGAATTTAAATGGTATTCCAATCTCTTTGCTACATCTGTGGAAAATCCCTTGTAGTAAACATCCAGCGATGCAGAGTAAAGAATATAAACGTAATATTTCATACTAAAAAAGTCTCCCAATAAATTGAGAGACTTTGCGATCCGGACGGGATTTGTACTTTTTCAGAAAAAAACCTATCCATACGCTTTATGCTGTTCTTTTGTTTACTAGGTCACCGAATAGGTCACTTTTACAAACATAATAAAGAGCTTCGTTTTTACTGGTGCAAATATAGGTCATTTTTAATTCTTTCCAAATATTCATTTCACTTTTTTAATACACAAGACTCAATTAGCAGATAATCAAGTCTATTTATTTTGATCCATTCCCCTTTAAACAATGATATGATTTTGACATCCTGTACTAATTAAATTGTAATTCAATTCGTATTTCGTATATGAAGTCCAACGTAAATACAGCTCGATAATTTTTGGTTTGGAGATTGTATTTTTGGTATTTTGTTGAAGAAATAATATAAAACAGCTATCTTCCATCAAATTAAGTAATGACTAATACACGTTATTTCCGATCTTTCAGCCTGTCAAATTCTCTTAAAGCCCATCTTGATATTTCTCTATTTTTGTTCTATAGATTTAGCAAACAATATTAAAACAGTTCGTGAGAAGCAAAGGCTTATGCAAAAGGAAGTGGCTTTGCACATTGGTGTAGATAAATCTACTTATTCCAAAATTGAAAAGGGTTTAAGGGAAGTTACCGTATCAGAACTTAATAAAATGGCTTATCTTTTTAATCTTACAACCGATCAAATCATCAATTACAACGAAAATTTCAGCCCAAAAGAGATTGTAATTGAAGATAAATCTACTTTGGAACAGATGGAACTCATCCAGCAATTAGATGAAGATGATAAAAGCACCGTCTTTAAAATCATTGATAAAATGCTTACAACCAAAAAATTTAAAGACTTCTTGCAGAAAAATGTAGCAGCACTATAATGTCTTTTTATTTAAACCTATTCTAAATTTAGAAAAAATACAATGTAAACTATAATACACATTTGTTACTTATAATGCAGATATGTTTTGTAGTATCCCTCAAAGTTACAAACTTTGCGGAGAGGGGAAAAATTTAAAGAGTTTGTACAGCAAAATGTTGCGCTGTAAACTAAAAACTCTCTCGCAAAAGCGAGGGAGTTTTTAATTTTATATTACTTCCTGTTGCTTCTTGCATTTGAATTCCCTTTGCTTCAAACAATTTCTGATAAATTTTTGTGTTAGTAAGAACTTGATACCAACTCCTTGTAGCATCTTTCAGTTTTAAAATATCAGGATTTACGTCAAATTCCGCACAGTGGGTTAAATTAATGTCGGAAAATCCATTTGGATTATTAAATAACACATTTGATCTTGGAATTTTGCTTGTTGTGGAGAATGTAGAAAATTCTTCTGCAGTCACATGCTGATCAACTCGCAATAGTGAAGATGTTTTCTCCGTTGCTTCCAACGCTTCAACTACTCTTCCTGCGTTTCCTGTGAACATTAATCCATCAGCAAAATCCATTTTAGAATCTCTAACTGCATTTCCCATACCTCTGAAAGTATGTTCCCAAAAAGTTTCCCCTTTGTGATAACCTTGATATGATTGATACGCTCTATATCCTTCGATATCACTTGGTACACTTTCTTTATTAGGGTTACTTGTATAGCTCCATTTATTTTTTTCTGTTCCTAATTGCACCCAATGATCACCCGATTGATAAGTAGAGTTTGCATCATTCCCATTAGAATAAGCATCATAACCAAGAGATTTATAATTGTCTTTTGTTATGTTATCTTTCCATTCCCACTGATTCCCTTTTCTTCCCCAATCTTCATTTTGCCTTCCTGTGGGATCAATGTACCGCACTGGATTATTGAACGCATAAGCGTATGGACTCCAGCTTGGCGTGGTCTCCGCCAGCGGATCCACGGACAACCAAATACTCGTCTTTGGATCCATATACCTCGCACCGTAATAATATAATTACGTGGCTTCGTCTAATTCTTTGCCATTATATTTGTACGGATTATTGTACTCACTACTGCTTTGCTCCATCAGCATTTCGCCAAATGGCATGTATTTATACCAATTGGTTGTTGTTCCTGATGATTAGTGATAACGGAAGAAACTTCCCAAATTATGTACTCTAAAATTAATATTCTTGATAATCTTCAAATTCCCAATAGGCAATTCGTGCTATTTTTTCTGCTAATTTATCCCAATTATCCTCTTCTAAATTCTCAATATAAATTTTTATAAAATTATAGATTTTACTGTAATTATATTCAAAAACAATTAGATAATGTCTACCAAAGATAATATCATTTTCATTTTTATTATCAATCAACCATTTTGGAGTACATATTGTAATTCCAAATTGTTCAGATCCTTCATTATTTTTTGGACTAACTGACATTTCCAAATAGAAACAAAAATGGTCTTTTTCTAAAGGATTAAATCCTTCTAAATCATAAATGTCAGGACTATGAAATCCCTTAAGTTCTGCTTTCATTACTTTTTAATATCTAGATGCCCATTATTTTGCCATTTTCCACTTGGAGTTTCCCGAGTTTTGAAATTTGCTTGCGTTGTTCCTAATTTAGGTTTATTTGATGGTGGTCTAAATTCTCTTAACCCATCAGGACTTCCCAAAGAACCATCGGAATTAGTTCTATATCCTTTACCAACAAAATCTTTTCCTAATTGCATAGCTTCTTTTTCTGTAGCAACCCCCAACCCAAAATTTCCTTCACCTTGCAACGCCTCTCGGATAATGCCTAATTTTTGTCCATAATTAAGACCTGGTCTTACAGCGTTTCTAATTTCTCTAACTCCTCTCACTGCTCCAGCTCCAGCTCCATATAATGTTAGATTTGCCGTTGCATCTGCTCCTTCTTGTTCGTATTTTTTAGCTGCTGCTTCATTTCCTCTATCTCTCCAATATGATTGCATTTCCATACTATGAACTGCACTTCCGGCACTATAAGCAAGAAATAATTTATCTAATGCTCCCCCAGTTGCATAGTCTCCAACTATACCTGCACCTGCAGCTCCAACTTTTTGAAATAATAAACCATGCTGCATTTGCATTAAAGGAGAATTTCCTGGATTAATTGGAGGAATAAAAAAACCGAAAAGACGACTAGCAATATTCTGCTTACCATTTGGATCTACATACAATATCGGATTCTGATAAGTATAAATATACGGATTCAAATTACCTGAATAAAATACTCCACCATTATGTTGCCCATCGCCGTAGAAATCGGTTACCATTACTAGATTGTACACTGCTAGTGGATCTACACCATACCAAATCGATAACCTTGGGTTGCAAGATCTTGCTCCGTAGTAGTACAATTGCGTGGCTTCATCTAATTCTTTTCCGTTGAATTAAACCATTTTATGTACAATGCATTTTTAACATAATGAATTTCATCTTTCTCCATTGGAAAAATAAAAAATTTAGAGTTTTTTCGACTAATAATTATATATGGATGTAAATTGTAGTCTAATAACAATCCCGTTCTATCTTGTCCCATATTTGTATCATATCCTTCTTGATATACGACTTTTTTATCATTGACAAAAAGTATTTTTGGCATTGTCTCACTGAATAAAAAATCATCTTTCCCATTTAATGAATTGATTTCTGTAGGATATGACCCATTCAGTATATAAATTCTATCCCAATTTTCTTTTATTAACCCCTTTAAATCCTTATCAAAATCTATTATACATTTCTCTTTATTATAGCCACAGTTAGAATATTTTTCATGAACAACACTATACAAATTATCTTTTTTGCAACTGATAAGAGAAATAGATAATAATCCTAAAAGAAGATAATAGTTTAATGTTCTATTTTTCATTTTAACTTTTTTTGTTCCTCTGCTGTTCTACCTTTGTAATTCATATCATTTAATCTTTCTTTATATTGTTGGTATTTTGCAGGTGACAATTTTTCTTTAGAAACATTCCAGGTTCCATTTTTATTTTGTTTTGCTTGAAATAACCCATTTGTTTTAAATTCTTCTAAAACATCTTCCGTCAAATTACTTATAGCTTTGGCATTACCTATTTTTCTACCAATTATATTATTTAACAAATCTGCTGTCTGGTCAGCATTTTCTATATTGTCAAATGTCCTACTAGACAAATCTACATTTGGATTATCTTCATGCGAATTTCCTGCTTGCTCTGCTATATTTGAACTAAAAGCTCTCGTTATCTCAGCTTGCCAGATAGTATGTCGAAATGCTCCACGTTCTGAACCTTCATCAAAAGACCTCCCTTTATTATCTTTATTTAAATCTAATATTCCTCCAGTAGTGCCAAATCTAGTAGATATACTAGAAATATTATCACTCCCTCTTTTATATTCTCCAATTCTAGCTGCCGCCCATGGATTTCTTATTGCAAATCCTGCTGTTCTTACTTTAGAAGGTAGATAAGTAATGTTTTTGCTACTGTAAGTAGATGTTGGCGTCATAAAATAATTCTGCTTACCATTGGGATCGACGTAATTTATCGGATTCTGATAAGTATAAATATAAGGATTTAAGTTACCAGAATAAAAGACACCCCCGTTGTGTTGCCCATCACCATAAAACTCGGTTTCCATTACAGGATTATACACCGCTAATGGGTCAACAGATAACCAAATACTCGTCTTTGGATCCATATACCTCGCTCCATAATAGTACAATTGCGTGGCTTCGTCTAATTCTTTTCCGTTGTATTTATACGGATTATTGTAAGAATTATTGCTTTGCTCCATCAACATTTCTCCAAATGGCATGTATTCATACCAATTGGTGGTATTGCCACTTTGGTTCGTGATGACAGATGAACTTCCCAAATGATCGGGATGCACCCAATAAGTTTGGTATTTCAATTCTTCCGTTGGTTGATTTGCCATACAATCATCCAATTGGAAATTGTGCCAAAAGGTACAGAAACTTCCTTCTTTTGTCCCATTAATTAGTGCATCATTATACCCATTCATCAATTTTTTGTAGCAAGTAGATTTTGGGGAATATTTTTCTGCTTCGGCCAAGATCTCTGCTGCACAGGTTTCTTCACTCTCAAAATCGATTCCGCCGATAAAAATAGGATGCCATAAAATCGGATTCAATCCAGCTTCTGCTACAATATCATCTGCTTCTAATTTTAAAGCACCTGAAAGATCGGATAGTTCTGAATTAGAAGGTGCTAAAAATCCGTGCGATGGCGTTTCGCTCACTCTTGCTGCAATTTTATTACTACCAATATAATAATGTTTACTTACTTGTCTTTCGTTCATCACCATATATCCATTCGGGTAATAGTTGTAAGGTCCCATAATAGTAGGGTTAGGACCAGGCCGAAGGTTTCCATCGGTGCGCAAACCTCTTGACGCGCCCTCGCTTTTTAAGGCTCTCTGTCCATCTTCATCATAGACATAATGGTGAAAAGCAGTTTGTTCAGTAATACCTTTTAGTCGGTTCTGGGCATCCCAGAAGAGTTTTCTTTTGATGTCTTCTACTGGTTCTGAACCGATTTCTCCTAATAAGCCATCGTTCCCATTTACAACTTTTGTCATATTCCCATTTGCATCATAGGAATATAATTCGGTGGTAGGCACAGCTAATATATTTACTCCACTTCCACAATCCCAAGGTGTAATGAAGTTTACGCCAGAATTAGGGGAATTAAATTCTATGGAACTCACGGCATTAGGATGATTGAGGTCACTATAATTGTAAACTGATTTATTTCCTGCGGCATTTGGGTTTTGGCACGCAGTCGTATTAAATTCTTTCCAACGGGAATCTTTATTGGCTATACCATGCATGTCATTATATGCCATATCTAGCTGATAAAATTTTCTACCTGTTTTTCCAGTTGCTTTAATTGTTGATTTTTTCAGTCTGTTGAAACCATCGTATTCAAATGTTTTTACAGCACCAATAGAAATGTCATTTTGTGCAAACATTCCAGTCATTGGTACTGCGGTGGTAACACTTGCAACGTTATTGTCTTTATCGAACAGGTACTGGTTTTTTTTCAACTGTGTTGATATTCCTTGTAGTGCCATTTCTTCTAACCTTCCCCAAGAATCGTAATCGTACTGGGTTTTAGTACCATTTCCTGCCGTAGTTTCTAAAGTCTGTTCATTGTAATTATATAGAATATTTGAAATTATTGGCTCTTGAGCTGTTGCTCCTGGAGCTTTACTTTTAAGATTATTCAATAATCCGAAAGGGGTGTAATTGTAGAATACTTCTTCGCTATCAGGATAAACGATTTTATTGATCCTGTTATAGAGGTCGTAGGTGTAACTTGTTTTAAATAGTTTGGCATCTACATCTGGAGCGACCATAAACCTTCTATTTTCTACAATTTGCCCTAATTGATTGTATTTAAAAAATTGAATTCCGGTGTGATCGGTTTGTTTTATCAATCTTCCTGCTCCAAAATCTGGTTCATTTACAGCGCCATATTCGTAGGTTACGTTATAATTTGGGTATACAATTTTCGTGAGTTTGTTGAATTTGTATTGGTAGGAAATATTTTGGTTAAGATCTCGGAGAACGGTATTGTCCATATAAATAAGATTATTGTTGTAATCGTATTCATAGGTCATTAATCCAGCATCTGGATGTTTTTCAGATGTTCTTCTGCCCAATTGATCGTAAGTAAATTCCATTTTATTAGAATTTTGATCTTCTACTTCCATAAGTTGGTTTAAAAGATCATACGCATAACTTACCCAAAGGTTTTTGTTATCACCAATTTGTTTTGTTGCAGTAGTTCTTCCTTTTTCATCGGTATAAACTAAACTTTCCAACCCTTTTGGAGAAATTGTTTTCTTGGTAAACTGAATAATTCCATTACGATCTGCACCAAATCCGTATTGGGTTTCTGTTGTTAAGGGTTTAATTCCTTCGTAAGTTAATACAGCATTTTGAATGGCTTTTATTGGTCTATCAAGTTCATCATATTTGTAATTGACATAAAAATTCTTAAACTCATCTGCATTCAACATTTGATTATCTTGTGGCCTAAAGTTTTTCATTGCATCTAAAATACTTCCTGTTTCTTGGGTCGCTAATTTATTGATGAAGCTCTTTATAGTTCGCCCTTTAATATCTTTAAGCGGTGATTTAGTGTAGGTATAGATATAGTTGTTGGCAATTCCACCATACAATTTCTTCGTAGAAAGTTCTTCACCCCAATTATTGACATAAACACTGCTGAAATAATTTAAAGAAGGTACAATACCATTTACTATTGGAGCTCTCTTTTCCGTAACCGCAACTTTGGAATTCAAATCCCCTAATTTATAATAAGATAATTTGATAGTCCAGTTGTAATCTGTAGGTGCTCTATATTCAGTTAAACGCCCAAAAGAATCATAGGTATAAGTAACGACACTGTTATTAGCATCTGTAACTGTTTTTGGAACTCCAAACAGATAATTGGTATCATAAGTTGTGCTACTGGATAAACCTCGGGCATCAGATACTTTGGTTAAATAAGTATGATAAGTTGGATCGTATTCATAAGAATAGAACATCCGATCAGTTTCCAACTCATCTTCGTTTTTAGGAAAGATCGATTTTGTAAGATTGCCATAAGAATTATATTCATATTTATATTCTGCAAAATTATCACCAATAAAACGTTTGATTTTTGTTATCTCACCTTTAGTATCTATTTCAGTCTCGGATTTTCTTAGAACCGTATTGCTCGAATTTGTAACAATATGTTGTTGAGGAATACCACCCATATTGTTTGTACTTACCGGATGATAAACAATAGAAACAATAAGATCATCGGAAGTATTGGTAGGATTACTACCCAAATCGGTATATTTTGTTACGTTACCGTATTTGTCATATTTATTAACGGTTGAGATGACTGTTTTACTATGGTGGCCCGTTCCTGAATATTCGGTCGTGATACTTTCAGTTTTAAATAAGAATGGAATGATTCTTCCGATATCTTTGAACTGAGGTTCTGTTTGTCTTTCAGTTAAAATATAACTGTCTGCCGTTTGATCGAAATAACGATAAGTGTAATTAACTCTTTGTCTTTCCCTTTGTCCGCCTATACTGTCCAAAGTATAGGTAGATCTTATCAGTCCTTTTTTATAAAAATATTTTCTGACAGAAGTACTGTCATAAGGCACATAAAAATCAGACTGATTGGTATAATTGGTTTCATATTCTGTAACTTGGGTAATCCCTGTCATATCTTTTGTCGTTACTTTACCAAAGCCCAAGAAATTGCGTTCTCTTCTATCTTGCACTCCGTTTTCATAATCGAAAAAATAATGTTTATAATAAACAGGTCGATTTTCGTTCGTTCGTGCAAGAATATTCGCAGTAGATTCATTATCATCAATATCTAGTTTCACCAATGCCTGCTTTGTAAATGGCATTTGATAGGTATTCCCTATTTTCTTTTGAGACAACGAACTTATATTATCATAAGTTAGTTTCATTCTGCCACCTAATGGATTTTCAATTGAAGTTAATAAATTTAATTTACCCGACTGATTTGAAATTACAGTCATTTGGGTGTCATTATAAGATACCAGTATATCAGGTAGCCCGTCTCCATTAAAATCCCGTAAATCTGTCGTTTGCCTGTTAGTAGATTGATCCTTGTTCCCCCCCAAAGATACACACACTTTAATTTTAAAAATAACGGGACAGATGGTTCCAAAAGCATTAAAACCAGATGAATTCTGGGTGTTAATTCCTGCATTTATTTCCCCTAGATCAACGAAGGTATCGCTTATCTTTTTACCCGTATTAATATAAAGATAAAGATGATTATTATGTTTTTTCAATTTATCTAATAATCCGTCACCATTCATATCAATAAAAATAACTTGGGTAGCTGAGGAGGACAGGTTTTTGCCTACTCCCATCACCCAACTTCCGCCACCTATACTAACGCCGCCGCCACCTGAAACCGCGACAGTTTCATTTTTGAACACATCAGAGCCTATATTCCAGTCCTCCAGCTCAAAACCATTTCCATTGTTAACATATACTTGACCATTGGATATATAATCCATTAATCCGTCTCCATTTATATCGAGCCAAATATTATTATTCCCAGACCAAGAGGCACCTACAGATAGATTGGCACTTACTCCAGCTGAATTTGCAGAAGTTCCTGTATGAGAAGATTTTTCACCGGATGAATTGAAATCAGTTTGAGAATTATTGGAAGCTTTAGTGGAGTTAATACTGTTACTATACCCACCATTCAAACCTGCATTGTATGTCTGATTTACAATTATTTTAGCTGATTTCAATGTTTCCGGAGCAGTAAGGGCACCAGTAATATCAGTTTTGTAATATTGGTTTTCTATAATAATATCCGGATAAGAATCACCATTAAAATCTTGAAAAAATTCAGAAGTATTGTCTTTGGAATATCCTCCGTTACCGCCAACATTGAATGAGGTACCAGGTATTGAAAAACCACCATACATATTAAGGCTCCAACCTTTCGAGTGGGTTATAATAGCCAAAGGATTAGCGGTTGTTGATTTAGGAGCTCCTTCAAAAGTTTGAGATGGTTTGTGTGCCATTAAATTATAAGGCTGCAAGTATTCCTTATCAAGAACAGAAGACTCCATTGGGGAAGTATAAGTATGACTTTCCGCATCCACTTCAAGGGGTGTAAAATATCTTTTATTTTTTTGAGCGTTTATAAAATTTAAAAGACAATCTTCATAGTCTGATGCAAGAGGACTACATGGAGGTTCAGCAATATAATTATCATCTTCACTGAATAAATTGGAAGGATTGAAATCTTCTTCCTTTATAGGAGAGTTCACCGAGTTGTTATAAGAACCGTTATAAGACAAACCACCCCAACCTTGCCACATTTGACCCAATAAGAGATTATAGTGCTTAGTATTGGAGCGCGATGAATAATAGTTCAGCTTTTCTCCGGATGAAGAAAGAAAACAGTTATTATCTACAATATTCACATAAGGGTTCAAATTACCGAGATATTTACCTACTTCATAATTATCGGTATGTATTTCATAAAACAACTGACTGTAAGTTGCCGAACCGTAATAGTCAATGGATGGTGTTTCCATCCATCCATTTTTTACAACAACTTTCTTTTTTTTAGTATAAACGGGAAAAAACTTTCCTTGCACTTTATCGTAATAGTTTATAAACTTCATTGAAAAAGTTACTTCAGCCCCGCTTGAATTCGCAACAGGTATAGAGATATCATTATAACATTCCCCAAAAGCTGGGTAATATCTGCGTTTATCTGTTGTTGTAAACTCCCTCCCTAGTGGTGGGAAATTCTGTATTTTTATTTTTTCAGAAAAGGTTCGGTATTGTACAACAGCGTTATATTCTTGCGAAGCTTCATTAGGAATATCTATGTGTATTTTGGGCTGCCAGTTTATTTTGGTCCAGGCAATATTAGTATCCGATGAGACATCTAAATACAAATAGGTAATAGTTGGGTCTGCATCAGTGCTGTTGGTATTGACAGGGAAGTTTTCAATATTCACTCCTGCAATCAAATTCTCATCAGTTGCAAGTTCACTCAGTGACTGACCACGCTGTAATTTCTGATGGAAAATGAGGGTTGGGACAGGAGCAGTTAGTGTGATAGTATCCGATGTTTTTTTCTCAAATTTATAAATCTTAAAACTAACAGCATCCGAAAAAACTTCATTTGGTAGTCCTGCCCACATGATTTTTGCATTCCCTTTATCTCCAATTGCATTTCCTTTAAATGAACTTTCTAAAAATGATTCTCTTGCATCAAATTTAAAAAAGTACTCTCCATTAGCATCTTGAAGATTTACATTTGGTATATCTGCATTTGGTCTGTATTGAATATTAGAGTTTATTTTTATTCTATCTCCGGCTGATTTTTCTTTTAAGCTCGCAATCATATAGATTCTTTGCCCTTTCTGCACCAAGATATCAGGTAAATATTGATTGTTTGAATTGGCATTATTTAAAATAATGTGAGAATTGGGAATCACATTGGAAGGAGTTATAGATCCAAATTCATTGTTTCTGGTTAAATCACCTTTTTCAATCCAAAAATCAATACCTTGTCCGCTAGTGGAATTTTGCTCTAGCTTAATTACATTTGAAATATCAACAACTCCTGTTTGTGGTGCTTCCCAAACACGTACAATATTTGACAAAAGAGTATTTTCTTCTTCTGGTACTGTAGTAATTGGAGCATCAATACCTTTTAAGATCGTATTGGGAGTTTCATTTAAAGCTTTATAATTATCTTCGACAGCAGAAAATGAATTGAAAACATTGTTTTTATCTGATCTAATTTTATTGAAATATACTTGTCCATAAGAAACCAAATCAACAAGACCATCACCATTTACATCAGAAAAATAAATTGGGGAATTGGTTTTTGTGGTTGAGTAATTAATACCTCCAGACGCTTTACTCTTCCAGCTATACTCTAAGCCAAAAGTATTGGTGTAGGAGTTGCCCCTTGATAATGGCTTATTGTTAAGACCATTTACGGTAATGGGGTTTCCTGAACTGAATGAAGTACCTAGATTTTTTCGGTATGCAATGGTGCCATTATTTTTATAAAAAACTTTATCAGGAAGCCCGTCGCCATCGATATCCATTAGTTGGGATTTACCAAAATTTTCATTTTCGGTATAAGAATAATTAAAACCAATAGTACCTTTTTTAGTAAAATCAATTGTAATTGGGAAAAACCAAGACGCCAATGACTTAGAAAACCCTATCGTTAGTGCACCCCTCCAGTTCCAAATCTTTCCTTCGTTTCCACTAAGTAAGGTCATATCAGATCCAGGGAAAAAACCATTGTTTAGCTTATCCGTGTCAGAATAAATTGTTTGTGTATTTTCAGAGAATAAGTTATAATTATCTTCACCATCCCAATGTGAAGAATCTTCACCAAATTTGCTGTAATTGAAATTATGCCTATTAAACTCTTCATTATTCCCGTTTTTTTGTACAATACTGGAAAGTACTGTCTTTTCAAAGTCACCAGTTTTATATACCAATTGGTATTCTCTTATTTTTTTATCTTCTCGTTTTACGGTGATTTTATCCAATAATTTAAATTCAGAAATTTTAGTTCCTAATTTATAACTTGAAACTATATCATTTCGATTTGGTGTTCTCAGACCATCAATAACCGATGAATTAACATCAAACTCTACTGTAGTATTATTGGAATATTTAATTTTTTCTAAATATTTGTTTATTCCTTCGGTGTTTTTCCCCAGATCGTATGTTTTATCTACATAAATATACTCAATGGGCGATTGCCCATATTTATTTATAATAGAGGAAAGATACCATCGTATATTATTTCCGATTCCATCTTTCAATACATCATTATACTTTTTAACATTTCCGTCACTGTCTGTTATCTCCCAGGTATAGTTTTGTGTACTAGTTCCTTTTCTGATAATTTTCGCTCCTTCTTTCACACCGGTTCGGAAATAAAATTGTTTATCTACAATTCCACGGGTATTCCCATTGTAAGGGATCTTATTGGGTAAATAATTATCATCAAAAACCAATTGTTCTCCATTAATCGTATAAATTTCAGATTCTTTAATTGAATCAAATTTTGGAACCCCCCAACGGGTGTCTATATCAATAGTTTCTACCGGAACATCCCAACCTAGTCCAGCCCAGCCTCCACTCTTACTATCACTATTGTAATTAATTGAAATGGATGGTTGAAAACCATTAATCCCGGAAGGAATTTCTATTGGATAAGACACGTTTGCTGAACCTTGTTGGTTAACAGTTGGTGGCGAAATCATATTGATTTTTGACGTGGGATTTGCTACTGGAATGTCATTCGTAGTCGTAGGCGTGAATGATGCAGTTTCAGGACTTTCAGGGTTTTTAATTATTCCATTTACATAATCATTTTGCCCCCCTCCTTCAATGGTGAAAATCACTACTTCTTTTTCTGTATCTATACTGTCAATTTTTAATCGCTGCCATTTTTTTTGCAAATAATTAAACCCGAAGGGGGCAATATCACTTTCAAAAGATCCCTTGGGAAGTTTATTTTTATCATAAGGCAATTGAATGGTTTTTTTTTCCTCAGAAAAATTTTGATAGCGAAAACCACCGTAATCTCTACTTACATTGGTTATTGAGGATTCTACAGGAGGAAGATCTATATTTCTCAAACCAATTAATACTCCGAGTTTGCTCTTCGAAATAATTTTCTCTTCTGGTAGATTATAATTATATATTAAAGCATTATTGTCTTTATCAAAATTAGAAATACTTTCTTCAACAACACTTCCATTCTTTTTTGTAAATTTAATTTTTAGACCTTTTTTATCATTCTGATTGTAAGAATCAAAAAACTCAAATTCATTTTTGGTTATGGATGCTTTTTTTCCTAAGATATCAATTGATTCAATGAGGGAATTTTCATTATAATATCCTTTTATATAAATTCTATCATTCGCAATAATTTTGGAAGTTATTTTGTAAAATGAATTTTCATTTTTTTTAGATTCAATAATACTCACATCTTTTACACGATAAAAATCACTGGAATTTATGGTATTAAAAAGGATCTGATTGCTCCCCTGATTTATTAAAGAAGGGTCAATTTCCTCTTTGATAACTACCCACGAATCTGATTTGATTGAAACATATCCTCCCAAAGAAAAACTTTGATTAATGCTCCTAGTTATAGAAGAACTACTACTTAATCCTTTTACTGAATAAGTAAGGGTATATTGTTTATTTTTGTCATAATTAAGTACATTTACATTGTAAATATTATCAGCAGGATCATCATTCCAATTTTCTTTATTCTCACTTCCAATTATTGCTTCGTGATTATCTGTGCTATTATAAATTAGATTTCCCTCATATGTTGGCTCAAAATTAGTTCCAGTGTTATCCTTATGTGATATAGCCCCATAATTTGATTGATCAGATTTAGCATGTTTAAGTTGAAAAGCAAAATGCTCCAACGAATTCTGTCCGCTTTTTTGTCCACCGAATAAAAAAGGATTAAAACGATTTTTTGTTTCCTTTGAGAAATGAGCAGGCTTTAAAATTTCGTTAGGGTTAGTAAAAGAAAAAAACAGGGAAATAAGAAGCAAAAAAAGTCCTGAATGCTTCACATTAAAAAAAGAATTTGAATTCGTCATCTTTCTATTTGAATATTGGATATTAGTTGATAAGAAGGTTATAACCTTTTGATTCTTCTGGAATGAATATTTTAACATTATAATATCCAACAACAGGTGGAATTGAAAATGTTGAAAGCACATTCTGTGTATCATTATAATGCGCTTGTTTTAATAATATTCCTAAAGAGTTATATACCTGAATTGTAATAGGTTTGGGAGCTTTGAGTTCCACTTTAACGGTGAAAATACCATCATGTGAAGGGTTAGGATAAAGTTTTATGTCCTTAAATAATGAGTTCTCATTCTGATCGGCATAATCAGTTTGATTAAGAACGCGTAATTGTTTCTGTATTTCGCAACCTAATCTGTTTTTCACTTTTAAAGTATAGTTACCCAACCCTTCTAATAAAAAAGGAGGGTGTGTAATGATCGAACCATTAGGTTTAACTAAAGTGTATTGGTAATTTTGGTAATTGATATCTAACTCGATAGATTCTCCTTGCCATAAATAATAATCTTCTACATTCTGATTAGATATACCTTCCATATCAAATGTTTTAATAATTTCAGGGAGATTATTTGATCTGTGGATAATAATTTGGTATTGACTTGGTATTAAATTATTTATTACAATCTTACCTGCACTAAATGACTCATGATTACTAATAAATACATTGTTTTTTTTATCGTAAAGAGAATAATTTACAGCATTAATATTGGAAGGTATATCTATTTTTACTGTTCCATTTTGAAGTTCACTACAAGTACTGCTAATTGAAACATTTCCTGTGGTTTGACTATTATTTAAAGTGAAATAATCAGTTCCATTATGATCCAAATCCCAGGTAATATTTTTAAAAACATATATTGAATCATTATGTTTTTCCCCAGAATATAATTCTGCAATATTATTTTGTAAATCTTCTGAAGTTCTAAAAATTTTAAGCTTTGGTATTTCTGCAGCTGAGTTAACATCTTTCAGATTAAAATAAGTAGAAGTATTGATCCCAGCTCCTGATTTTGCCGATACTTTCCAAACTCTTAATAGATCACCTTTTGAATGAGTAGAGAGTAAATCTTCTTCCGGATATACAAGTTCTTCATTATTGTCACCCCATAATAAAAATTCCATATTATCTAAAGAGCCGGTATTATTATCGTTTAATAGTTCTTTTTTATTTAAGGCAAATGTTACAACATCATTATCCGCATTCATTGACTGTTTTTGATAAAGCTGAAAAATATCATCCCTGCCAATACCGGTAACACGATATCCATATTTTTTGTTGTCCTTAAAATTCCATATCGTATTACCATCAGAGGATAGATAATTTTTTTCTGATATATAATTGATAGAAATTCCATATTTAATCGATAGAAAGGTTTCAACTTGTTGCTTTTCTATGTTGGAAAGGGTTCTATTGAAAATAAGTAGATCTGCGATGAAAAGGTTTTTATTTTTGATGGGTGATAAAAAGACATAAGGACTCCTGCTTTTATCTTTTTTGGAATAGGTGAGGATTTTAGGCTGTTCAATAGGGATATTAATTGATAACGTATCTCCATAATCATATACACCAGTACTTGTGATGTTTGCACTTCCTACTTTGCCCAGTGAAGTTCTGTTTGCTCCTCCCAATCTGTTTCCCACATAGATAATACTTAAGTCATTTAATTTTGATTTGGTATTATATAAAAAAGGCGAAGTTAAAGTATCCTTAACAAAATGATAATTCATGAGATGACCTTCAAGAGTATCTGAAACAGAAGGCAACTTTACTATTTCTTTTCTAAACACCAAATCGGGGATGTTCCCAAAAAAATTCTGGGAGTAAAAATGATTATATGTGATAATGATAAGTAATAAATAAAGTTTTTTCATATTTTGATTTAGGATATTAATTTTAATAAAAAACATTGGCAATTTTCACAAATATTAAATAATGTTTTTGGTCTTTTAATTACCATAACTCTTTGTTGCAGTAAAATATAAATGACTTGTTCTTTTATTACCACTAGCATCAGTATAATCAATATCAGCAGTCATATCTGTGGGGACCTCTGAAGAATAATCGTTCCAATACCAATAAATTGAACAAGACGATGGCGTATTTATTGGAATCTCATTCCCACTATTATATATTGAGACCTCATTGCGATTTGGATTGGTTGCCTCCACATTATAAATTCTATAAGTTCCTGTCGTAGCTCCTAAAACTGCACTAAAATTGATTTCTTGTTGAAATCCACAATAATAATCGTTTAGACCTCCATTACAACTTCCAAATAATTGTATATTAATTACTTCTGATGAACAGGCATTACAAATTTTACAAGCACTGTTAAACGTAACATCTGGTCCATCATTAGCGCTCTGACTTGGAACATCCAAAGTTGACGTGCTTGCTCCAATTAGCTTAAAACTTGCGATAACAATAAAGTCAAATTGTTTACTTGATGATTGTCCCGAAGGAAATAAGTCCTGCCCTACGACTTTAAAACGAAACTCATTTCCAGATAAGGTATATTGATTAGGATTGCTTAAAGGCACGTACTGAAGTGTTGTGAGATCTTTTGCTTTAAGGGTTAATTTTTCCAGTTCAAAACCAGTAGGAGTTATGAAACTTCCCGATACAGTAAGAGGTAGTAGCGGACAAGTAATTCCCATCGGATCTAAAACGACTTTTCCAAAAGTGGGTGCTGAACATTTTGTGTCACAAAAATTATCGAAATATCCATATCCCCAGTGCGCGGTATAACCACAATCTGAAAGAATAATTTGTAGTGTTACGTTTTGTCCCCTATACTGAGAAACATCTATGCTTTCACAATTCCACTCTGTATATACAATATCCCCATTATTTATTTTTTTAAAAACCAAGGTATTATCTCTATCCGCTATTATAGTATTCTGCGTAATTTCGTTCTCAGCTGAATCTAGTAAACGCCATTGATAGTAAGGGTTATATCCTCCAGGATGTTGAGGGTCTTCTAAAACTAAAGCATATCTGAATGTAATATTATCCTGGTCTTGTCGTATCGTAAATGTTTTTTTTATCATTGAAACATCTCTGTTTCCAACTTTACTATTATTCAAGCGTATCGCCCTGTGTATATTACCATCAGCAATATCTCCAACTCGAGATAATTTGGTTATTGGATCTATTTTAGAATTATCTACAATAGTTATGATTTCAGGATCCACAGCAAACCCCGATGTTGAATTAGGGAAATTTTTAGAAATAACCCATGAATTATATAGATTTTCCGAATATAATGCAAAACCAGATGTGGTATTATCTTCAAATCCATTATTTAAGCAAGTCGTTCCTTCCGTTGGTACGGTTGCTATATAATCATTGCCAGCCGAAGAGTTTTCATTAAAATATTGCATTCTCAGTTCTTGTTTTTTAGTATTAAGAAATACTTCATTCATTTCAGCCTGAGTAAGGTCACTTCCATCTTCATGCTTCTGTGCAGATATTCTGTTTACTATTACTGATGATAACGTATGGGAGGCTATATTTTGGCTAATATAATTCTGAATAGCTATTTCATGATTACTTACTCTTGCAAGTCTGGCATGCTCTTGTTGTAAATAAATTGCTTGTTCATTTTGTGCAAAACAGGAAAAAGAAAGGAAAAGCAATAGAAAAAATAAATTTTTTTTCATACAAATTAATTATAAAAATATGTTAAAATGATTTAAATAGCAATGATATACTTATATTTATATTAAAAAAAATAAAATACAAGCACAAATTTAACTTTTTTTATGAAATAATAATCATTTATTAACAAACATTAATAAATAATTATTATTAGTAATAAATTTATTAATGTGTAATCTGTAAATTCCTGAAAAACAATCATTTCGTCTCTGATACCTTTTAGTTTAGAAATGTCATTTCCTCCCAATCTTACTTTTCATTAATGGATTACGATTTTCGATGCCTTGAGAAAGATTTTCGATTCCAATTCCAAAGTATCTCTTTCCTGCAGACTCATAATGGATTTGTCGCGTATTTTCTATTAAAATATTTTTCGATATTCCTCGCTTTTCAAAATAGGAAACCAACTTTTCATTATTAGGAATAAAAGAATTTGTAATTACGACTTCAGAAAACTGCGTAGCTTTTTTTCCAAAGTCTACTTTTCTTTTTTCTGCAACTCTATTTTGTTCCGAAACTTGTCCCTTAAAATTCTTCAAAAATTCAAGCGCATCTTTCCACTCAATTTTTTCCAATTCCATTACTGCTTTTATTATTTGACCGCCTTCACCTGTTTTAAAATCATAATATTGGTTTTCTGAAACTGAAAATTTATTGTCGTTTGTCCTAAAATAATAGTCGTTCCCTGTTTTTCTATCAAAATTTACTTTACTCTGTTTTTCAAGATGAAGGAAATAATCTAAGACAGAAACGCTCTTTGAAATTTCCGAAATTTCTGCGATCGTATAAAGAGTTGGATTTGTATTCATCACTTTTTCTTTTTCACAAACTCATTAAACTCGAAAATTTCTTTGGCTTCCTCGTCCCAGTTTTTTCGTGGTGATAGTTGAAGCGTGACAAAAACATCTTTCTCCTTATTATAGGAATCAACACACTCTAACCTTCCTCCATAGTCGATTTCAGCGTGCTTATAAATAGAATATGGTAAAATAGTGTCGGTTGGATAAATATAAAATCTTGAGAAACTTTTGGCAGCGTTTACTTCAAATCTTTTGTATTTTTTATTGAATAAAACCGTATCGCTGATGTTTTTACGATGAAGATAATTGGGAATCCATTCTTTTGAAAAAAGAGCGCCCTCTTTCTTTTTCTCCACTAAAAATGGTTTCTGTTTTTTTGAAATTTCTGAAAGAACAATGCTGCTGCTATTTTCTTTTCCAAGCGAATAGCATAATGAGTCTTTTATATAATAAATTTCATTGGTGATTTCAGGAAAAGTGAGATCAGGTGGAAAAAACGCTCAAATTGACCACCAAAATTCGGAGTAAATTGACCACCTGATTCGGAGCAAAGTGACCACCAAGATTCGGAGCAAATTGACCACCTGGATTTTGGTTGGTTTTTTGAGGTAAAAACGATTGATTTTTTCATGTTGTTAGCACCATAAATTCGTATAAAAAATACGGATTATGGCCAATAAAACAACAGACATGAGTAAAATTAGAAAAGTCATTAAATTTTATAGCAACGGAAAGAGTAAGTTGTTTATTAGTAACTACTTATCACTTTCCAGAAACACCGTAAAGAAATATATTTCGTTATTTGAAGTCCTTGGATTAAGTTTTGAGATCATCAACGAAAAATCAGACGCAGAGCTTGAACTTTTGTTTTCCCATGCTAAGGAGGAAACAGTGAGTCCCAAATTA
>NZ_JBWBQW010000009.1:0-152820 GCF_056279225.1 Chryseobacterium sp. UYP7
TGGTCAATTTGCTCCGAATCTTGGTGGTCACTTTGCTCCGAATCAGGTGGTCAATTTACTCCGAATTTTGGTGGTCAATTTGAGCGTTTTTTCCAGTTACTAAAAGAGTAGCTTCTCAAAAAATTACAGGATGGTCTGATTCAGAAATTGATGGTGAACGATTGTCTAATGATATCAACAACGAAATTGAGAAGTTATTTTCTCAAAATGTGAGAGTAATTTCTATTTCCCCTATTACTTCGGGACGTTTTAATTATCAGTTTAGTTCTCAAGGTATATCAAGTTCACCAAGATTGTTATCAGACACAGAAAAAGTAAGCGGCGGAGGAAGCTATGGCTATGGATACGGATATAGCTACACCGAGGGAGTTTTAATTTGCGTTGAAATTTTGTAACTAAAATAGCTTTATAATTAACTATGGAAACAAAAGATTATCTTACAATAATTTCATTAGTAATAGCAGGAATAAGTCTATATATTGGATTGATAAATTCCAAAAAAACTACTTTTATTAATTCTGTAACAGCATCGAGAATTAAATGGATTGATACAATTCGAATCAATGTGTCTGAATTTTGCGGGTTAACTAACAATTATTCTCTGACAAAAAATAGACTGGAATATATTAAAAAAAATCATCTATCGGAAAGAGTTGACAAATTAAGATTTTTGATAAAACTTCAATTAAATCCCGAAGATATTTATGACATACAAATAATTAAAAGTATTGACAAAATTATTGACTTGACAGATTCGGATATTAATGAATTAAAAAAAGAAATAGAAAACTTGATAATGCTAACGCAAACTCTATTAAAATTAGAATGGGAAGGAGTAAAAGCTGAAGCTAAAAAAGGAGATTTGAGCAAATCTAAGAAGAAAGTATTATACGAGAAACATTTAAAAATAGAAAAGCTTTGAAGCACACTTTACTATCTTAAAATGAAGATATCTAAATTTAAATAAATTAGAGAAAATTATGATTTTTGTTTTAGTTTTAAAAAACAACTTATTATCAAACCAAAAATCTGAATATTTTCAATATAAGCATTTCAGTTGATTCAGACCTAAAACAACTTGATTTTTTTTACTACTTACATCAAAAATTACAACTACGAAATAATTTTAAAAGCCTAAATCTTCAATATATTTGGATTTTTCTTTTTAAATGAGAGATGGTAAATTTAAATCAATTCTGTATATTTACTATACTAACAACCATAATTACCTTTTTATGAACTTTTCTTATGAGGAAATCTACCATGATTTTGGACAATATGATACATTCGTAATTCTACGCTTTGACCGCAACTCTGATGAATATAAAAGATTAGGTAGTGAGTTAATGGGCACCTTTCTCTATACTCTTTCTGAAAGAGAGGATTGCGAAAAACTACGCAAAAATGATACAATCTCTAGAACCGATAAAAAAATAAAATTTAGTCCATCAGAACTTGAATCAATTTCTGATGAAGATTTGGCTTTATTGGATAAAGAAGGAATTCAAGCGAGTAGTATTACATTTATATCTTTCTTTAATAGAAAAAGAGAAAATAGATTCGTTAAAACAAAGAAAAAGAACATTGAGAATCAACTCCAAATTAAAGCTCCTTCATTTAGTGGTTGGGAAGAATTAAACAGAGTTAGGTTCGGTTTTTTAAGTTCTCTTTACAAAGAAAATGTTAAATTCACACCCAACCAAAAATGCGAATACTGGGCATTTAGAAAACATTTACAAATTGGTGTGGAAGAAAATGACTTTAAGGAATTTCTATTAATAACTGATCAGGATTTTCTAGATAAGGTAAGGCTGATAGAATTAGAAACAAAACTTCAAGAACTTAAAATTTCAGAGACCGATATTACTGAATTTGTTAAATTAAGTGTCGACAAAAGAATAAAGAAAAAAGAGATAATTGATTTAGAGATTCAAAAATCGCACGAAAAAATTAATGAAATAGCAGATAGTTATAAGACTCAGTTAGAGGAACTAAGAAAAGCTTGCTATAAATTTGATGAAGAAATTATTGCATTCGGCGATATCCCTTTATATTTACCGTTTGATCGTTTTGTACATATATATGCGAGACATGTTAGTGAAACTCAAATTGGCGATAGGTTTATTGGAAAAACTGTGTTTCAGTATAAGTATGATGCCATTCTTTCTATTCTTAAAATGGTTGTTGATCAAGAGAGGAGTGATATACAAGAATTCTTTAAGCAAAATCCTTCAAGATCTTTTCTAAGAATGGGTTCTAGAGCTATTTATGTAGATGGAAATTATTATAGACTGGAAGTTGAGCCAAACGGCAGTATTAGAGATTTTCATCCTTATAACAATAGTGAAGAAAAAGAAAGTGATATTTAATAATTGCGTTTTAGATTGATTACTTCAAACATCACTAAAGAATTAAAGAAAATAAATTAATAATTATTTTGCACAATGGACTGGAAAGACGAATATTTAAATATATTAGATTCTACAGCATTTGATGATGGAGATATTGAAAGAGCTCAACAAATAAAGCTTAAAAATCTCCCTAAAAAACTTTATAAATACCGAGGGATTAATGACTTTTCTATAAGTAATTTAGAAAGTGATACTGTTTGGATAAATAGCCCGAGCGATTATAATGATCCGTATGAATTTTATGAAAAAACAGATTTAGAGTCACTGTTAAAAGTTGTATCAAAAAAGCATTACGTTGAGTTAATTGACGTGAAAGATTTAAATATTTCTGATGAGTTATTTAAAGAAGCTAAAAATCAAGATAATCCTGTAAATTTTATTTTTAGAAACGTTCTTAAATCATCAAAAGAATATAGTGATTATGAAATTGAAAAAATTATCAATATTGGACACTCAGTATTGAAAGAAGCTGTACAAAACCGACTGAATGAGAAATTATCTTTTATCCAAAACACTATGAAAGTTAGCTCATTTTGTGAATCACCAGAAGTTCTTTTGATGTGGAGTCACTATGCAAATTCTCATAAGGGAATTTGTGTCGAGTATACTATAGATAATTGGGTTGTAACTGATATTAGGAGAAGAATATTATACCCTGTTGTATATACGTCAGAATTGTATGATTCGACTAAACATTTAGAAATATATATATCAAGCTCTACATTTAATAATCTTTATCCAATCATAAGTGGTACTCGCAAGTCCATTGATTGGAAATACGAAAAAGAATGGAGATTAATTTTCCAAATAGGACCATCAATGTTAAGTCAAAACTACCCTATGGATTGCCAAAGCAAAGTATATTTAGGTTATAAAATTAGTGATTCAGACAAAATAAAAGTGATAGAAATTTGTAAAAGGAAAAAACTAGAAGTTTTTGAAACTATTTTGGATACTGAAAATCAGAAACTGCATTTTAAACTAATTAAATGCAGTTAGGTATTTATAATTTAGTCAATCAATGTAAATGTGATATTTTTAATCTGCAAAACTCTTTACATATCCATAATTCTGTAGAAGTTTGTGTCTTTTAAATCAAATTATGTTGCGGAGAAATTTAATTTTTATTAGTCACAGTAACTATTGATTTTTCACTCTGAGAATTGATTAATTATTATGAGGTTACTAATTGTGATTAACTTCTCAAAAATTTAAAATGGCCATTCCTAAAAAATAGAAACAGCCAAGCTTCAGCATCAATATTACTCAATAAATTAATTTAGGGATTCTCTAATTGTTCTAAAATTTGCTAATGCACTTTCGATATTCTCAATAATATCATCGATTAACAACTCTGGATCAGGAAGATTTTCTAGGTCTACTAAATTATTATCCTTAAGCCAAAATATATCTAAATTGGTTTTATCTCTTTCGATAATCTGTTTATAAGAGTATTTTCGCCAACGGCCATCCGGATTATCAACAGACCAAGATTCCTCTCGTTTATTTTCTGAACCCACTTTATAATTATTTATGAAGTCGGATAGATGCTTTAAAGTTATTTGATTATTTTTGGGTGTATGGTGGATATTTGTACGGTAATCATAGAACCAAACATCTTTAGTGTTTAAGCCTTTAGAATGTTTATTTTTTTCAAAAAACAACACGTTTGACTTAACTCCTTGAGCATAGAATATGCCTGTCGGTAACCTCAATATCGTATGTAAATTTGTTTCTTCAAGCAATTTTTTTCGAATAATTTCGCCTGCTCCACCTTCAAACAACACATTATCAGGAAGAACAACTGCAGCTCTTCCATCTTCATCTAACATCGATACTATATGTTGTAAAAAAGCTAATTGCTTGTTGCTCGTAGTAACCCAAAAATCTTTACGCAAAAAGTATCCATCTTTTTTTGCTTGATTTTCATCTATTGTCGGTATGTCGCTACTACTTTTTCCAAAAGGTGGATTTGCAAGTACAATTTTTACATTAGGGACTTCTTTATTTATCTTTTGGGGATTTAAACTATCTGAGACCTGTACATCTGGCGTCTTTTGCAAATCTCCTATTCCATGTAAATACAAATTCATTAAACATAATCTTGCAGTGGATTTTTCGATTTCCCAACCGTGAAATGTCTGAAACTTTAAAAAATTTTCTTGATCATCCGAAAGGGTATTATGTTCTCGAAGATAATTTAATGCTCCTAAGAAAAATCCTCCAGTTCCACAAGAAGGGTCAGCTATGGTCTGTTCTGGAAGTGGATTAATACATTCAACCATTGCTTGTATAACAGGTCTGGGGGTGAAATATTGACCAGCTCCACTGTTTTCAGCATTTTTTTGTAATAAAGTTTCGTAAATTTCTCCCTTTACATCAGAGTCTGTTGAAGACCAATTATCTTCATCTATAAGTTGAAGTAATCTTTTTAATTTTACTGAATCGTGTATTTTATTTTGAGCACTTGCAAATATCTTTTCAAGCATCCCGCCTGAATCCGCTAGAGTTTTAAGTATTTGCTCATATTGTTCCAATAGCCTGCCTCCTGAGTTGACCACTAACTCATCCCAATTACAAATATCTGGTAAGTTATATTTACTCTTATTCTCATCAGCCATTTTCAGAAATAGCAAATATGTTAATTGTTCCAAATAGTCATTATACCCTAGTCCATCATCTCTTAGAGTATCGCAATATGACCATATTTTCTGTGCTATATTATTTGTTGACATATGTTTCTTAATTATGCTGCAATTTTAGAGGCCCAAGTTAAACCTGTGCTCACTAAACATGCTTTAACTGTTGCAGAAAATTCTGCACTAGGTTTTACTAAATCTTTTATCTGTTTTAATTTTTCTTTTATCTGTCCTCTTCTAAAAACGCTTGGATTTGCATCGTTTAAGTCCATCAAATTTTGAGTTTCAGAAACTAGTGTTGAAATCTCAATCCAAACATCTTGTCTAGCTTCTTTTAATTTTTTGAAATTAAGATTTAGCCCTTTTATAGTATAGTCTGCTCTTTCAAAATCCCACCCGCTCGATTTAATTGGCGTCACATAACCTTTAGGATTAAATGTCACTTTTAATACATCTTCTTCTTCGCAAGGATCCAAGAAATATACTAACTCATCTTCAATTGGTGTATTAGGATCGTTAGATTTATTATTTCTAACGGCAAATTTATCTCGCTTTCGAACATTGCCTGCTCCTCCACAGACCCTATAATTTGTCCAAGCAAATGCTAACCACCAATAACCGCCCTTGTCTTTCTTGTCAATACCTAAGGCACTTTTTTTAGGTCTAAAATGATCAACATGCAAGTGATTATAGTTATCATTCGCTTCAGAATACCAACACTTGTTATTTGAAATTGATAATAAAAAATCTTTTAATTCTCCCCATACAGCCTGATTATCATCAATAATTTTATTACGACTAGCTACATTAGGTGCATCAATAAGTTTCTCAGTTAAAGCGTCGGCTTTATTGATCCAGATAATATTAGGGGCAAAATCTTTTCTATCAATGTATATCATTATCTTCTTCTTTTGAAAGTTCTTCAAGTATTTCCATAGCAATAGTATTTTGCTTATCTAATTCCTCTTTTGTGAAGATTTTTTTTCCTTGATCTTTAATACGATTTTTATACGCTACAATAAACTTTTGATACAAAGGGTCACGAAATGTATTCCCAAACCCTAAATCATCAAGCTCTGCAAATAGAGTCCTCAACGTTTCTTGATCCACTTCTGAAAGTTCGTCTTCATGTTGCTTTACTAGCAATTCATTCCTTTTATCCAATTTACTTTGAGTAAAATCATCAATTGTCGTTGGTAACCCAAAAAATTCACTTGTTAATATCCCTTCTACGCCTAAACCTCTAGGGTCTATTTCAGGTTCCTCAACTACAATTTGACCATCTGAAGTTGTCCTAAATAATCGAACTTCTCTCTTAGTCAAGTTCCCAATAACTAAAGGATCATGAGTGTTAAGTATGATTTGAGTACTGGCAGGACGATCTACTACTTTATCTAAAAATTCCAAATATCTCCACTTCCAAATTGGATTAAGATGTGTGTCAGGTTCATCTAATAAAATTAAAGAATCTTCATCTTTTGTAAATTTTAATAATCCTAGTACCGTTAATAATTGCTGTTCTCCTTCGCTTAATTCCTTAAATGTGATACTACCATCAACATTTTTCTTCTTGACTTTTATTCTGACCTCTGAAATGAGCTTTGAAATGTATGTACTTTCTAATGCCTTAAATAAGGCTGTGTTACTGGTGTAAGTTTTAGCAAGCTCTTGTAATTTATCTTTTCCTTTTAGAAACAGGTATAGTCTTTTCTGATCTTCTACTTCAGCAAAATCTGTTTTTATTTTTTCGTCATTATAAATGGGGGCAAGAGATAATTCCCAGAGTTTTTCTAAGAATGGTCTTACTAGTCCTTTTGCTGTCCAAAAGATATCATCTGGATTATTCTTAATTCTACTTTCAGCCCATTTAGGCATTTTAAGGACAAAAAGAATAGATTCAATATCTTCAATATTCAATACATCATTTAAAAAATTTAAACTTTCTTCTTCCTCATGTGTAAAATATGCTAGTAAAACAAAATATGAATGGACTAATTGTACATAGAAAAGCTTCCTTAGAGAATCTAGTTCATCATCTTTAAAATCTTCCCCAATAATCTTATTATAAAAATTATTTTGGTGATCCCAAAAAAGCTCCTTCAATTTATTGCTTAATCCTGAATAGTAAGTAAATACATATTTAGGTTGATATTTTGCTTTAGATTCATCTGAAAAAAAAGATTTATAAGTTTGTTTTTCTTCGTTTACAAGAATCAAATAATTTCCTTTTTGACAGGTTACGTCAATTATATTATTTTGAATTTTATAGATAATATTGTACTCAAAACTTGGTAATTGCCTCTTTGTTTCTGTGCTTAAATCAAGATATTTGAAAATTAAAATTAATGCTTCAATAAAATTTGATTTACCTGAAGCATTCTGCCCGATTAGAACAGTTTTCATTACATTTTCATCAAGATTAATTTTAAACTGTTTTAAGTTTTTATAATCCTCTATTTTGACTTGATCTATTCTCATGATCTATCGGCAATTTTTAGAAATGATTCCTTACCAACTTTAGGCAATTCAATAATTTGTCCTGATTCTATATACTTTTTAAGCTCTCCATAAAACTCTTCAATATCATCTTTTTTATCAGAGGATAACCAAAGCTCCTTAGAAGAAATGGGTTTAACATTCTCTTTCAATATTTCAACGATTGATTTTCGCTCTTCCGGCATAATTTTTAATTTTAATGAATTATTTTTTTGCTCCTTTGCTGTAATTAAATATTCCTCTTTCTCAAGTTTTATTCTTTCAAGTAAGGCACTTGCTGGTTCATCGCTAAAATCTTGTTTCAACAATTTTCCTTCAAAAGCTTTTTGAAGAAAACTATGTTTCAATGACTCTATATTGATTAGAGTTTTTTGTACTGTCTTTTCAAAGTAATTAATAATAGAAAATCGTTTATCCAATTCTTCAGAAAGAGCATTTTGTTCCTCAATAGAACAAATTGGAATAAGTTGATCAAATACATCACTATTTCTAACCGCTGGATAAGAAGAACCTGACTGTAAATCATTTAATGGTTGTATAAAATTATCTGAAATTATATATTTAAACATATACTTTTGACTGATAAAATTTCCAAAAGTTCGTATTACGGCAAAACCTGAACTTGCTATTTGATTGTGAAATTTTTCATCCTCTATCATTGCAATCTTCTTTAAATAGGTTCTAACTGTCGAAAATAGAATATCATTTATTCTGACTATATATTGAGCTCTTGAAGGCGCACTATCCCATTGATACTCTTTATAAGTTTCAATTAAATTATTATACCTGTTAATACCACCAATATCTAGATAAATGAATTTATCATTGCTTTTTTTTTCTTTTAAAATAATTCGATCTACAGACTGACAGATATCTTTCAATGATATATATGACCACTCTTTAGGCAATCTTAATTCTGATAATTTTTGCGCTTGTGATGATACAATTACTTTTTTTGGCTTTTTTAATTTAAATGTATTTTTTTCCTTAGCTAATTCTTCTAATTCAATTTTATATTGCTCGTTCTTATATGAATTAATCTCATTTATTATCTCATGAGGTGTTTTTAAATCCATTTGATTTTTTCTCCACTTTTCTGTCAACTTTCCTTCAAATGCTTGTTTTAAAATTGATTTTTTGTAATAAGTCAATTGGTTTAATGAATTCTCCAATTGTTCCTTGCTTTTTTCAAGACTAGTAAATATTTCTTCCAGTTTTAAGACAATTCTAAATTGCTCCTCTAATGGTGGAATAGGAACTATAATCTTTTTTAATGTTCTAAGATAAATTCCTTTTTGCGCTGTACCTGTTGCATTATCTGCTAGTAATTTTTGACAAAAAGGAGATGATAGATAATACATTAAATATTTACCCGATATAATTAAAGGTTTAATTAGCGCTACACTTCTCTGTATCGCAAATCTTTGATGTTTTTCAACCATAGAAACTCGACCAATCGTACCTACAATTGTCAATAATACATTACCTTTTTCAACATTTGTCCGTTGTATTTCATTTTTATAATCATCTTGATTTATATATCTAACATCTTTATCAAAATTTATCGTATAATTTTCAATGTTCCTCGCACTCAGCATAGGAATTCCCCTGTCCTGTTTAGGAGGCGGATTGTGCGAACCATCTGTTATTTTATAACAGATATTATATAATTCCTCCCAGATCCAAGTAGCAGGTAAATTATATTTTACTTGTTGTTCTTTCATTTTTAATTCTTTTCTAGTAAAATCCGTCTTCTAAAAATTGTAGACTTTACTAAATCTATTTCTTTAATTTAAGTAATCAAAGCTGGTTTTATTTTAAAGCGGTTTACAAAATTTTTTATATAAACTGGGAAAAGCAATTTTAACTAATTTTACAATATTCTAAAGTTATTTATACTGCTTCAATATAACTTTGTAACCTTCAGAATTTCTTTTATTATTTTATGGTTTGGTGAATTAATAATTTTTGTTAGTTAATTGTCATAATATTTAATTTGGACAAAATGCGAATTTACTGCTATTAATAACGAAAACAAAATCCGCTAAAATATACTTACGTGTAAAAGCCCTACATTAAGATTCTTCTAAGTTATTCAATTACTTATTCTTTCTCTTTAGAACTTTTTTTACGGTTTAATTTTTTAGTACCCGAAAAGTTTTTGCATTTGCTAATTTCTTCAAATAAAAAAATATTTCCCAGATCATTAATCTGCATCTTACTTGATAAAGCAAGCTTATCAAAAAATATATTCAGAATAATATTTCAGTTTGTTATTATGAGATAAAGAGCGCCCATTTAAACAATGCGATAGCTAATGTTCTAATTAATTATTATAGTATAAATATTTAAATCTCCGTAACCGTTTTTCAAAAACTTAGAAAGCTAAGCCCGGCAATGTTTTAGAAATGGGGTTGCACCAAACTCCGCAAAAATGCGTTTTCGACCACAGAGAGGAATTGCATTTTTGCCGCCCGATTTTCACCAGCTTACCGCTTTTAAAACGCAAACAAAGTAACCTACAAGATCGATTGACCTTGTAGGTTGCTTAAAAATTTATATTCAAATTAACTTACTCCTTACCTCTTGAACTCCCTAAAACATTTTCAAGACTCCCCTATTTTTTCTTAGACTTCTTAAACGAAAACACGATTTTACCTATCGTTTTATCAAAACAAATATAACCCTGATAAATCTTACCTTTTTTGCTTTCCAGTCCGCTGATATAAGCCGTCTCCCCTTCCATTAACTTATCCATCTGCCATTTGCGAAGCTTAACCCCTCTGAAATGTGAAGGAACTTCCCTTTCAGAATGTCGTACTTCGCTATAACCAGAGTTTCTGAACTTATTCTCAAACAAAAACTCCACCCATTGCTTATCCGTATTGAACTGCACTATAGCAGAAAAAAGCTTTCCTTTCTTCGAAACCATATTTTCAATAAACAAAGGTTTCCCATCACGAAGCACTTGTTTCTGTTCCATATCCAATATCACCCCACAAAGCACATCAGGAATCCGCACAAATTCCATCCTCAAAGAGATCAGTTCATTGGACAGCCTGTCCAAACTTATCAAGGAAGGAATGATCTGGCCTGTAAGCGCATCACTAAGATCTACCACTCTTCCCATATTCCCAGAATTTAAAAGATTAGCCCTATCCTCTTTTGTAAACTTATAATCCTTAAATTTCTTTCTGAAATCCACTTTCTTACAAACCCGATGCACCTTCACAACCAATTCTCCATCATCATCGATCCGCAACCGCAACCGTGCACCAAGCTGACTTACCTTTTCCCCATCTTTAAAAATTATCGGGATCAGCATCGGTGTTTTATAGCCTTTCAACAGAGCATCCACCGCACCGATCTCTTCCAACTTTTCCCTGTCAAGACCTATTTCATCCATCGTCTCCCACGGAACATCTTCAAGCTGATAGCGGTATTGAGAACGATTATTGATAACTGATGATCCATTATCTAAACCACTATTCAAAACAGAAGAATATTTGTCAGTAGACTTTTGATTTCTGGCTTTTTCTACCGCCTCAATAGAAACTTTGTACGCTATCAGATCTAGTCTTTCAACCTCCGAAGAACAATCAACATATTTCTGCAAACCTTTCGCTGTTTCCTGCGCCTCAAACTCCCCCACTTTAAAAAATGAATATTCAGAGGGATCTTTGAGTTGATGATAAAAATCTGCATAGAAGTCCATGAAAGAACTTCCAGATGAATCGATATGGATGACCGAATCCACTTTGTTCCGGTCAGGCTGAACGGATGTGAGATTTCCGGATGGATTGACCGCCTGCACAATTCCGACAGAATTATTACTGTGGCGAAGTACCAATAATGTACTGACTTCTGAAACTGCTGTATGATTTCCAATGTTGTTCATGATATTTATTTTTAAATTAAATATTCGCAATAATTATTATTCGGTTGTATTACTATTGTGGTGGGATTAGCTTAAAAACTATAATTGCAGATTGAAGGAAACTTTGACTTTTTCTATTCTTTACTTGATCGTTCCATCGGAGGGACTGATTTATAAATAAATCTTATCAATTGAAATATCTTAACATCAAATAACTTAATGATACCAGGAGAATAATAAGGATCAAAATTTCAATGAACTGCAATTGCATCTTGTGAGGTTTCTGACTTTTTCTATGCAGATTACCATTCAGGCAGGCACAAGGAAAACTGCAATCAATTCTTTGAAGACAATAAGAAAGAACATTGATGGAAGCTTGAAATTTTTTTGCGGAGGTTCTGGGATCGCTGATTCCGGATACCCAAAAAGATTTTTTTCCGCAGTGACAACAGAATATATTTGCTATAGAAAATCAGATAGCCGCATATGAAATAATGGTACTTGACTTTAACTATTTACCGAAGGATTGAGAAAAATGATTTTGTAATAGGTAAATAAACAATAGAATGAAAAGCTGTAATTATCGTAGAACTAGCTGTTGTATGCTGGACCTAAGTTCTAAACGGTGCCAATAACATTTATAATATTGCCCAGATTTTTAAGAAAACCCCTTTGATAGATTGGCAATCATAAATATAAAAACTGCTTACAGGTTTAATCAGGATTAATCTTTAATTATTTTTTAGTAGAAATTCAAACCCAGAAAATGTTAGGCTGAATCAGCCAATTTGATCAAATAAAAAACCCTGCACTTAATGCAGGGTTTAAACTTTAATGGTCTTACTTCTTCGATTCTTCAACAGAAATCTTTCTAAATTCTTTGAACAGTTTGCTCAGTTCTAAGGCTGATTTTCTTGCTCTTGTCCCGGCAGCCTTGTTTCCTTTTTCTGACTGTTGACTGGCCTCGTTTGAAAATGATTCGAATTCAGCATTGATCTTTTCGATAAGTTCTTTCATAAATTGATAATATTTAAATTTGATTGCAAATATAATGCTTTATAGCAATTGGTGAACGATGCGTTCATGTAAGCTTGGCAATAATAAAACCTATGATTAATGCCACCAGAGATACAATGATGATCTTTACAAAATCGTTTTTACGGTCTTGGACTTCCTGGTTCAGCCTAACATTTTCCTGTTTCAGAGTTCCCAGATCAACCTTTATGGAAGCCGTTTTTTCATTGATCGCTGACTGGACATTCTTTTCGTACATAACAGCGATCTCCTTTTTATAGCTTTCCATTTCTGCCTGGCGTTCTTTCTGTTGGTCCTGAAAATTCTTCTGAAGATCTTCCAACTGTTTAGCAGATGTGGCCTGAAGCTTCTGGAATTCATCGTTTCTAGCTTTAAGTTGGTCTGCAAAAGTTTTGTTATGGTTCTCTACCTGCTCTTTATAAGTTTTCTGAGCTTCGGTGAATTCTTCATTCTTCTTCTTCAGCTGCTTTTCAAGTGTCTCCACCTGCTCTGAAAATTGTTTTGTCACATCTTTTTTCACCTCATCGATCAATAAAGCCCTCGAATTGGATCGTTCGTGGAATAATTTTTCAGCAACGGTATGCAATCCAGCGCCGTAATCGTGCGGTAAATGAAAACGCTTGTCAGCCAGCTTATCCAATAACGTCTCATCTACCGTATGACCTATGGCCGTAACAGTAACCGGTTTCATTGCTATGAATAATTCGGATAACCTCAGGTCATTAAAAGTTTCCATACTCTGCCTGTCACCTCCTCCCCTGACCAGAGCAATAATATCATAATCCAAAGCTGAAATTTCCTTCAATTTGGAAATGATTGTCGTGGAGGAAGTGATATTGCAACTGTGATCTGTAATATTAAAATACTTCTGGGAAACATCCAATCCTTCGAAGAAATCCTTCTGTACAATTGCATTATTTCCATATATGTTAGCCACCCTGACCTTTTCACCTTTGAGCATCTTATCCCTGATTAGGGTTTCAAGATCTTTTGACCCTGTCTCCAGTTTTTTCTGGATCAGCCCGTACCTTTCCAATTCTTCTTCAGAGATGGATTTTTCTTCCTGCTGAACGAGTTCGTCAACCACAAAGCGCAGTTCAATCGAGGAATTTTTAATGCTCTTCTCAATAAAGCCTCTGAGCGTATAGATCTCATTATTGGTGATCTTGCTCCTGAGTAGCGATGAAATACGGATCCCTATCGAAGTATGATCACCTTCTGAAAACAGAAGGTCATAATAATAGTTCCCATAAGATTTACCACCACCAAAAGCATATCTGCCTTTCAGATAGATCAGATTAACCGTAGCATTGAGCTTCAGCGCATTGCTAAAGATCCCAATAACTGAGGCCGGTGAATAAATTGGATACGTAACTTCTTGATCATCCATGTGATTGACTGTCTTTTTAAAAAAGCATTATGAGCAAAGATATTGCTTAATTGAACAAAAATAAAATAATGCTTTTTATTAGGATGACCAGGTGAGATTTGGAATGACTGACATATAATATAAAGATATCATTATTCTGACAGTTTCATTGTCTTATAACTGCTCCTGATTTCAATTACTTTTTTCGTCTTGATGTCAATCTTCAAAGCATAGTTTGAATTATCGTCTGCTAAATAAATCTGTTGTCTATCATCATTCACGGAATTGTAGTCAGCTTCTTTTCTAAGATGAGCATTAAAGCCTATTGATTGTTATCGTCTTTATATTCTCCGGAAATGGTTTTTCAAATTTTACTACAAGATGTCTGGTTTCTTTTGCCTTGAAATCGACAAGTAATTCTCTTCTAATTGATACATCCGTAAACTTTGAGAAGGAACTGAGCGGATTTTCTTCTGATCGGTAAGCTCTTTCTCATTGCTAATATAAAAATGACATTGCTTACTGTAGATATAATCATCCAAATCTTTAATTTCATCTGCGATGATTTTGAAATACTCTGGAAACGGCATCTACATCTGCCGATTACAGGGATTGGTAATGTCAAAAGGGAAGGTAAGTTTCAAACCATAGAGCTTTTCCTGAACACCATACTTTTTCTTTGTCACCTCAAATGCATCTTTCACTGGTGTCAAGATAATATCTTTAACAGTGACATCGTGGGCATTTTCTCCGTCGGGGAAGAGAGGTCTTAAAATTTGTCAGATCTGAAAGGGTGATCTTTTACCTAATCGGAACAGGAGTCTTTTAATGTTTAGCACAACTTATATAAAAGCTTAGCAGATTCAGACCGTATAGATATTTTTTATATCCATTAAATATATTAGCGTTGGTGAAATTTCAGGTTCTTTATAAGGTCCAAAAAGTATTGCTCTCCCCATAGATCAAGCACTGATGAATCAGGAATGAACCGAATCACATCTTCCTTAACGCTTGCAAAATTCACCGATTTGATCTTCTCTTCTAAAAGCTGAATGACCTGCGTTTCGTTAATGATTTCGCCCTGCCAGTCAGCAGTATCCTGAGCACGGAGCAAAAAGTGGTCGAGATCCAACGGAGTTCCTTTTTTTATATACCACTCTAGGTCATACCAGTCCCTTCCCTTTACCCTTTTGATCCACTTCCGGAATAATAAGGCGTGCATCTTACCAGCAAACAGACTGGGCATTTTAAAACATTTTACATAAAATGAAAAGGGACGCAATAACAATTTTTCTTCAGTTGCAAAACCTAAAGGCGGCTTGCGGTCTACTTCGATCTTGATCTTTACATTGGTCAGAGATCCCATGCCCATCTGCGATACAATATCTTCCAAAACAAGCTCTTTCCACACAGTGCCTGATTTTAAAAATGCAGACTCTACATTGGATGCATTAGATTTCTTTTTCTCTTGGATGCTGACACTGATTCCCAAAGCCTCAAATTCTTTGACGACCTCTTCAAAGTAAGGTTCAAGGGAAAACTTTTCGTCCGGCTCCAAGAGTGAAAAATCAAGATCTTCAGAAAATCTATCCAAATTGTAGAAAATGCGGAGTGCAGTGCCACCATAAAAAGCTGCTTTTTCAAAAAAACCAGCACGTTGAAGACCCGCCAATGCAATTTCCTGCATAATTTCCCGCAGTGCATCATAGACATCTTGCTTGGTTTTGGGATTGTATTCTTGTAACCACTCTTTGATCATAAGGTTCTAAGGGTTTTTGTTAACATCTCTAAACTTGTTTTTTTTGGTGCATCCTGGATCCAGGAGTCAATCGCATCTATATTGAGCTTGATGAGCATATTTTCATCGATGCGCATGTCCTCGGTCAGAAATGTGATGACCTGGTTAATACTGCGCAATAATATTCCCGAAGTCGTCACGATCTTATCACAGATGGCCTTTTCCGGAGACGCCATAAGAACAGCTTGTTTCTTTGTGAGATTCACACGTTCAATGCCCATAGAATAATAAGGAAGAGGTAGATGAAGGTAGCTAAAACGGGCTATCTCGGTATTGTAGGATTTGGTCGTTTTTGTCGTAGCGGAAGTAATCTCATATACGCGTTCCGGAATAAATGCCCAATGTGAAAGTGCGGCTTCCAATGAAACATAGCTTGGTCCCCTAAGGTGATTGGCCACCAGAAATAGTTCTGGAGATACGATATCAAGTTTTGATCCCGGCACATATAGTCCTTTCGTTACTGTTCTAAGATATCCAGCTTTTAACATCTCCGAGATCTTGTCGTTCGGACGTTTATAATCTGACAGCAAGGAAAGCATGACCTGTCTTGTCAGAGGTTCCTCGGAAAAGTTTTTGATAAGATTGGATAATGCTAACATTTGTAAATATTTAATACAATAATCGGAATTTTTCCGATTATATGCAACTATTTTTACATCATTCGAGTTATTACATTATTCCCTTTCATATTTACATAGTTTCCAAAACCTTGCGCACTTGCTTAGTTTGTCATTATTAATAACTTATATGCTCAAAACCTACTCCAATAGAATTTCTACAGAAGTGCGTTTACGATCTTTATTCAAAAACCACGAGATATTAATGATTTGGAGATAATCACTTTCGGAGCCCAGCTTCTCTAATTCTTTCTCCGTTAAAAGTTCTGCTGTGGAAATATATTCACCTGTATGCGGAAAAAATGGAAGATTCCATTTAATTTTTACGTTTCCGTGTTGATAACATAAATGTACTTTCATATCATTTTTACTTCTAAGATACGTATTTCAGAATAAATTTTTACAATGAAAATACAAACTATGGATCTCAAACAAAAGGGAATCCATAAACGGAATGTAATCATGTCATAAATAGATTCTTCTTTTAAAGCGTTTAAGCCTCAACGTTCTCAAAAGTAGAAATAACACAATCAATTTACGATCTAAATACGCAATAAAGAAAAGTGCATTTAAAGCACATTATTATTAAATATTTATCATTGATATTATAATTGGTCATCTGGACATTTACAATCTTATCTTTGATGAGAAGGTTTTCCTGCTTGCATTTGGGCCATTTTAGCTTGGGGGTATTTTTTGAATACTTTCTTTTTATAAAAAAACGTATTTACTAACCAACTATTTGAGAGCCCGCTGCCACATTCTTTCTATCAACAAATTTTTGTTTCAATACCATCATATCTTCGCTTACTTTTTTGTCTAAGATTTTTGCATAATGCTGGGTAGTCTTAATACTTTTGTGGCCCAGCATTTTACTTACACTTTCAATAGAAACTCCATTGGATAAAGTAATAGTCGTTGCAAAAGTATGACGGGCAATATGGTAAGTTAATTCTTTGTTGATACCACATAAATCTGCAATCTCTTTCAAATAAGCATTCATTTTTTGATTACTAAGAATTGGGAGTAGCTTTCCATTATTCATACATACAGGATGATTTTTGTATTTTTCAATAATTTGTTCAGTTTGAGAAAGTAAGGGAATATTAGAGGTCGTTTTAGTTTTCTGCCGTTTGGTATAAATCCATTGAGATCCATCTAGCCCCAAATTAATATTTTGATAAGTGAGTTCTTTAGTATCAATATATGCCAATCCGGTGAAACAACTGAACAGGAAAATATCTCTTACCAAAGACAATCTTTCATTTTTAAAATCTTTGGCAAAAAGCTCTTCTATTTCCTTTTCATTAAGAAACATTCTTGTTACTTCATTAAACTTGGACTGATAATTCATAAAAGGATCTCTTTCCATCCATCCATTTGCAAGACAAATACGAATTATCTTTCCTAAATTTTTGATATACTTTACTGCCGAATTATTGTTACAGGATTTTTCGGTTCTTAAGAACAATTCAAAATCATTCAAAAAAGCGTAATCTATTTTCTTAATATCAATGTCGGAAATATTGTACTTCCATTTCAAAAACTCTTTGGTATGTTTTACAGTGGTTTTATAGCGGATTAATGTCCCAGGTGCAAACTCCTTCCCTACCAGCTTTTCCATGCGATCATTGTGATCCTGAAAAACAGGAATAAGTGTTCTGGAAAGTTCACCTCTACCCAATAGCTTATTTTTAAGCACTTCACAAGTCACCGTTTCTTTATCTCTCATCAATTCGTGATAAGTATTGTAAACTTTCTGCTCAAATGTTTTAAGATAAAAATTAAGCGATTTACTCTCTTCTGAAGAACCACTGATCTTCTGCATCGCAGAATTCCATTTTAACGGTTTTATAGTGCGCTTTGTACTGATTTCAGATATTTTACCGTCAATGGTAATTCGCAAATAAATAGGAGCCTCTCCCGTAGAATTGACTTTGGTTTTTTTTACATAGAAAAGTAAATTAAAGGTCTTGTTCATATTGTGTGGTTTAAAGATTTAAAATTAACCTTAGTAAAACCTCCGCACAAGATGTTCAGTTGCTGAACTACCTCCTAAACAGTGTTTATCTGAAATTTCAGTGACCTATTTTAACCTTTTTAAGTTGGTCACCGAATAGGTCACTTATAAATTGTGCTTTTTTAACTCTTTTTGAACACCCATAAAACAAAAAAAGCTTTAAAACGTATGTTTTAAAGCTTTTTGTACTACTTTAATATAGTAGTTGCGATCCGGACGGGACTCGAACCCGCGACCTCCGCCGTGACAGGGCGGCATTCTAACCAGCTGAACTACCGGATCAATTTTTTAAAAGTATTGATAACTTTATGCGATCCGGACGGGACTCGAACCCGCGACCTCCGCCGTGACAGGGCGGCATTCTAACCAGCTGAACTACCGGATCATTAGAATTAAGAAACGATGTTTCTTTTTCGTGAGTGCAAAAATACAACTTTCTGCCCATCTACAAAATTTTTTGACAAAAAAAATGCTTCCTTTAATAGAAAGCATTGATTATGACTTGATTATTTTTACAAATGTGCCGATAATTTTTCAGCAATAACCTCTTTTGAAGCAACTCCAACGATTTTATCGACTACTTCTCCACCTTTAAAGATTAAAATAGTTGGGATATTTCGGATACCGTAATCTACAGAAACTTGCTGATTATTATCAACGTCAACTTTTCCTACGACGGCTTTTCCATCAAAATCTGTTGCAATTTCTTCAACAATTGGTCCCAACATTCTGCATGGTCCACACCAAACTGCCCAAAAATCTACCAATACGGGTTTATCTGAATTCAAAACCATTTCTTTGAATGATTGATCTGTAATTTCTAATGCCATTTTATTTAATTTTAAATTAATTTTTACTTATACAAATTTACGATTTTCTCAGAAAGCTAAAGAGTAAATTATCTATGTTCAACATTTGTTTTTTCTATATTGAAGGACTTTGAAATCTCCTTTAAAGCATCAATTAATGCATCAATTTCCGAGGTTGTTGTCAGGTGACTGAAAGACACTCGTAAAGGCGTAGAATCCAGCATTTCTTCTTCATTTAAAAGCATCATCATTACCATCGAGGGTTTAGATGCACCAGAAGAACATGCGCTTCCCTGAGAGATCGCAATTCCTTTCATATCGAGCTTAAGACCAATCAATGGGTCTTTGAACGGTAACAAAACACTTAAAACTGTGTATAAACTTTCGTCTTCTTCTGCACTTCTACCATTGAATTTTATGCCTTCAATTTCTGAAGTAAGTCGGTCGAACGTATATTTCTTGATTTTTTTCATGTGAGAAGCATACTCCTCCATATGATTCAAAGAAATTTCCAGCGCTTTGCCTAAACCCACAATACCGCAAACATTCTCTGTTCCTGCTCTCAACGTTCTTTCTTGAGGTCCACCGGTTATAATTCCTTTTAAACCTGAAGCTTTTCGAACGAAAGCAAAACCGCTTCCTTTTGGTCCATGAAATTTGTGCGCACTACACGACGCAAAATCAATTGGAATCTCAGAAAAATTCATGTCCATGTGTGCCATAGACTGCACGGTATCTGAGTGGAATAAAACATTATTTTCTTTGCATAATGAAGCCACTTTTTTAAGGTCGATAAAGTTTCCTATTTCATTGTTAGCATGCATTAATGTTACTAAAGTTTTCTTATCGGAACTTTTAATGATCTCTTCTAATTTTCCCAGGTCGAAATCACCTTTTTGATTTGGACGAAGATAGACTACTTCTACTCCATTCCGCTTCTTCATATCTAAAACCGTTTCAGCAACACATTTGTGTTCCATAGGTGAAGTAATGATTCTCTGCACGCCCAAATGATTCACACAAGACTGAATGATCATGTTGTTAGATTCGGTTCCGCAAGAGGTAAAAATAATTTCTGCAGGCGTTACATGAAGATATTCTGCAACTTGTCTTCTAACATTTTCAATTAAAATTTTAGCTTCCTGGCCTAAACTGTGAGTAGAGGAAGGATTACCGTAATTCATTCTCATTACGTCTACCATGGCATCGATCACTTCTTCGGAGAGCGGCGTAGTAGCCGCATTATCCAAGTAAATTCTATTCATTTTTTTTACTTTCTTTTTTAGATTTTTCTAGGCGTAAAATTAGTGAAAAAATTCAAACTGACTTTCATTTGCCCAGGATAACATTTCTTTATCGCCGGAAGTATCGCCAAATGCGATCGTTTTATCGTATTTCTTACCAGCCAAAGTCTCTTTTATTCGATTTACTTTTTCCGGTCCGTTACAGTTTCTCCCTACGAAATTTCCGGTGAAAATATCATTCACGAATTCTACCTGCGTGGCCAAAAGTTTCATATTGAATTTGTCTGCAAACGGTTTGACCCAAATGTCTAAAGACGCAGAAACAATGTAACAGTCGGTTTTTTCCCGGTCGATATTATTAATGAACTCCAACGCGTTTTCTCTAAAGATCTCCGGATAATATTTATTGAAAAATTCCTGAGATTTTTTTTCAATTTTGTTTTTGGTCTGACCTTTTAAAATAGAAGAAATAAAACTTCTTTTAATTTTTTCCGGATCTGCCAATTTCAACTTGAGTAAGATAAAAAGGGGAATATGTTTTATAAACTGAAAATTAAACTTTGAAGAATCGTAAAATTTAAGGTAAAGAAACATTGTATCTCTATACGTTAAAGTGCCGTCGAAATCAAATAAATACAGTTTTTTCATTGCGCAAAGATGGCAATTTTTTTATAGAATTTATTGATAATTACAAATTCAGCTTTTTAAAAATAAATTCAGGTATATTTTTGATGATGAGCATAATAACGCTCCAAACCGGAAGGACATACGCTACATTTTTCTGATTTTTGTACGCGTTGTAAATTGAATGTGCAGCTTGTTTGGGAGTTGCTGTTAATTTCGGATTTAAGGGCAAACCTTCCGTCATCTTCGTATCCATAAAACCAGGTTTCACGGTAAGAACATGAACTTTTTTATGGTAAAGATAATTCCGAAGACCACTTAAATAAGCGGTTAATCCTGCCTTAGCACTTCCGTAGATGAAGTTACTCTGTCTGCCACGATCTCCGGCAACTGAGGACAAAACGATCATGGTTCCGGAGCGTTGTCTTTCCATTTTTTCTGCAAAAAAATTCAGGACAGGAATCAATTTGGCGTAATTAATATCGATTACTTTCTCTGTGTTTTTTTGATCGTAAAGTCCTTCTTCGGAGCCTTCTCCTAAATATCCGGTGGCGCAGAAGAGCAAGTTTGAAGTGATCTCATCAAATTTTGTGTAGTCAATCTGCTTTCTTAAATCAAGATCGATGATTTCGGTTTGCTGTAAAAACTTCACTTCCAGATGTTTCGCAAATTTCTCGGTCGTTTCCCGGTTAGAAGTGAAAAGGAAAATAGTTGAATATTTTTCATGCGCTTCCAAAGCCTTTTCTACAAACGCCTGCGAAATTTCTGAATTGCTGCCAAGAACTATCATAAATAATGAGTGTAAATATTGGGTGATGAACAATTAATTTTTTAACCGATCAACGATAGTTTCCAATTTAATTATTGTTAATTATTCTCTTGTGCTGTGCGGAAACAAATTTCGGATTCTGCACATTCTGAAGATAATTTGTAAGAGAAGATTTGCTCATGCTGTCTTTGGTCAGATAAATTCTACCATCATAAGCTTCGACAATTTCATCTAAATTTTTAACTAAATTTTTTAGTTTGGAATTCACTTTAAAGTCCAAAGCTAAAGTATAACCTTCGAAAGGAAATGAATTGTAAGCATCTGGATTATTTTTACCAAAAAGTTTAAGAACGGCCAAAAAAGATCCGTTGCCGCTTTTCGCAATGGCTTCCAGAATTTTCTGCATTCCTTCTTTGCCTCTTTCTTTTGGGATCACAAACTGGTATTGAATAAATCCGCTTTTACCATAAATTTTATTCCAGTCATTTACAACATCTAAAGGATAGAAAAATGTCTCATAATCCACATAACTTTTAACCTCTTTTTTAGTTTGCTTCATGAAATAGAGAAAGTTAAATAATTTAACCGTCAAATTATTCAACACGAAATTAGGAAAGTAAAAAGGAACGGTAGGAATGAACTTTTTTTTCAGGCGTAAAGGATTCTCCTGCAAATTTTTCGGTAACTGATGTTTAAAAGCGTGTTCGCCGCGCAATATAATACTTCTTCCGATCTTATTTCCTTTTTGAAGACAGTCGATCCAGGCAACATTGTACGTCCAGGATTCACTTTCGTCAAAGAGTTTAAATATTTCGTCTAAATTTTCAGCTTTCACGCTTTCCTGACGAATGTAAGCAGTTTCAATATTTTTCAATTTGAAAGTTGCGGTGAGTATAATTCCGGTAAGTCCCATTCCACCGATGGTTGCCCAAAATTTCTCTGCATTTTCTGTTCGGGAACAGTTGAGCACCTCGCTGTTTTCATTCAATAAAGAAAAAGAGAGAACATATTCTGAAAAGCAACCTTCGGCATGATGATTTTTACCATGAACATCGGAAGCGATGGCGCCGCCAACAGAAATAAATTTGGTGCCGGGTGTTACGTAAAGAAAATATCCTTGTGGAACGATAACTTCTAAAACCTCGGAAAGTAAAACTCCGGATTCACATTCTATCACACCGTTTAAACGATCAAAACTAATTAATTTATTGAGTCTTTTGGTAGAAAACATATGTTCAGAAAGTGCTGCATCGCCATAACATCTGCCGTTTCCACGGGCGATTATTTCGTTATTATCCCGTACAAAATCTTTAATCTTCGACAGCGTATCTTCGGACTTTATTTCTTTTTCAACCACGGGAAAATTTCCCCAATTCGTGACTTTCTGAATAAAATTGGGTTTCATTATTTGAAATAAATTTGAAGTAAAAAGGCAGCGATCCAAAGCACCAAAGTGATTTGAATATATCTGTCTCTATAAATAATTTTGGTCGGCGATTCTGTTTTGTTATACACCAAAGTCTGCTGCAGATATCTTAAAACTCCGAAAACCACAAATATCACGGTATAAAAAACGCGGGCGTGAAAACGCTGCTGAACTTCTGGAGAAAGGGTAAACATCAAATAACAGACAATCGCCAAAGTACAACTTATGGAAAGCGCAATATCTGCAAACTGCACATTATAACCATCTAAAGATTTTCGCGTTTTACCTGAAATCTGCGCATTGATCAATTCACCTCTTCGTTTACCGATCGCGAGTACGAGAGCCAAAATGAAAGTGAGTAATATCGCCCATTGTGATATAAAGATGCCGGTCGCATAACCGCCCGCTAAAACCCGTAAGACAAAACCTAGTGAAATAATACTCACATCGATAATGGCAACATGCTTTAACTTGAACGTATAGGCCAAATTCATGAGGAAATAGAAACCAATGATAGTGGCGAATTTCCAGAAATTAAGATGAAAATACTGTTCGCCGCAAAATACCAACGCTATTGCGAGCGCGATGAGCACAACGAGAATAATTAAGGCGGTTTTTTTTGAGATGACACCACTTGCGAGCGGACGTCTTCTTTTCGCCGGATGTTTGCGGTCCGATTCAATATCGGTATAATCGTTTATAATATAAACTGAACTTGCAGCGAGGGAAAAAATGATAAAAGCAAATATGCTTTTCGCCAACAGATCGAAGTTGGTAATGTTCCCGGAAAAAAACAAAGGCGCAAAAACAAAGAGGTTTTTGATCCATTGTTCTACTCTAAGCAGTTTTAAATATTTCGTCATCCGTGTAAAAAATCAAATGCGAAATTAGTGATTTTAAAATAAAAAATCCGCCGAAGCGGATTAAATATAATATATTGAAACAATGATTACTGAGCTGTTTTAGCGTCATTGATCATGTCTGCATTTGCAGTAATTGCAAATTCTACTCTTCTGTTTTGCGCTCTACCGGAATCGGTATCATTTGAGGCAACTGGATCAGCTTCACCCATTCCCATCGTGTTCATTCTCATTGAAGAAACACCTTTTGAGGATAAATAAGTTTTTACCGCTGCAGCTCTTCTGTCTGAAAGAGACAGATTATAAGAATCTGTTCCTTTGCTATCGGTATAACCGTAAATATTAATGTTGGTATCTGGGTTATTAGATAAAACAGTAGCCAATTTATCAAGGTTCATTTTACCGGATTCTGTTAAATTAGAAGAATCAAATCCGAAGTTAACCATATTTTCTTTTAAGGTAACCTTAATTCCTTCGCCAACTCTTTCAACTTCTGCACCGGGCAAAGTATCTTTAATTTCTTTAGCTTGTTTGTCCATTTTGTTACCAATAACATTACCGGCAACTCCACCAACAACTCCACCTAGAACAGCTCCTAATGCTGAATTCTTACCGTTTCCTAAATTATTTCCCAAAATACCACCAAGTACAGCTCCTGCAGAAGCACCGATTACTGTTCCTTTTTGCTGGTTATTAGAGTTCTTCACCGCTTCACAACTTGTAGTCACTAAAGACAAAGATATAAATAGTGCAGCGACATTTGTTTTGTTAAAAATTTTCATAATTTTTTATTTTATATTGTTATTTCATTCCTGTTTTAGAAAAATTGTAAACGATTCTTACATTTTCACCATCTGAAGGAATATTTTGTTCTAAAGAAAAATTCTGGTCTGTTTGACTTATAAGATTTAGGGAATAACCTTCGGTTACCGCTTTCGCTTTGGAACCTTCCACTAATTTTTTAAATTTAAATTCGTTTCCGTTAACGACCTCAAATTTAATTGGCTGCATCACACTTGGGCAATCTCCGCCACCATTAATTGTGTAGGAACCTGAATAGTTATTAGGAATTAATTTCCACTCGCTACCAACGAAACATTGTGCATCGGCATTCTCATCAAAAGGTTTTACTTTAAAATTCTTATCATAATCAACACTTGTTACCTGCCAAGTTCCTTTTAACTGAAGAAATTCTGCTTTGTTAGACTGTGCTGTTTTTGCGGTGGAACAGGAAACGCTCATCGCAGCTCCTAAAATTCCGGCTAGTATTACATTTTTCATAGTAGTAAAATTATTTAATTAGGAGTTACAAAAAACCGTGCCAATGACTTATTAAAACAAAAAAAAGTCCGAATAATCGGACTTTTATGATTTATTTAAGAAAATTATTTTCTTTTTACTTTCTTAGCAGCTCTAGTATTTACTGCTTTCTTTTTTACAGTTGGACCTGCTTTGTAGAAATGAGTATAAGCATATTCCGCAGCTTTTTTAACATCAATAACACCACCAGCTTCAGAGATCATATCAAATCTATTGTTGGTGTTTGAGTCAATCATTGCGTTAACCGTTGATTTGTTTGATGATTTCACCAATGATTCTATTACCTGAGCCGGCGTTAAATTGGGCATGTAAGCCATTAAAACGGCGGCGGCACCAGCAACAACCGGAGAAGCCATTGATGTTCCCTGAAGATATTCATATTTAGATCCGGGAATCGTTGAATAAATTTTTTCTCCCGGTGCAAAAACGTTCACCATCTTTTGGTTGTAGTTAGAGAAATCTGCACGTAGGAATTCATTATCATTCGTAGAAGCGCCCACAACGATCATATTATCGATGTACGGTTTTTCGTCAGTTACCTCTTTAAAATTGGTAGGAAAATAAACATTTTCAGCAACATTTTCATTATCGTTACCAGCAGCTTTTACTAAAAGCACGCCTTTATCATCGGCATATTTAAAAGCATCCCAAACCACATTTTTCCCTGGAGAAACCGGTTTACCGAAGCTCATATTTAAGATCTTCGCACCATTGTCTACTGCATATCTAACCGCGTTCGCAACATCTTTGTCTCTTTCGTCACCATTCGGAACGGCTCTTACGGCCATAATTTTAGCAACCTTATAACCGACCCCATACTGAACTTCTTTTCCTTGTGGTAACCCTGCAATTATTCCTGCAACGTGTGTTCCGTGTTCTCCTTTTGGATCAGCATAATGATTGTTTCCATAAACTTTTTGAGAATAGTTATCATAATCATCCTCTACGATTTCGGCTCTTGGATCAAAATCCAAATTATATTGTTTCGTCGCCTGAACTTCATAATAATCTACCGCCTGTTTCATTTGATCAGTTAAGAACTTCTGAACTTCTGCCGGAGATTTTCCTTTGATAGCCGGATCCTGAGAAATTTGTCCCAAAATTGACATTGCCATTGATTGCTCAGGAGTTGTCGGTTTTATTGCCGCAACAACTTCTGGTGTTAAGTTTTGCCCATTGAGCATTCCTACAATCGTTGGGATCATCCCCTGAATTCTTTTATAGGTTTCGTAACCCTGTTTCGCCTCGCCACCTTTTTTGGTGTAGATATCTTTCGACTTCATATACATCGCAAATTCTTCGGGCATTTTTGCCTGATTTGCTTTGTTTGTGACAGAATTTGGACCTTCGAAAACCGACTGGTATTTTTTTACAACACGAGTAACTTCTAAGTTATCATCGTACACGTCGCCATTTTTCCCGCCAATGAAATTCCAGCCGTGAACATCATCAATGTATCCATTTCCATCGTCATCTTTCCCATTATTTGGAATTTCGTTTGCATTGGTCCACATGTTAGCTTTTAAACCTGGATGATCAACCTGAACGCCACTATCTAAAACACCAACGATTACCGGTTTAGGTTTTAAACCTTTGGAATCTAAATATTTATAAGCGTTCTGTGTATTGACTCCATATACGTTTGTAGAAGCAAAATCTTTGTGGTACCAAGTCATTAAATCCTTGTCCTGCATTGGATCCAAGGGAGTTGCAGCAGTTTGTGCAAAAGAAGCAAAACCTGTCATAAAACAGGCTGCAATGAATATTCTTTTCATAAGTAAACTATTTATTGATTTTAAGATTGATGTGACCGCGCAGCTCCGAAAAAATTTTGCATTTCGAAAAAAGCAGCGATTACAAATTAAATTGAGGCGGTTTGAACCGTTCTTACATAAGTCAAAGTTTCCGGGCCTTTGTTACAAATAAGATCCAAAATCGAAAGGTCTTTCTCAAAGCCGTATTTATCGCTGAAAGTCTGATAATATTCTTCCATTTGAAATTCACCTTTCTGTTTTGCAGAAAATTTTTCTCTGTAATTTTCTTCGACAGGATTTTTGAAATACTCGTTATTCAAAGAATATGCCTTTTCTACTTTTAGGATTTTAAGAATGATTTTTAAAGCATTTAAATTAAAATCCATTAAAGAGTTGGTTTCAAAAGTAAAGATCTGCTCCAGCTGATCTTCGTAAAACTCGAAGTAAGGAGAACTTTGATAAGCCGTTTTAATCGATTTCCAATGGATCTTTTCCCACTTTTCGCGGTGTGAAACTTCGATTTCATTTAAGGTTCTTTTCCCGTTGTGATTCATTGGGATTATTAAAGACAATCGGCCGTTTGCACCATAAATATTCGTCCTGTTCCGATAGGTTTGTTTCGGAAAACTTTCGAACTGTTCGAAAACGATCTCAGAATTTTCTTTTAAAAAAACCGAGAACCAGGAAATGGGTGGTAAATAAAAGAGTGGTAATAATACTTTCATGTTAATAAATCATGTTTACAGTATTCCGTAAAATATTTCTGGAAATAAATTTTGGGATTAACTTAATGCCATAGCCCCGATCGAAGCGGTATCCTTTTATGGAGCCTCAGCGGAATAAAAGATATAGCAGAGAGCGGGATTAAGCTCCTTATCGAATTTATTGAAGTCAAATAACTTGTCTAATTTAATCTTCAGTTTCTTTTTTCTTGAAAAATTTTGCGAAATAATCCCAACCGAAGAAGAGCAATAAAATGATCGCTGCAACCCACCAATACGAAGTTTTTTGTGCTTCGCCAGTATTTGTCGCTTTAAACATTCGATCCCAGCGAATCGTTTTACCTGCCGGCTGATATGAGGAACTTTTGTCGGGGAACAATCCTTCAACGCTCAACCAGGTAAACATAGGCGAACCGACGATATTTTCTTCCGGAACAAAACCGAAAAATCGCGCATCTAAAGAAGCATCACGATTATCACCGATCATCATATAATAATCCTGCTGAATGGTATATTGCGTAGTTTCTTTACCGTTGATGAAAATTTTGCCGTCTTTATTTTCAACTTTGTTGTGTTCGTACTCGGAAATGATCCAGCGGTATTCCGGTAAGGTTTCCTGATTTAGAGTGACTACGTCGCCTTTTTTAGGAATTTTTAATGGACCGTACCAATCCTGATTCCAATTTTTATTGATAGGGAAAATCGACTGCGTGGTATCTACATCTTTCGTGTAAGCATCGCGCATTGCATTGAGTTTATAAGAAACCGCGCCCGAATCTTTTGCCCAAAGATGTTCTTTTAAATCGATGATCTGTGGTAAAGCTTTAATTTCTTTGGCTGTTTCATCTGTTAAACCCTGAAAATCGTACAGATAACCGGTTTGTGTCTGAACTTCCTGAACAGGTAAAAATCCGTATTTTTTATAAAGCGAAGGAATATCGAGTTGACTTCCTGTGGTTGCGATGTATTTATGCTGCTTTTTTTGGTCTCCTAAAATACTTTCGGGTTTACCGTTGATAAAGAGTCTTCCCGCCCGAAATTCCATAATATCTCCGGCAACTGCGACGCAACGTTTAACGTAAGGATCTTTCCGGTCGATGGCTGTATGAACTGAATCCTGTGGATAATTGAAAACAACAATATCGTTTTTCTGAGGTTTTTTGAACTGCAGAATTCTTTCGTACGGTAATTTTACCGCATCGACATAAGATTTCGGATCATCTTTTGGATTGCCTTTTTCACCTGTATCCATAATGGTTCCCTGTAAAAATGGAATTGCTAAAGGACGCATTGGCATTCTGAAACCGTAAGTCCATTTATTGACGAAAAGAAAATCCCCAACAAGAAGTGTTCTTTCCATAGATCCCGTGGGAATACCGAAAGGCTGCGTAAAGAAAACGTGCACGATCGTCGCAAAAACTACAGCAAAAGTAATGGATCCAAGAAATGATTCCTTTTTATGTTCTTCTTTTTCTTCTTCCGTCAGGTAAAGTTCTTTTGAGATTTCTAATTCAGAATCTTTAGAATAATTCACGAAAGCCATATAAATAAACGGCAAAATTACCGTCAATAATTTTTGAACGAAGCTTGATTTCCCAAAATGTTTCATCAAAAACAGATGAAAGACCGTCATCATTATTGGACCAACGATAGGAATATAAGCCAGAATCACCCACCATTTTGAGTGATCTGTTTCTTTCTGAATAATATAGTAGTTATAAAAGGGTACAAATGCAAAAAGCGGATTGTAGCCCATTTTTTTAAATAATTTCCAAGTTGAAATCCCCATCAATAAAGAGAGAATTAACACGTAAACGGCATAAGTAAGAAAGTAATTCATATCTAGATTGGTTGCTATTTTAGACTATTAGTTTGATTTTGAGGAGTTTTGTTACAGAAAGAAGCACAATCTGTAGTTGATAACGCGCAATTACTTATTAATCCCTGATTTTTATTGGTCGAAAAGAACATCTTTCATGGTGAAATTTCCTTTTTTTCCTAAGATCCACTCTGCAGCTACTAAAGCACCGATCGCGAATCCATTTCTGTTAAAAGCGGTATGTTTGATCTCGATTTCGTCGACTTTACTTTTGTATAAAACGCGGTGTGTACCAGGAACTTCATCTTGTCTCAAAGCAAAGATCCCTAATTCTTTTCCTTTGGTTTCCTGCAATTTCCAGGCGTCGAATCTTTTATCGTTATCGATGATTCCTTCTGCTAAAGTAATGGCTGTTCCGCTGGGTGCGTCTTTTTTATGCGTATGATGAATTTCTTCCAACTGCACCTCATACTCATCAAAATTTTTCATAAGGTCAGATAGTTTTTCATTTAAAGCAAAAAATAAATTCACGCCTAAACTGAAATTGGAACCATATAAAAAAGCGGTATTATTTGCGGCAGCTATTTTTTCAATCTCAGGTTTTCTGGTCAGCCAACCTGTAGTTCCGCAGATCACGGAGATTTTATTTTCCAGACAGATCTTTATATTATCGAAAGCTACTTCAGGATTAGAAAATTCAATCGCAACATCGGGATTATTTAAATTTTCCAAAGTTGGCGTTTCATTAAGTTTCGCTACAATTTCATGACCTTTTTTTTCTGCGATCTCGCCGATGATCTTACCCATTTTACCGTAACCTATCAATGCTATTTTCATAATCTGTCACGCAAATAGCGTGTGAATTTTAATTAAAAATTATAACTTAAACTGAGTCCCGCTTTCGAATTTTGCTTTCCAAATTCATCATAAATAACGGTAGGTTTCAAAGCGAGATCCGGATCTTTCCGGCCTTCATATAAATGGGCGTCAACCACTGCATCTACAATATTCAACACATAAACCAAACTTGTTATTGCAATTGCGTAATCCCGCTGTCTCTTTGCGCGGTCTTGTGTTCGGCCCAAAGCTTCTGCAGTAATTCCGGGAATATTTGAAAACTCGTGTGGCTGACCATTTAACTGCGAAATGAAAGCATTTCGGTACCTTGTATATTGCTTTTGATTAAAAAGAGTAACTCCGATTCCCGTGCCCAATCCGCCCCAAACAATGGGAATTTTCCAATATTTTTTATTGTAATATTGTCCTAATCCAGGTAACACCGCGGAGTATAATCCAGCTTTGGTCGGGTTGAATTTCATCGCCTGAACCGGCGCATTTGATTCTTTAATATCGGCAAGAACTTCCACTTCCGAATCCGACGTTTTTGTTGAAACTGAATCTGTAGGATAATTTTCTACCCGAATCGTATCGTTCGGACTGACCTGAGCGAAAGCTTTCAAAGAAAATATCAGCAGGAAAATTAGCGTAAGTTTCTTCATTTATTTAAAGTGTGACAAAATATTTTCGAGTTCTTCTTCATTTTTGAAATCGAGTACTATTTTTCCTTTTTTGCCATTTGCGGCTGACTTTATTTCTACTTTCACCTCTAAAATATCAGCAAGATTTTTTTCTGCCTTCTTAAAATGATTGGGGATCGCAGTTTTTACTTTCCTTTCAACCTGAGTCGGGTTCTTTAAAAGATTTGCCGCTTCTTCAGTTTGCCGAACGCTTAAATTATTTTTAACAATGCTTTTAAAAAGGGAATCCTGACTTTCTTTTTCCTCCAGACTAAGGATTGCTCTGCCGTGACCAGCGGAGATCTCTCCACTTCTAATGGCATTTTGCATGTCGGGATTTAACCTCAACAATCGAATAGAGTTGGTGATCGTACTTCTTTCCTTACCAACTCTCTGACTCAAATTTTCCTGGGTCATTCCAATTTCTTCGAGCAATCTTTGATAAGTTAAAGCGATTTCGATAGAATCAAGATCCTCTCTCTGGATATTTTCAACCAAAGCCATTTCGAGCAATTCCTGGTCATTTACCAAACGAATATAAGCCGGAAGTGTTTCTAATCCTGCAATTTTACTCGCGCGAAAACGTCGCTCACCAGAAATAATTTCGAATTTATCGCCGTCTTTCCTTAAAGTAATGGGTTGAATAACACCCAAATTTTTAATAGACTGCGCTAAATCGGCAAGTGCTTTTTCGTCAAAATAAGTTCGTGGTTGCGTTGCATTAGGATAAATATCTTCTAGAGCAACCTCTACAATATTTCCTACAAATTTGTCGGCTCCTTCATCGGTTGCGGAATTTACCGTTGCTTTGGATTCTGCACTTAAAATTGCACCCAAACCGCGACCCATTGCTCTTTTTTTGTCTTTCATTTTTATCGATAATTTTAATATGGATGATTTCTCACCTTTAAAATCAATTTTTTAATTCTTAACTAAATTTTCATTTTTTAGTAAAACTTCTTCAGCCAGCTGAAGATATTGAATCGCTCCCTTGCTTTCTGCATCGTAGTTTAAGATGCTTTCTCCAAAACTTGGCGCTTCACTTAAACGGACATTTCTGCTGATAATTGTTTCGAAAACCATCTCCGGGAAGTGTGAATTAACTTCTTCTACGACCTGGTTTGACAATCTTAATCTCGAATCAAACATGGTTAAAAGCAATCCTTCTATATCTAAATCCTTATTGTGAATTTTCTGAACATTTTTAATCGTGTTCAATAATTTCCCTAAACCTTCCAAAGCAAAATACTCACATTGAATCGGAATAATTACTGAATCTGCGGCAGTTAAAGCATTGATGGTGATCAAACCTAAACTTGGTGCGCAATCGATGATGATATAATCGTAATTTTCTCGAACAGATTTAAGCGCTTCTTTCAGCATATATTCGCGGTTTTCGCGATCGACTAATTCAATCTCAGCAGCGACCAGATCGATGTGCGACGGAATAATATCAAGGTTCGGAGAAGTTGTTTTTTGAATGCATTTTATGGCATCTTCACTACCTTCTAATAGGTTATAAGTAGAGAAATTAGATTGTTCAATTCCCAAACCAGACGTTGCATTTGCCTGAGGATCAGCATCGATCAACAAAATTTTCTTTTCCAAAACTCCTAACGCGGCGGCTAAATTAATGGCGGTTGTTGTTTTACCAACACCCCCTTTTTGATTTGCTACCCCTATAATTTTAGCCATTCTTTACGATTTTAATCTCCAAAAATACACTTTTTTATCATTTTTAGAAGGTTTGTAAAATTTCTGTTTACGTTAATCTATTGTTAATTAACCATTTGTCCGTAAAAATAATTATCCACAAAAGTGAATCTTTTGTGGATAAGTGTTACGCGAATTTATTTTGAAGTTCTTTTATTCAAATTGCATCGAAATAGGAAAATTGAAATAGCTTCTTACATTTTCGCCATTTAGTTTTGCGGGCGCCCATTTTCCTTTGATGAATTTGATGGTTTTTTCGGCTTCCCGATTAAAAGATGCATCTGGTCCACTCGCTTTTATTCCGGAGATAGAACCATCTTTTTCTACAATAAAGGTAACGGTCGTTTTTATAAGATCACCACTACCGATGAATTTTTCAGTTTCGAAGTTATTAACAACTTTAGTTCGGAACGCATTAATTCCGCCATTAAAACTAGCCTCAACATCAACTTTTGAAACAGGATTATTATTTACCGGTTTCGGAGCAACAGTGGGAGGAACGAAAGTTACGGGTGGAGCTATCACCGGAGGATTTTGCGAAATTGCTGGCGGACCCTCAATATTGTCTAGACCAATTCGGGTATCCTTCGCTTCATTAAAAGTGGCAGGTGGTGTTTGCTTTTTTGAATCTCTGGCTGGCGTTGGCACTTGTAGACTTACCGTAGCTTCGGTATTTACAACCGGAACAATAGGTTTTATCACCTCTGGAATTATTGGTGTCTCATCCACAGGAGTTAAATCGTGACCTCCGTCGTAAACAGTAATCTTTACGGGAGTTTCAAATGACCTGAAAAGTAAAGGTGAGATTGCAATGGCTGCGAAAAATGCAACTCCAATAAAGAGCGCTTTTTTTAGAAAGTTTCCCTCTTCGTTCCGAAGAACGTACGCACCATAATTTTTGTTACGGTTTTCGAAAATAATTTCATTTAAACGAAATTCTTTTTCTGAATTCATTAAATTTTTCATCACTGTAATGATTTTAGGGTTAGAAATTAGATTAGACACAATGATTATTAGTTTTGTACTTATTTTTTAATATTATTAAATACTAATCAAATAACAAACCATTTAAATGTCAATTTAAAATAGATTGTATTCAATTCATAATAAAATAGCAATTTTATGACTTTTTTCTTCATCTTTCATTCTTTTTTGTTTTGCAATTCATCTGATATTACAATTAATTGAAAATTCATAAAATTTCATCTTTCAAAATAAAAAGTCTTTGTTTGAATACTATCCGTCCTTAGATTGTTCTTATATCATAAGAATTACGGTCAATGCAAAATAGGAAAAATGTGAAATTTAAAGGAGCGAATTCTTCGTACTAAATTTGTACTAACTAATCGGAAAATTGTCTTCTTGATAATTGAAGATGTGAATTTAGCCTTAAAAAAATACCAGCTGCAATTTTCGCGTTGAGCTTCAGTTATGCTTTGGTGTAGGATTTTGCAAATAAAATTTACCTTCAGGAAAGAAAGCATTTAAAAGCCTTCGGAAAATTTTTGGGAGTCAATAATATCATGACTAATCTTCCTAAAAAAAATTGGTCAAAAGTAGCCGAGAAGTATAACGCCGCCAATTACAAGCTGAATAAATACGATCAAAAGCTAAAAAAAGCTTGGGAGAAATACTCCTAAAAAAAACAAAAAAAAAGCTGTGAAAATATTTTCACAGCTTTCTATATTTAAAATAATTCCTTTCGGATAATATTTTGACTTCTTTCCGGGCCTACCGAAACGAGGTAGACATTTATTCCTAAATACTTCTCGATAAACTCGATGTATTTTTTGGCGTTCACCGGCAGTTCATCGTAACTTCTAACTTGCGTCAAATCTTCATCCCAACCTTCCAATTCTTCATACATTGGTTCATAGTTGTACAATTTCGTTGTTGATGAAGTAAAGTAATCAATGATTTTACCATCTTCTGTTTTATATTTCGTGGCAATTTTAATTGGAGAAATTCCAGATAAAACATCCAGTTTCGTGATTACAAGATTGTTGATACCATTGATCATTGTAGCGTGTTTCAATGAAAGCAGATCGAGCCAGCCAGTTCTTCTAGGTCGTCCTGTAGTAGCGCCGAATTCAAAACCAATCTGTCTTATTTTTTCGCCCAGTTCATTATCTAACTCTGTTGGGAATGGTCCTTCGCCAACTCTTGTGGTGTAAGCTTTTGCAACTCCAATTAAATTTTGAAGACTTGTTGGCGGAACTCCAGCGCCGGAACAAACACCGCCTGTCGTTGGTGAAGATGAAGTTACATAAGGATAGGTTCCGAAATCAATATCTAACATCGCAGCCTGTGCGCCTTCAAACAAAATGTTTTTACCCTCGTGAATCGCCTGGTTCAATTCAACTTCGGTATCAACAATACGATCCTTTAATTTTTCTCCTAATTCTAAAAATTCATTGTAAATCGTATCATATTCTAAAGTTGGTTTTTCGAAATATTTTTCGAAAAGTGAATTTTTAATTTTTAAATTTTTTCTAATTTTCTCTGCAAGAACATCAGGATTTAAAAGATCGACCATTCTAATTCCTACTCTGGCGATCTTATCTTCATAGCAAGGACCAATTCCCTTTTTCGTCGTACCAATATAAGTTCCCTCTTCTTCTTCTTCACGATACGTATCGAGTAAGATGTGGTACGGCATAATTACGTGTGCTCTTCTGCTGATGAAAACGTGATCGGTTCGCATTCCTTTCGCTTCTAGCTGTCCGACTTCTTTCAGGAAAGCTTTCGGATTTACCACTACTCCATTTGCAATAATGCATTTACCTTTGCATTGCAAAACTCCGGATGGAAGCAGGTGCAAAACAAATTTCTCTTCACCTGCGTAAACAGTATGTCCTGCATTATCGCCGCCCTGAAAACGGACAACGTAGTCGGATTTCGCTGATAAAACGTCTGTTATTTTGCCTTTCCCTTCGTCTCCATATTGAAGACCAACAACCACATAAGTCGCCATATTTTACTTTTTTTTAGATTTCTACAAAAATAGATTTATTAAAAGTTTTGGGCAAAAATTTAGTAATAAATAAATTCTTTTTTACCAAAAACGGCGCTATTAAAACTGCTGAAAATTTAAATAATAAAAAATCCCTTAAAAAACCTTAAATTTGCACTTTGAAAATAATATATGGAATCTGTACAAATTCACGACAAAACATTCGTTCCTTATCTGAAAGATGCGGAAATTCAGGAAATTGTAAAAGCAACGGCGCTGAAGATCTACGAAGATTACAAGGACGAAACCCCAGTTTTTATAGGAGTTTTGAACGGTGTGATTCTCTTCTTTTCTGACCTTTTGAAACATTATCCGGGTAAATGCGAAATTGCATTCTTACAAATGAGTTCTTATGCAGGAACGCAGAGTACAGGAATTGTTTATCAAAAAATGGAACTGACGAAAGATATTAAAGACCGTCATATTATTTTGGTCGAAGATATTGTAGATACAGGAAATACGGTTGAAAGTTTATTTCAATATTTTAAGGAAACGCAGAGACCGAAATCAGTAAAACTCGCTACTTTCCTTTTGAAACCCGATGTTTACAAGAAAGATTTCAAATTAGATTACGTTGGGAAAGAAATTCCAAACAAATTTGTATTGGGATATGGTTTAGATTATGATGAATTAGGAAGAAATCTAAAAGATTTATATCAGTTAGAAGAAGGTCGGATCAATAAATAACCCGACTTTTCTGAAAGAAATATCAAGAAACAAATTTCAAAATATTCAAACAGTAAAAAATGATTAACATCGTTCTATTTGGTCCTCCGGGAAGCGGGAAAGGTACACAGGCTCAGAATTTAATTGAAAAATTTAATCTGAAACAAATTTCCACCGGCGACCTTTTTCGTTATAACATGAAAAATGATACGGAACTAGGAAGACTTGCAAAATCTTACATCGATAAAGGGGAATTAGTTCCCGATCAGGTTACGACCGATATGCTGACCGACGAAGTAAAGAGGCCTACCGATGCAAATGGATTTATTTTCGACGGTTATCCAAGAACGGCAAACCAAACCGAAGCACTGGAGAAAATTGTGAAAGAAGTTTTAAACGATAAGATCTCAGTTTGTCTTTCTTTGGTAGTAGAAGATGAACTTTTGGTGAGCAGACTTTTGAAAAGAGGCGAAACCAGCGGAAGAATCGACGATTCCAACGAAGAAATTATAAGAAACAGAATTAAGGAATATTATTCAAAAACCGCAGAAGTTGCAGAACTTTACAAACAACACGGCAAATATGTTGAAGTAAACGGTGTAGGCGCAGTAGATGAAATATCTACAAAACTTTTCGCAGAGGTAGAAAAAATTAAATAAAAGGAGTTGTGGGATATGAGTTACGGGGTTCGCTCTCACAATAACTCGAAACACGAACCTCGAAACAAAAAATAAAATGTCAAACTTCGTAGATTACGTTAAAATTCATTGTAAATCAGGTCATGGCGGTGCAGGTTCTGCCCATCTTCGACGTGAAAAATATATTCCTAAAGGCGGTCCCGATGGCGGCGACGGCGGAAGAGGTGGTCATATTATCATGAAAGGAAACGCTCATGAATGGACTCTTTTGCCTCTTAGATTTACGCGTCACATTAAAGCTGAGAAAGGTCATAATGGAATGAAAAATCAGTTGACCGGCGCTTACGGTGAAGATAAATATATCGAGGTTCCTTTGGGCACAATTGCCCGAAATGAAGAAGGCGAGATCATCGCTGAAATTATGGAGGACGGCCAGGAAATCATTCTGATGCACGGCGGTAAAGGTGGAAAAGGAAACGAACATTTTAAATCCTCTACGAATCAAACGCCACGTTTTGCACAAACCGGAATGGATGGTGAAGAAGGATTTATCGTTTTTGAATTAAAACTTTTGGCAGATGTTGGATTGGTAGGCTTCCCGAATGCAGGAAAATCAACGCTTTTAGCAGCGGTTTCTGCAGCGAAACCAAAAATTGCAAACTACGCTTTTACGACTTTAACACCGAATTTAGGAATTGTAGAATATAGAAATTACAAGTCTTTTGTAATGGCCGATATTCCAGGTATTATTGAAGGTGCTGCGGAAGGAAAAGGTTTAGGTCATCGGTTTTTGAGACATATCGAAAGAAACTCAATCTTATTATTTATGATCCCGGCAGATTCTGAAAGTCATTTTGAAGAATTTAAGATCTTAGAAAATGAGTTAAAAGAATATAACCCGGAATTAATGGATAAAGATTTCCTTATCTCAATTTCTAAATCCGATTTACTCGATGATGAGTTGAAAGCAGAAATTGCGAAAGAATTTCCGGAGAATCGTCAATTACTTTTCTTTTCCGGAGTGACGCAGGAAGGTATCGTAGAATTGAAAGATGCGATCTGGAAAAAATTGCATGGTGAAGGCGGAAATCTTTAATGGGTCTTTTTAATTAATTGATATGAAGAAAATAGTTCTGGTTCTAATCATAAGCGTGTTCGGAAATCTAAGTGCTCAAAACAGCTTTGGCGTAAAAGGCGGTTACACGCTCTCTAATATGAAATGGCAGGTTTCTGGATTCGATGATTTCAAATTCAATTCCAAATCATATTTTTATGTTGGTGCTCTCGCAGAATATCATTTATCCGAAAAATTTTCACTTCAGGCAGAATTACTTTACACGGAATTGGGTGGAAAAAGTCCGGCAGAAGAATTGACAACTATTGTCGGAAATGAAGTGGTCGTAATTGGTACTAATACGACTACTTTTACAACCTCCCAAATTCAGGTTCCTATCTCCGCAAAATATTATGTGGTTCCAAAGTTTTCTTTATCTGCGGGAATGAATTTTGGATTTAATGTTTCCTCTAAAGTGAAAAACAGCTTTAATTCTGATCAAACACCGAGTGGTAAAACAGACTTGTTTAAAACCTTGAATATCTCCCCTTTCTTAGGCACAGAATATAAATTTGATGAGCACTTTTTCGCAGATGCGAGATATCACTTCAACTTTTTTAACAGTGCTATTGAAAACGCTCCACCAACTAAAATTGGTTTCTTACAGGCTGGTTTAGGCTACAGATTTAAATAAACTTTTGGTGCAATAGTTGAAGGTTGTCGATTAAACAAAAATCATGAAATATTTAGTCACAGTATTTTTATCAATCTTTCTTCTTTCCTGCACCACTCAAAATTCTACAAAATATTCTAAAATCCAATACGAAGCAGGCGCCTGTTTCGGTTTTTGTCCGATTTTTAAAATCACCATTAATCCAGACAGAACTGCGGTGATCGAAGCAGAACATTTTACGTTTACGAAAGAACATTCGAAAAGTGAATTTTCTCAACAAAAAGAGGGAACTTTTACAACAACAATAACCGAATCTGATTTTAAGAAGATGATCAACTTATTGGAAAGTGCCAATTTGACATCTCTTCAAAACAACTATAAAAACAGAAACGTTTCCGATCTGCCAAGTGCGTACCTTCGAATTAATTTTATTGATGGAACCTCCAAAAACATTGAAGACTATGGTAAAAATGGAACTCCAAAACTGAAAGAGATCTACACTTTTATGGAAGATCTAAGGTTGAATCAAAGCTGGAAAAAGATTGATTAATCTTAGAATTAGATTAAAAAATTAAGTCTGTTAAAAAAAATTTCTTTTACATTTACAGTCTGATTTTTTCCTGAAAATCTTTTAGGCAGCAAAAACCGCTGTAAGTCACTGAAAAAAAATTAAATGATAACTCCCAATTTGGAAAAACCCGTTCATAAAAAACTCAACGAACTTCAATCTACAGCGATTTCCGGTAATGACATCAGTTCTTCCTGTTTATACGTTTCGGCGCTTACCATTATGTATGCAGGACAATATGCCTGGCTTTCTCTGCTGATCGTTGCGGCAGTACTCTTTATTTTTAGAAAAATTTATGTGGAAGTTGTTGGTGCTTTACCCTTAAATGGAGGTGCTTATAATGTGCTGTTAAATACGGCTTCCAAAAGAACAGCATCAGTCGCGGCGACGTTAACTGTTCTTTCTTATATGGCGACCGCCGTAATTTCTGCAAGTGAAGCGATGCACTATCTTCACAATTTATTGCCCTGGATCAACGTTATTATTGCCACGGTTCTGGTATTATTTATCTTCACAATGCTTACGATTTCGGGAATTGGCGAATCTGCAAATGTGGCGGTCGTTATTTTTCTGATTCATCTCGTTTCTCTTTCTCTACTTGTGATTGCGGGAATCTGGTTTATTTCTACCCATAGTTTTGAAACTTTTCATCTTAACTGGAATACGCCACTCAAATCGGGCGGAATTATTACCGCTTTATTTTTAGGGTTCTCTGCCGCGATGCTTGGAATCTCTGGTTTTGAAAGTTCTGCCAATTTTGTGGAAGAGCAGGAAGCCGGCGTTTTCAGTAAAACACTTCGCAACATGTGGGCGATTGTGAGTTTCTTTAATCCTCTTTTGGCTCTGATCATTATTTTCGTCTTGCCACTTGCAACCGTAGGTGAACATCAAACTGCTTTATTAGCGTACGTCGGTGAAATAGCGGGTGGAAAATGGCTTGCTTATATAATCGCCATCGATGCAGTTCTGGTTCTTTGTGGAGCTGTTCTGACTTCTTTTGTTGGAGTTTCGGGATTGGTTAACCGGATGACTCTGGACCGAATTTTACCGAATTATTTTTTACAGCAAAACAAAAAAGGATCTCATTACAGAATTGCAGTAGGATTTTTTATTCTTTGTATTTCTGTTTTATTTGTAACCATGGGTGATCTGACTTCTTTAGCGGGAGTTTACACTTTTTCTTTCTTATCGGTAATGGCACTTTTTGGAATTGGAAATCTACTTTTGAAATTTAAAAGAAGGAAACTTCCACGGCCAATTCGGGCCTCAATTCCCTCTGTTTTAGTCGCGGTTACTTTTATCGTGATTGCTTTTTATGGAAATATTGTTCTGAATAGTAACGCGTTTTTTACCTTTCTGAAATACCTGTTCCCTGCTTTATTGGTAGTGATGATCATGTTAAACAGAATCAAGATCATTAAAGCGATCATTCAAATGCTCGAAAATATTTACAATCCTTTCCGGGGTTTTGTGATCAGCAGCAATAAAAAACTTCACCGACTTCACCGAAGAATTAATGCACAGGAGTTCGTATTCTTTACCAAAAAAGACAATGTTGCCATTTTAAATAAAGTGATGCAATATGTTGAAGATAATGAAACTACCCGTAAATTAAAGATCGTGAATGTGATGCGAGAAGGCGAAAATAACGAAGAACTAAAGGTCGATCTTCGGGTTTTAGATCGCGCTTATCCGGATATTGACATTGAATTTATAGAGATCATCGGCGAATTTACTCCGAAATTGATCGAGGAACTTTCCAAAAAATGGAATATCCCGAAAAACTTTATGTTTATTGCCTCACCAAGCGATCGTTTCAGTTACAGAGTCGCAGATCTTGGCGGCGTTCGTTTGATAATGTAACCGAAAATGGATTTCGAAATAAATAAAATTTTAGATTATAAATTGTTCAGTGTTGGTAAGCAAAGCATTGAACTTTCTTCTATTCTATTTTTGATCCTTTTTATTATTGGACTTTCCTTTCTGATCAAATTGCTGCGAAAAGTAATTTATGCCACTAATAAATTAGACGATGATAAGAAGCATACCATTTTCATTCTGACGAAATATGTCCTTTATATTTTGGGATTTATTATGGGAATGAATATGATCGGCATTAATGTTTCGGTTCTTTTAGGCGCTTCTGCAGCACTTTTGGTCGGTGTTGGACTGGGATTACAAAATATAGTGACTTTGTATCCGGAATTGTTCTTTTATTAGATTCAAGTATCAAAGTTGGCGACATCATCGAAACCGATAAACTTGTGTGTCAGGTGAAAGAAATCAACTTACGAACAACAACCGTTTTGACTCGGGATGATAAATACATTATTCTTCCCAACACCATTTTAACAAAAAACAGCGTTTTAAACTGGACACATACCAATCCTAATTCCCGATTCGATATTCAGATCGGAGTTTCCTATTCCGCAGACATTAAGATGGTAATGGAGATCCTGAAACAAACCGCGGTAGAGAACGATAAAATTTCAAAACTACCATTGCCATTTGTCCGCTTTAATGACTATGCTGATTCGGCACTTATCTTTAACCTCTATTTTTGGGCAGCAGATGTGTTTCGCGTAGAAAATCTTAAAAGTGATCTGCGCATAAAAATATTCGAGGAATTCAAGAAAAATAATATAGAAATTCCTTTTCCACAAAGGGTTTTACACTTCGGTGAAAACTAGTTTTGGGTAAAATCTAAACCGTAGAAAATTCCCCGTCTCTTTTTATTATATTTGGCCTTTATAATTTTTTTTGATGAACAATATTTTCAATCTTCACAATGGCGAAGAAGACAAGCAAAAAGTTTTGGCCAATGTAAAAAGCAACATCTCTTTCAGTGGGTCAAATTTGTGGATTCTGGCCTGTGCAATTATGGTTGCATCTGTTGGTTTAAACGTTAATTCTACGGCTGTTGTTATTGGTGCGATGCTTATTTCCCCGTTAATGGGACCAATTGTAGGAGCTGGTTTTGCTTTGGGAATGTTTGATTTTCAATTATTGCGAAAATCTTTAAAAAATCTTCTACTTTCGACGATCGTTGGTTTGCTCGTCTCCTTTTTATATTTCTTTTTAAGTCCTTACAAGGAAGCACATTCTGAAATTATTGCCAGAACTGCACCGAATATTTACGACGTTTTAATCGCTTTTTCCGGAGGTTTAGTAGGCGTGATCGCCGTAACGCGCGTTGAGAAAGGAAATCCAATTCCCGGCGTTGCGATCGCCACCGCTTTAATGCCACCACTTTGCACCGCAGGTTATGGTTTAGCGACAGGTAATTTTGCCTACTTCGGTGGTGCCATGTTTCTTTACACCATTAATTGCGTTTTTATCTGTATTGCAACTTACGTTATTGTTAAATTCCTAAAATACCCAGCGGTAGAATTCGTAGATAAAAAAAAATCAGACAAAATAAGAATCTGGATCTCTGTGATTATTTCATTGATGATTATTCCCAGCATTTTTTTTGCCTACCGGTTTATAAATCAACAGAACTACGAGATCAAAGTGAAAAGCTTTCTCTCAAAGGAGTTTGATGACAAAGGCAACACGATCGTTTATAAGAAAACATCCTATTCCTCCAGTCCTAAAAAGATTGAACTTGCCTTTTTGAACAGAACTTTTTCAGCAGCTCAGATCAAGAGTTTAAACGACAAATTAAAAGAGTATAAGATTGAAGATACGCAGTTGATCATTCGTCAAGACAGTGCTTTTCTGGCCAATGCAACAACAAAGAATGCGGAGACCAATGAAGTGGTAGATCAATCTACAGCGATTATCACCGAGTTAAACAATCAGGTAAAAAAATATTCTTTCAAGACCGAAAATCTTTTTCCGGAGGCGCAGTCTATTGTCCCTGAGATAAGTACACTTTCGGTCGCCAAGCAGGAAATTTATAACAGAACAGATTCTACGAAGATCATTCCTGTCGCACTTTATGAATCTACCGCAGCATTAACCACAGACCAGGAAACAACGCTGAGAAATTGGCTAAAAGTAAAATTGAAAATCGATACCATCGAAGTTTACAAAAGAAAATAAAAACATGCCTTCTTATTATTACATCATTATTCTCATCTCATTGGCCGCATTTTTTGCGTACATCAATCAGCGGTTTATAAAATTGCCTTTTGTGATCGGACTTTTTTTCCTGTCATCGCTCCTTTCCCTGGTTTCTATTGGAATTAAATCTTTTTACAGTCTGCCTTTTGATCAAATCAAAGCATTGGTGATCAGTACAGACATCAGCAAATCGGTTTTAAATATATTCTTAGGATTTCTACTTTTCGCCGGATCCATGCATACGAATTGGTTCACGTTGAAGAAGTATTTAAAAGACGTTTCGGTTTTAGCTTTAGGCGGAGTTATTTTTTCTACCATTTTTGTAGCGGTAGCGTTTTTCTACGTTTCTCATTGGTTGGGTCTAGAAATCCCTTTTTTATACTGTTTAATCTTCGGAGCCTTGATTTCTCCTACAGATCCAATCGCTGTTTTAACGATCTTAAAGGCAGCCAAAGTTCCGGAGAAAATCGAAGTAACGCTTGTAGGCGAATCGCTCTTCAATGACGGTGTTGGAGTGGTTATTTTTATAGCGCTAGTGCAAATGCTTTCCTCGGGTTCCGTTGAATTTGATTTTCCTCACTTTGGATTTTTATTTTTACAGGAAGCCGGAGGTGGAATTACATTCGGTTTGGTCTTAGGATATATTTTACATTATCTTTTGAAAACCATCGATCACTACGAAACAGAAGTGCTTCTTACCTTAGCTTTTGTAATGCTGGGCTACTTCCTTTCTGCACAAATGCATATATCAGGAGCTTTAGCCATGGTCATTATGGGATTGATGGTTGGGAACTTCCGAAAAATAGAAGCCATGAGTACAACCACGGAAGAATACGTTGCGAAATTCTGGGAATTGCTGGAGATTATCTTAAACGCTTTATTATTCTTATTGATCGCTTTGGTTTTGGTGGTTCTCGATTTTAATTTGAAATATATTGTTCTCGGCGTTATAACGATTTTAATTTTGATGGTTTCGCGTTACTTCACCGTCAACATTCCACGAAAAATGTCTCTTACTATCTTAAAGTTAGGAAAACCGGAATCCAAGATCATCATTTTCGGCGGATTACGCGGTGGACTGTCGCTGGCTTTGGTCATGTCGCTTCCCGCTTCAGAAACAAAAGATATTTTAATGATCGTGACTTATATTTGTGTGGCTTTCAGTATTTTAGTTCAGGGAACAACGATCGGTGCGCTTTCAAAGAGAATATTAAAAAAATAAATTTCGGTACAAAATAAGCTCTGATTTCTCTCTTTTTCTGAATTAAATTTTTTTTAGCCGAAAAAACCTATCTTTGCAAAATATTCAGCGGCATTCTTAAGCCATTTCAGTAATTCATTTTTACTAAAATAGAAAATCATTACCTCTACAGGGTTTGCGTTTTCAAGCCAAAAATGTAGAAGTAAAACACTTCATCCGCAATCATTTTTAATACAGAAAATATTGTTATTTACAGACTTAAAATTAATTAAGCCCATCCTTGATGCGCTTATAACAGAAGGTTACACACAACCAACTCCAATTCAGGAAAAAGCAATCCCCAGCATTTTACAAGGCAGAGATCTACTCGGAACGGCGCAAACCGGAACCGGAAAAACAGCTGCTTTTGCCATTCCTATTCTACAAAATCTTGCAGAAAAAAACTCCCGCAACAATAACATCAAAGTTTTGGTATTAACACCAACACGGGAATTAGCGATTCAGATCGAAGAAAGTTTCAATGCGTACGGTAGAAATCTAAACCTCAGAAACCTCGTAGTTTTTGGTGGAGTAAAACAAGCTGCACAGGAAAAAGCTTTAAGAAGAGGCGTTGATATTTTAGTTGCAACTCCGGGAAGATTATTAGACTTTATTTCCCAGAGAATTGTTTCTCTTCAAAACTTGGAAGTTTTCGTTTTGGACGAAGCCGACAGAATGCTCGACATGGGATTTGTACATGATGTAAAAAAGATCATTAAACTGTTGCCACCGAAAAGACAAACCCTTTTCTTTTCTGCAACCTTCCCCGATGAGATCAGCAAATTAGCAAATTCAATGCTTTCTAATCCAGTGAAAGTTGAAGTTGCACCCGTTTCTGCTACGGCAGATACGATCAATCAAAAAGTATATTTTGTTGATAAAGATGATAAGTTAGACTTGTTGACGCATATTCTACAAAACGACATCAAAGAATCGGTTTTGGTATTTTCCAGAACGAAACATGGTGCCGATAAAATCGCTCGAAAATTACAGAGTCATAAAATATCCGCCGAAGCAATTCACGGAAATAAATCTCAGAATCAAAGACAAAATGCTTTAAGCAACTTTAAGTCAGGAAAAACCAGAATCTTGGTCGCCACTGATATTGCAGCAAGAGGTATTGACATCGACGAGTTAAAATACGTTCTAAATTTCGAACTATCTGATGTTTCTGAAACATACGTTCACCGGATCGGAAGAACAGGAAGAGCCGGAGCGGAAGGAAGTTCAATCTCTTTTGTTGATGGTTTAGATCTTGTGAATCTGAAAAGTACTGAAAAATTGATTGGGAAGAAGATTCCAATTGAAAGAGATCATCCTTTCCATACTGATAATTTAGTAGCGCAAAAAAGAGATTCGAATAACAAATCTTTTACGCCGCGACCACGAATTCAGGGAAAAGATAATGCCGGAAGTAAAAAACCGAATAATAAAAGCAACTTTACAAGAAACAGATAATCGTTTCATCTCGTTTCAGGAACGAGACAAAGGAAATCGCAAAGACCGCAATATTTAATTATTGCGGTCTTTTTTAGTAAGGAAGAAAAATAAGGTATAGATCATTTGATAAAAAAATCCATAAATATTTTAATTATTTGTAATGGATTTCTTTAAAGAAAAATAGTATTTTTATCGGTCAGGAAAATTTCAACTTTTTAAAAAATACCAACAAGCAATAACAAACCAGAATGAGCTTTATAACCCGAGAAGACTTTTCCGAGATCTACATTAAATTTCATCAGCGTGGTTTATCCTTTTTGCTTTCAAAACTAAATCTAAATGCTTTTAAACGTACGCAAAGTGCCTTCAATGATCATAATTTAGAAAGTTCTAGTTTTTGGATCGTTCCGGAAGTCCGAAAGCGCTGGAATAAATTAATTACCGGCGACAAAGAGATGTTGTACGAAGAATATATCGCCAACAAATATTTTAAGGGGAAAGAAAAAATAAGAATTCTGGCTTTAGGAACCGGTGTTTGCAGTCACGAAATCCGGCTTGCTGAACTTAATCCAAACTGCGAGATCGACTGCTATGATTTTTCCGACGAATTGCTTAAAAAAGCTAAAGCGATTTCTGATGAAAAGGGGTTAAAAAATATTTTCTATCATGCAGAGAATATTATGGAACATGATTTTGATCACAAAAAATTTGATGTGGTCTTTTTTCATGCTTCTCTACATCACTTTGATCATATTTCTGAATTTCTGAAAAAAGTAGTCATAAAAAATCTTATTCCAGAAGGTCTTTTGATCATCAATGAATTTGTGGGTTCCAGTCGACTACAATATTCGAAGATCCAGCTGGATTATATAAATAAAGCAATTAAAGTTATTCCAAAAAAATATCGGAAAATATTTAAAACGGAAATCTACAAAAACAACTATTACGGTTCAGGAACTTTGAGGATGATTATTGCGGATCCTTCAGAATGCGTAGATTCGCAGTCGATTATTCCTGCAATTCATGACTGTTTCGATATTGTTGAAGAAAAATTTTATGGAAATAATATTTTGCAAAGCGCATTGAAAGATATTTCGCACCATTTCGTCGATTTAAATCCCGAAAAGAAAAAAATTCTTCACCAAATTTTTGATCTTGAAGATGAACTGCTAAAAAATCACCCAAGTGATTTTGTGTTTGGAATTTACAGCCTAAAAAGAAACTAAATAGATTTATAAATCGCAAATAATCTCTAATTCGTATAAAAGTAAGACCGCAATAATTAATTTTTGCGGTCTTTTTATTTTTTTAACGACACAGTAAAATATTCAGTCAAGTTTATGAAGGATCTTTTTTTACCAATTGTACCAGAGAAAGCAACGTTAAAGCACCGCCCAATCCCAGCAAAAATAAAGCGAAGGAATGACCGCCCACTTCAGCTCTGTTATTTGCTGAAATTTGTTTTGCTGCATCTTCAGCATTCGTCGCAGAGGTTACTATTTCGGTGTTTTGCTGGTTTATCGCATCGCCATCCACACTCAAATAAAGATAACTTCCGAGTACTAAAATCAGAATGCCGACGACTAGAACATATTTAGATTTCTTTTTCATAGCTTTTAAATTTAGGAAGTTAAATTACTAAAAATTCTGTTTGCATTTTCTGTCGTGATCCTGTCAATTTCTGAAAAATCTCTGCCGTAAATATTCACCAGCTTACCAACGACCAAATCAAGGTAGGAACTTTCGTTTCTTTTTCCGCGGTGCGGAACGGGCGCTAAATAAGGAGAATCGGTTTCCAGAACGATCTTATCTAATGGAATTTCATTTAAAAACTGGTCGATCTTGCCATTTTTAAAAGTAACTACTCCACCGATTCCTAAAATAAAGTGAAGGTCAACGGCGTGTTTTGCCTGCTCCAGGTTGCCGGAAAAGCAATGGAATATCCCTCGTAATTTCGGATGTTTTTTTCTTTCTAAAACTTCAAAGGTTTCGTCGAAACTTTCGCGGGTGTGAATAACAATCGGCACATCTTTTTCAATGGCCCAGTCGATCTGCTGTTCGAAAGCTTTTATCTGAATATCTAAAGTTGATTTGTCCCAATACAGGTCAATTCCAATTTCTCCGATCGCGGGAAATGATCTTGCATTTAAATGCTTTTTGACCAATTTAAGTTCCTCTTCCCAGGTGTCGGGTTTCACATAACAAGGATGCAGTCCCATCATGGAAAATATCTGGTTCGGATATTCGCTCTCTAAAGCGAGCATTTTTTCGTGCGTTTCAGAATTGATTGCAGGAAGATAAAATTTAGAAATGCCTTTATTTAAAGCTCTTTCAATCATTACTTTTCGGTCTGAGTCAAATTCTTCGGAATATAAATGAGTGTGCGTATCGATCATATGAGTTGATTGTTAATTGTTGATATTAGAATAACAGGTCTTTCTTGGTTAAACTAAATTGCAGCCCGACTTGAATGGATCCCGATGTAAAATCGTAAGGGAATGGAAGGCGGAAATGTCTGCCCAAATTATCTTAGAATATCTTATGCTTCACTTTCGCCTGTTGTTCAGAAATTCTCCCTTTCAACTTTTCTAAAAATTCCAGGTATTTTGGATTTTTATCATCTGAAGTTTTATGCTCCAAAGCCGTTGCGATTTTTGCATTTTCGGTGACAAATGATTTAGTTTCATCTGAAAAATACGCATTCCCAAATTTTTCCCAGATATACTGAACTGTCTGTTTATTGGGGTGAATTAAATCTTCTTTGTAAAAACGGTAGTCCCGTAAATCATCCATCAAAATTTCGTAAGCCGGCAAATAATGACAATTTTCGAATTGGGGAATGATTTCGTGAATCGCGGTGATCAATTTGAATTTACTCAGCGTATTTTCGACCATGCCGTCTTTGGTATGTCGCACGGGCGAAACGGTAAACAAGATCTGCACCTTCTCTTCGCAGATATCTTGCAGATTCACCACTGTTTCATACATAGAATCTGTGAGTTCCAGATGCGTTAACAATCTTTTCTCAAAATATTTACCAGGAATTTTGTGACAGTTTGAGACCAGTTTTTTCTTTGGTAAAAATTCATAAATAAAAGAAGTTCCGTAAGTGATCAAAACCCAGTTTGTTTTTTGGAGGAACTGATTTCCCGATTCAATCTGAGAATTGATCTTGTCTAAAGTTTGATGCAGGAACCGCGAATTAAAGGAGGAATGATGGTCTAAAGAAATCACTTCGTCGCTAAAACTGACTAAATCTTCTTCCAGATAATGATCGGCATTGTGCAGTTTCTTTACCGCATTATTTAAGGAAAACGGATTGAAAAGCGTTCCGAACGGATTGTTGAAGGTTTGAATTTGACCCGTTTTCAAGAGATCCGACATTTCTGTGGAAAAGCAAGATCCAATTGAAAATACTTGGTCTTCAATTTCAATTTTTAATTCAGAATCTGGAATTTCTACTTCGGTGCGGAATTTCATTTATTGATGTGATGATTTGATGATGTGGTGATGTGGTGATGTGACAATGGGGCAATGTGACGATTTGATGGTTCTAAATTAATTTATGATGAGCGTTGAATTATAATGTGCTGATTTGATAATCAAACAGGATATTAATTTGTGAATAAATTAACTTTCTCGGCGTAAAAGGTAGTTGGCTAGCTCGATGAAGGGCTTTTTCTTTTCGTCGGGAACGTCTATTTTTTTGAGATAATCCTGCGCGATCTCATTGTGTTTTTGAATAAGATGAAGCGTTTTTTCATCCACTTTTGTAAGACGGAAAATCTTTTCTACGCTGTAGACCTTATCAACATTATCGGTTTTCTTGGAATACCAGTAATCGAGTTCTTTCCTTTCTTCTTCAGAAGCATGCTCGCGAGCCAGAAGATAAAGCACCGTTTTTTTATTTTCGTAAATATCACCCGCGTGTTTTTTACCGAATTGTTCCTGATTTCCAAAAACATCTAAATAATCATCCATAATCTGGAAGGCAATCCCGATGTGTTTTCCGAAATTGAAAATTGCTTTTGCATCTTTAAACGGCGCACCTGCGATCAAAGCACCAATTTCGAAAGACGACGCACTTAAAACGCCGGTTTTGTAGGTGATCATGCGAATATAATCGTCGTAGGTCACATCTTCTAAAGTCTCAAAATTGATATCGTATTGCTGGCCTTCGCAGAGTAAAAGTCCGGTGTGCGTGAAAACGCGGACACAAGCTTTGAAAAGCTCGGGTTCAAGATCTTCGAAAAATTTGTACGCTTTAATGAGTAAAGCATCTCCGGACAGAATTCCAACATTGATTCCGTGTAAAGTGTGGATCGTTGGTTTATTTCTTCGGAGCGGCGCCTCATCCATAATATCATCATGGATCAAAGTAAAATTGTGGAAAAATTCGATTGCCAGTGCGGGTTTGATGGCTTTTTTCAAATCCCCGCCAAACATATCACTTGCCATGAGGACCATGATCGGTCGCAATCTTTTGCCCCCGTGAGAAATAATATAGTTCATTGGATCGTAAAGCTCTGCGGGCTTATCTTTGAATTTATATTTTTCTATTGCTTTGGCAACGATTTCCTGATATTCATCTAAAAACTGCATAAATTTCTTCTTTCGACAAAAATACGATTTTAAACAGTTTTTCCGTTTAAAATAATTAGGAAAAACATTTTCGAGGTAAATCCTGATCAGAATCATTTTGAAAAAGTAATCGAAATGGGAATATTCTGATAGAAATTTGATAACAGCCGATACAGAATGTAATTATAATTTCTAAAATCTTTAATTATGCTATACTTTTTCAGGTATCTTTTATGCATTAAAATAAATTTATGAATTGCATATTTTTAATAAAAATGGAATGTAAAGTAAAAATAGTCAATCAATTAGCCTTCTATACCTAATATTCTAACTCTCATGAGAAAACATGCTAACAATTCTTAATGTATCTTTAAATGTTAATGATTTATTTTTTATACTTTTGCAACTTCTAAAAATCAAAATGAAAAGCACTAAAAATAGTTTTCTTCTTGCAATCATATTCTTTATGGCGTTTTCCTGTAAACCAAAAGAAAATATGGTCTACATGGAGAATCAAAAATCCAGTATGGATAATGAGGTCAAACAAGCAGTGTTTGAAGGAACGCATTTGCAAACCGGAGATTTACTGGATATTAAAGTTTCTGCATTTGACGATAATGCAGTAAGGCCCTTCAATCTTAACACGATGAATCAGGCGGGTAACAGTACTGAAGTTTTACCGAATCAAACAGTGCAGGGTGCACCAGTCGGATATCTGGTAAGTAATGAAGGCTATATTATTTTTCCAGTCTTGGGCAAGTTGTATGTGCAGAATATGACGTTATCTCAACTAAGAGAAGATCTGGAAAAAAGATTACTGGAATACCTGACAGATCCATTAGTATCGGTGCGTCAATTAAATTTTAACATTACTGTTTTAGGAGAAGTAAAAAAGCCGGGACAATATACCAGTGCCTCAGATAAAGTCACTTTGCTTCAAGCTCTTGGAATGGCAGGAGACATGACAGATTATGGAGATAGAACCAAAGTAAAACTTGTACGTCATGAAAATGGATCGGATAACACTTACGTGATTGATTTTACAGAAAAAAACATTACTTCTTCTCCTTATTATTATATGCAACAAAATGATGTATTGTATGTAGAACCTGATGCGAATAAAAAAATTATAGCGGGAACAAATCCTAACCGTACTCTAATTTTCTCTATCATTGGAAGTGCGGTCGCGATATTCTCAATCCTTATTAGTACGATAAAATAATTATGGACGAATTACAGGAAAACGGGGAGAATTATTCCTTCGATTTACAGGCGGAAATAGGTAAATATATTAGAAAATGGCCTTGGTTTATATTATCTCTGATTGTTGCGTTTATAGTTGCATGGTTATATCTTCGGTACACTCCAAAACAATATTCTACGAGTGCATCTGTTTTGATTTCCACTGCTGATAAAAAAAATAGTTCCGTTAATATGCAGGATTTCGCCAACCTCTCTCTGGGAGGAGAAATAGGTGGAGCCAATTTACAGGATGAAATTTCTATCATGAAATCTAAACCTTTGTTATTTGATCTAGTTAAAAAACTCAATCTCGACGTGCAGGTTTCCTATGAAGGAAGGGTCGTTACAACCAGTTTATATAGCGGAACTCCTATTTTTGGTACTTTAAACATTCTTGACACTAAAAAATTCAAATCAAAAAACTTTTCAGTTTCTCCAGTTAACTCGCAACAGTTTAAATTAAGCGAAGAAGAAAACAGTGAAAAAACATATAGGTATGGTCAGGCGATACAACTAAAATATGCAGTGGTAACTCTTTACCGACAACCACTTGTTCCCTTTGATGAAACTGTTCAATTGAGTCTTCTCCGCCCGGACGGACTTGTTAATTCATTGGAGCAAAGCATTACTGCTGACCAAGATGTTAAAAATAAATCGAGTATTATTAAACTCACTTTGGCGGGTAAAACACCAGAAAAATCTGAAAATATTTTAAATGAACTCATTAAAATCTATAATCAGGATGCTATTACGAACAAAAATTTAGAGTCGCAAAATACGGGTAAATTTATCGATGGCCGATTAGATCTGATCACGAAAGAACTTGGCAATATTGAAGATCAGAAAGCCACCTTCAAAAGAAACAATCAAATTACTGATTTAGTAACCCAAGCTCAAATGTCGGTAGAAAATGCGAATGAGGCGACGAAAAAAATTATGGATGTTGGTACGCAATTGGAAATGGTAAACTCAGTTTTAAGCTATGCCAATTCTGCAAATAACGAGCAACTTTTACCGAGTAATCTGGGTATGCCTTCAGGTTTAGATAATGTGATCAACGAATATAATCAGTTGGTTTTAACAAGAAATAAAACGCTGAAGCAAGCAACCAACTCCAACCCTGCTGTAATTCAGTTTAACAGAGATATTTCTTCCATGCGAAGTCTTATAAAAGAGAATTTAAAGAAGTCACGTGCGTCACTGCAATCCAATATTTCAGCACTGCAATCTGAAGTAAATCAAAATAAAACTGCAGTTGGAAAATTTCCAGGCCAGGAGAAGATCTTTAGAACAATAGATCGTCAGCAAAATATTAAAGAAGCACTTTATCTCTTTCTTCTGCAAAAACGCGAAGAAACTTCGATTTCTTTAGCAGTAACTACTCCAAAAGCACGGGTAGTGAATCCTGCATACACGATGACAAATCCTGTATCTCCCCAAAACTCTAAAATTTATTTGATAGCGCTGGTCTTAGCTTTAGCATTACCATTTTTACTATTTTATATTCTATTCTTTTTTGATTCTAAAATATCGAATAAAGGTGATATCTCCAGAGTTTTACCAAATATCCCATTACTGGCAGAAGTTCCAACGGCCAGTAAAGAAAATGGCGATCTGGTTGCGAAAAATGACCTTTCTATTTATGCGGAAGCATTTCGGATCCTCATTACAAATCTGAAATTCATGATCACAAAAATAGAGAACAGATCCCCAATTATTTTGTTTACCTCCTCTGTAAAAGGAGAAGGAAAAACTACCGTTTCTATCAATTCTGCATTGAGCTTAAGCTCCAATAAAAGAGTAGTTCTTATAGGAGCTGATCTTCGGAATCCACAATTAAAAAGATACGTTCCTGCGAACAAATTGGGACTCTCCGATTTCTTAGCAGATGCAAGCACTCAAGCATCAGATATTACATTCCCGTCTGGACTACATGCGAACCTGGATATTATTGACTCCGGTACCATTCCTCCCAATCCTACTGATTTGTTGGAAGATAGTCGCTTGAAAGATTTGCTTGATGATTTAGTGAGCCGTTATGATTATGTTTTAATCGACTCGGCCCCAATGATGATGGTGAGTGACTCTTTTCATATTTTGAGGCTTGCCGATGTACTAGTTTACGTTGTACGTGCAAGATATACGGAGAAAAATCTCCTGAAATATGTGAAAACGGTAGCGGCTGATGAGAATGTGGCAAAGGTAGGTATCGTTTTAAATGACGTTGATAAAGATGAACTCCGATATGGCTACGGAGGCAAATATGGTTATGGCTACTACACCGAAGAGAAAAAAAGCATTTGGGAGCAGATTCGAAGCAAGTTTTAGTTTAAAAGCCAAACCCTGTAATACAAAATAGAAATAAATATATTATTGATGTCAGACTTTAAAAATTTAAAAAATAAAAAAGTACTCGTAACTGGTGGTGCCGGTTTTATTGGATCTAATCTTTGCGACGCTTTGCTTCAGCACGGAGCCAGGGTCACCTGTTTAGATAATTTTGCAACGGGAAAAAGACAAAATATAGAGCCATTTCTGCTAAATGAAAAATTTACTTTGATTGAAGGTGACATAAGAGATCTGGAGACTTGTCAAAAAGCTTGTGCTGATCAGGATTTTGTTCTGCATCAAGCGGCTTTGGGTTCGGTCCCGCGTTCTATAAATGATCCTATTACCAGCAATGAAGTAAATGTTGGTGGATTTCTGAAAATGCTCGTCGCGGCAAAAGATGCTGGTGTTGAAAGATTTGTGTATGCTGCAAGTTCCTCGACCTACGGAGACTCTGCTGCTTTGCCAAAAGTGGAAGATGTTATCGGTAAGCCTTTATCACCGTATGCTATTACTAAATATGTGGACGAATTGTACGCAGACGTATTTAAAAGAACCTATGATTTTAATACCATCGGCTTACGATATTTTAATGTTTTCGGCCGTAGTCAGGATCCCAATGGAGCTTACGCCGCGGTCATCCCAAAATTTGTGATGCAGTTCATGGCTCATGAATCTCCTACGATTAATGGTGGTGGAGAATATTCGAGAGATTTCACTTACATCGATAACGTTGTTTTAATGAATCTCTTAGCTTTAACTTCAGAGAATACAGAAGCTCTGAACCAGGTTTACAATACTGCGTTTGGAGAAAGAACGACTTTAAATGATCTGGTCAAATATTTAAAAGAATATTTATCAGACTTTGATCCGAAAATTGCGGACGTTGAAGTAAAATACGGAGATTACCGCAAAGGTGATGTCCCCCATTCCTTAGCGAGCATTGATAAAGCTAAAGAATTATTGAATTATAATCCTCAGTTTTCCATGAAGGACGGTTTAAAAGAAGCCGTGACCTGGTACTGGAACAATTTAAAATAAAACTATGCAGCATAAAATTACAGTACTCGGCTTAGGTTACGTCGGTTTACCGCTAGCCCGTCTTTTCGCGACCAAATTTCCCGTAGTTGGTTTTGATATTAACCAGGCGAGAGTTAATGATCTTAAAAATGGTCACGATGATACTTTAGAAGTTTCAGATGAATTATTAAACTCTGCAATGGTTAAGAACAATCCATCGAAAGAAGAGAAAGGTCTTTATTGTTCTTATGATTTAAAAGATATTGAAGATTCTAACATTTACATCATCACAGTTCCGACACCAGTAGATAAAAATAATCGTCCAGTTTTAACGCCGCTTATTAAAGCGAGTGAAACGGTCGGTAAAGTATTAAAAAAAGGTGATATCGTTATTTATGAATCGACGGTATATCCTGGAGCGACTGAAGAAGATTGTATTCCTGTAGTTGAAAAAATTTCAGGTTTAAAATTTAATGTTGATTTCTTCGCAGGTTACTCACCAGAAAGAATTAATCCAGGTGATAAAGAACATACGGTAGAAAAAATTCTGAAAGTAACCTCGGGTTCAACGCCTGAAATTGGTATTATAGTTAACGATATTTATAAATCTGTCATTACGGCTGGAACGCATTTAGCACCAACCATTAAAGTGGCTGAAGCAGCTAAAGTGATTGAAAATTCTCAGCGAGATATCAATATTGCTTTCGTTAATGAATTGGCGAAGATCTTTAATTTAATGGATATCAATACCCATGATGTTCTCGAAGCAGCCGGAACAAAATGGAACTTCCTTCCTTTTAAACCAGGTTTAGTAGGCGGTCATTGTATTGGAGTTGATCCTTATTATCTGGCTCAGAAAGCTCAGGAATACGGTTATCATCCGGAAATTATTCTAGCCGGAAGAAGGTTGAATGACTCTATGGGACAATACGTCGCTTCGCAGGTCATTAAAACGATGATCAAAAAAGACATTGCGGTTAACAATGCAAAAATTTTGATGTTGGGAATCACTTTTAAAGAAAACTGCCCCGACGTAAGAAATACTAAAATTGTTGATGTAATATCTGCATTAGAAGATTATGGAACTAAAGTGACCACTTATGACCCGTGGGCAAATGCTGCAGAAGTAAAACATGAATATGGTATTAAAAGTAGATCTAAAATTCCGACTGAGAAATTTGATGCGATCATTTTAGGTGTTGCTCATAATGAGTTTTTAGATTTAGATTTAGATCTGCTTAAAAAAGATACAGCTGTTGTTTATGATGTGAAGGGGATTTTAAAAAATTGTGATTCCAAATTATAGAATTCTGTAATGTTATTTAAGACGAGAAAATAAAGAGCACTCCGTCATTAATCATGATCTCTTAATCATTTTATATTTTATAGTTAAAAGGAATGAAAATCACAGTAGTAGGAACAGGATATGTAGGTCTTTCAAATGCAATTTTGTTAGCACAGCACAATGAAGTTGTAGCTTTGGATATCGTTCCAGAGAAAATAAGCTTGCTGAACAATAGAAAATCTCCGATAGACGACGCAGAAATTGTTTCTTTTTTAGAAAGCAAAGAATTAAACTTTAGAGCCACTTTAGATAAGAATGATGCCTATCTTAATGCCGATTACGTGATCGTTGCAACACCTACAGATTACGATCCGAAGACGAATTATTTTAACACTTCTAGTGTTGAATCAGTTGTGTATGAGGTAAAAGAATATTGTCCTGAAGCAATTGTAATCATTAAGTCTACCGTACCAGTTGGCTTTACGGAAGCTCTAAAAGATAAAATTGATCTTAAAAACATAATATTTTCTCCAGAATTTTTAAGAGAAGGGAAAGCTTTATTTGATAATTTATACCCATCAAGAATAATCATTGGTGAACAGAGCGAGAGAGCAGAAACATTTGCAAAATTGTTAAAACAGGGTGCAATAAAAAAAGATATTACTACCCTATTCACTAATCCCACGGAGGCAGAAGCGATAAAGCTCTTCTCGAATACTTATTTAGCTCTACGGGTCGCCTATTTTAATGAACTAGATAGCTATGCACAAATTCATGAGCTAGATAGTAGGCAGATTATAGAAGGAGTTAGTCTTGATCCTCGCGTAGGATCACATTATAATAATCCGTCTTTCGGTTATGGTGGCTATTGTCTGCCAAAAGACACAAAGCAATTACTCGCTAATTATGAAGCGGTGCCCAATAATATTATTCAGGCTATTGTAGATGCGAACCGTACCCGGAAAGATTTTATTTCCGATTCTGTACTAGCTAAAAACCCTAAAAAAGTGGGGGTTTACCGACTGATAATGAAAGCGGGTTCCGATAATTATAGAGCTTCAGCGATGCAGGGTGTTATGAAACGTATTAAAGCTAAAGGTGTAGAAGTAATAGTTTATGAACCGGTACTTACAGAAAAGTTCTTTTTCGGATCAAAAGTAATAAATGATTTAGAAATTTTCAAAAAAGAATGTGATCTGATTATTACTAACCGCTTGACAGAAGAACTGGAGGATGTGAGATCAAAGGTATTCACCCGTGATTTATTTGGTAGCGATTAGATATCGATCTTATTGCTTTCTATCCAATCTTCAGTAATGGTCTTTAAAGTCTAGCATTACAAGAATAGTACTAGTAAAAATTTTGAAAATAGATTTTTACGGGTGTAAAATATAAAAGATAAAAAAATGAATATATTAGTTACTGGCGCTGCAGGTTTTATAGGCTATCACTTATCTGAGAAGTTGATTGCTTTAGGGCACAACGTTACAGGAATAGATAATATTAATGATTATTATGATATAAATCTTAAATTCGCGCGGTTAAAAAATCTGGGTATTGCAGAAGAAAACATTCACTATAATACCCTGATCAAAAGCGATATCCATGCTACTAGATTTAATTTTATAAAATTGAATTTAGAGGATCAATTAAATTTACCTTTTCTATTTAATGATCAAAAATTTGATATAGTTTGTAATTTGGCGGCGCAGGCAGGTGTTAGGTATAGTATAGAACAGCCAATGAAGTATATCGAAAGTAACATTGTTGGTTTTGTCAACTTATTAGAATGTATAAAAAAAGCAGAAATAAAAAAGTTTGTTTATGCAAGTAGTTCAAGTGTTTATGGAATGAATGATAAGGTACCATTCTCTACCGACGATAATGTGGATCATCCTATAAGTATTTATGCAGCAACAAAAAAAAGTAATGAATTAATGGCACATGCGTACAGTCATTTGTTTGGAATTGAAACTATAGGATTAAGATTTTTCACTGTTTATGGACCTTGGGGAAGACCAGATATGGCAATGTTCTTATTTACAGATGCCATTCTAAATGATAAACCAATTAAGGTTTTTAATAATGGAAATTTATCTCGAGATTTTACTTACATCGATGATATTATTGAAGGCGTTATATCAACATTATTAAAAGAACAAAAAAATAAAAAAACTTATTCTATTTATAATATCGGCAATAGCCAACCCGTAAAACTTTTAGATTTTATTGAATCTATAGAAAAAGCTACAGGCAAAAATGCCATAAAAGAAATGATGCCAATGCAGGCAGGAGACGTAGAAAAAACATGGGCAGATACCTCTGCACTTCATAACGATTACGGTTATGAGCCACAAAATAATATAAACAATGGGGTTGCCAATTTCGTAGCCTGGTACAAAGATTTTTACAATAACATATGAATAACGAAGTATTAAAAATAAAAAAAGCAACTTTAAAAGGTAAAGTGAAAGTCAGCGGAGCAAAAAACAGTGCTTTACGTTTGCTCGCTGCCAGTTTATTAACAGAGGATAAAGTACAGTTATCTAATTTCCCTAACGGTCTATTAGATGTACAAGTTCATCTTGAAATGCTTGAAGTGCTCGGCAAAAAAATTATTTCAAATGGTGATTTTGTTCAAATTGAAGAAGAAAAATCTAAAACAACGAACCATTTAAAATGGGAAGACCGCTCCATAAGAAACACTTTATTGATTTTAGGGGCTTTAACTGCGAGATGGGGGGAAGGTCGTGTGCCATTGCCCGGCGGTTGCAAATTAGGAGAAAGAAAGTATGATTTACACGTTATGCTTCTTGAAAGTTTAGGTGCAGAAGTTTGGGAAGAAGATGATTGCTTATGTGCGAAGGTGAACGGCAGATTAAAGGGTAATGAAATTATATTACCTATGCGATCTACTGGAGCTACTGAGAACTCTATCATTTGTGCAAGTTTAGCTGAAGGTAAAACCACTTTGTGGAATCCTCATATCAGACCTGAGATTATGGACTTAATTGATATGCTTCAAAAAATGGGGGCGAAAATTAAAGTCTATGGGCAAAAATGTATTGTTATTGAAGGTGTTGATAAATTGAATGGTGTAAAACATAGTGTCATCGCAGACAATATGGAAGCGCTGACTTGGGCAATTGGAGCGGTAATTACAAATGGAGATGTTGAGATTGAAAATTTCCCCTTTGAGCATCTTGAAGTTCCTTTAGTTTTTTTAAGAGAAAGTGGAATGAAGTTTTACCGTGGGGAAAATAGTTTAATCGTGAGAGGTGGAGAATCTTATCCGATTGAAATAAGTACTGGCCCTTATCCTGGAATTAATTCTGACATGCAGCCCTTATTTGCAGTATATGGTGCAATGAGTAAAGGAGAATCTAAAATTATAGATTTAAGATTTCCTGGACGCTACGGTTACGCAGAAGAGTTGGCGAAAATGGGAATGGATTACAAAGTAGAAGGTGAAATGTTGGTTATTAGTGGTGGAACTCCGCTGAAGGGAGCAACGGTAAATGCTTTAGACCTTAGAGCAGGAATTGCCTTGTTACTTGCAGGATTAACAGCTGAAGGGGAAACAACTATTGAGAATTCTTGGCAAATACATCGAGGATACGAAAATTTAAGTGAAAAATTATTAGCGTTAGGAGTTTCAATTTAGCATAATGACATTTAAACAAACTCGTAAAGATATTAAAGGTGATTTACCTAGTACAGATCGAATACTTTTGATCTTTATAAAAAGTTATTTGTACAGCCCTAGGTTCCGGTTACTACTTAATCATAGAGTGGGCAAGTATTTTTACAAAAAACAAAATTTCTTCCTACGACAAATTGGTATTTACTACAAAAATAAAATGATAACAAAAAGGAATTGCGATATTTCCTATAATTCATTTATTGGGCAGAATTTGAGAATGCCTCATCCTTTGGGGATCGTGATTGGTGATGGAGTAATAATTGAAAATAATGTCATGGTCTTTCAGCAAGTTACTTTTGGTAGTCACGGTAAGCCTGGAAAAAACAAAAAAGAATATCCGCATATAAAATCAGGTGTTAAAATTTTCGCCGGTGCCAAAATAATAGGTGGCATTACAATAGGAGAAAACGCCGTAGTTGGGGCAAATTCCGTAGTTAATATTGACGTCCCTTCAAATAGTGTCGCCGTAGGAATTCCCTGTAAAATAATTAATAATTTATGAGCAGTTTTGTTTCTGATGTTATGAGAGTTGCTACTTCTAACATTTTAATTATTGGATTAGGATTAGCGACATCAATTATTACAGCGAGAGCAATTGGGCCCGAGGGGAATGGGGTAATTGCTGCACTTCTCGTTTATCCATCCTTATTCATGAGTATTGGTTCATTGGGCATTAGACAATCAACAACCTATTTTTTAGGTAAAGGAATTTATTCGGAAACTCAAATCAAAAAAACAATAACGCAAATATGGATGTTTACTACCATATTATCAGTGATAGTTAGTTTTTTTCTCATGAGATACTTTAGTAAAACAGGAGACAACTTATTATTAGTGGTTCTTGCGCTACTACCTATTCCATTTAGTTTATTCAATACCTATAATTCGGGGATTTTCCTAGGTAAAAACGATATTAAGACCTTCAATAAAATAAACTGGATTCCTTCCTTAGTAGTTTTTGTTGGAACGGTCATCTTTGTAGTCGTTATAAAATTAGATGTTGCTGGAGCCATGATCGCATCTATAGGCGGTCCAGTTTTAATTGCAATAATTTTACTTTTTAAAAATAAATTTATTCAAGATTTTAGTTTAGATTTTGACTGGAAAATTATTTCTGCCATGTTATCTTTAGGAGCTGTTTACGCATTTTCTCTTCTGATTATTAACTTAAATTATAAAGTTGATATTATAATTCTAGACAAACTAAGTACGCCTTATGAAATGGGTATTTATTCGAAAGGGTCGGTAATAACGCAATACTTATGGCAAATCCCAATGTTATTAAGTACAATTGTATTTGCAAGGAGCGCCGTAAGCAAGAATGATCGGCTATTCTCTTATAAAGTTGCACAACTCCTTAGAGTGTCATTTATATGCGTATTAATAGCTACTGTATTTCTTATAGTATTTTCTGGTTTTATTATTACAGGAATGTATGGGGAAGCTTTTCGGGGAAGTATCACCGTACTAAATTACCTTCTACCTGGAGTAGTAGTATTAACTATATTCAAAGTTATGAATGTGGATCTTGCTGGTAAAGGAAAGCCTTGGATTAGTCTGAAGGCAATGGTACCCGCTTTAATTATGAATATTATTTTTAATATACTATGGATTCCAAAATATGGTGCGAATGGAGCATCAATTGCATCCACAGTTAGTTACGCATTTGCCGGCATTTTATTTTTATTTTTCTACAGTAAAGAAACTAATATCCCGGTGAGAGAAATAATATCGTATAAAAAAAGCGATTTTGATCCTATCCTCCAAATAGTAAAAAACCTGAAAAAATAGAATGAAAATTATAAAAGATTTCGACTTAACTAATTATAATTCCTATAGAATTAAGGCGATCTGTAAAAATGCTTATTTTCCGGAAAATGAGGAAGATGTAGTGTCATTTTACAAAGATGTTGAAGATTTCGTGTTGTTAGGGAGTGGTCACAACATTATTTTATCTAAAGAATATTACGATACCAACTTCTTAATTTTTAATGGAAATTATCATGATACGCTTATAGATTCGGAAAACGGCTTATTAGAAGTAGAAGCAGGCGCAACCATGTTAGTATTAAGCAATTTAGCTTTAGAGAATGGTTTAAGTGGATTAGAGATTTTCTATGATATCCCAAGTTCCCTTGGTGGCGCGGTGGTAATGAATGCTGGTGCAAGTGGTGAAGAAATTAAAGATGTTTTGGTAAAGGTTCGTTATCTGGATTTGAAAGACAATCAAATTAAGGAAATTATTAAAGAAGAAATGGGTTTCGAGTACAGAAACAGTTTCTTCCAGAGAAATACAGATAAGGTAATCCTAAAAGCGTGGTTGAAACTACAAAAGACGGATAAAACTGCTATTAAAGAAAAAATGGAACTGATTAAAGAGCAGCGGTGGGCGAAGCAGCCAAAAGATTTCCCAAATGCAGGAAGCGTTTTCAAAAGACCAAAAGGATATTATGTAGGGGCTATAATGGATGAATTACAATTAAAAGGATTTATTGTTGGCGGCGCAATGATCTCTAAAAAGCACGGTGGATTTATTATTAATCATAATAACGCAAAAGGCCAGGATATTTTGGACATAATTATTGAGGTAAAGAAAAGAGTCTTGGAAAAATATAATGTCGAATTAGAAGTAGAACAAAGAGTTATATAAATGATGGATATGCAAAAGCCAAAAGTAACCGTTATCTCACTTTATTACAACAGGGAAGATAACGTCAAAGAATCTATTCAAAGTTTAATCGATCAGACATATCCAAACTTAGAAATCGTAATTATCGATGATTGTTCCCAGGACAACACCTATTTGGAGCTAGAAAAAATGGCCAAAACATCTGGTCGTATTAGGCTGAAACGAAACCCAACTAATTACGGTTTTACACGCACGCTTATCGATGCTGTTAGCCAAGCAGATTCGAAATACATTGCTATTCATGGGTCTGGAGACATTTCACTACAAACCCGTATTGAAGAACAAGTTTTCCACTTAGAAAATTTCACAAACGTCGGAGTGGTAACAACGGATATTACTAATATCGCAAAACCAAAATTTCACAAATTAGAAATCACTTATCAGGATCTATTAGTAAAAAATCGGATTACCCATGGCGCAGTTATGTTTCGAAAAGAAGTTTACGATAAAGTTGGAGGCTACAGAGAATTCTTTACATCAAGACAAGACAAAGATCTTTGGTTTAGAATGGTTTTAGTAAGTGAGGTACATTTCATTAGTACAAAGTTGTATAATTTAGTGGATATTAAAAAGTCCGTATCAGATTACGCTTCAATTTCGGGAGTTCCAACATTATTATCAGAGTTCTCAAAAGAATTAATAAAACAGAGAATGAAAACCGGCTCAGATTATTTAGATTTATATGGAGACAAAGGAGTATTATTTTTCAATCCCACCACTGCAAATAAATTGTTCTACAAGAACATATTACTTAATATAAGAGCTGGGGCAACCGATAAAGTCGCTAATTATTTGAGAATTTTGATAAATGTTAATAATCAATTTTTAATTGTAGGACTTTCAAAACTTTTTCTTCTCATCATAAAAAATATAAAAAATGATCAAAAGACTAATTAACTATTACAGAAGGAATTATTGGCAACCAGAAAAATATGCGAAGTGGGTTGGTGTTACTATTGGTAAAGACTGTCTAATCTCAACAAAAAAATTTTCTTCCGAACCATATCTCATAGAAATTGGCGATTATTGTAGAATAGCCTCCGACGTATCTTTTTTTACGCATGGTGGTCTTTGGTCTCAAAGAAAGAAAAATAATGGTTTAGATTATTTTGGAAAGATAAAAATTGGTAACTATACGTATATTGGAGAAGGGTCCAAAATAATGCCAGGAGTAATTGTTGGTAATGATGTAATTATTGGTGCCGGAAGTATCGTGACAAAATCGGTGGCCGATGGAATGGTTGTAGCTGGCAACCCTGCTAGAGTAGTTGGTGACACAGCATCTTTTATAGAAAAAATCAGTAAATATAATGTTGATTCAAAAGGTATGAATGAAGTACGAAAAAAAGAATATTTACTCTCCTTATCTAACGATATGTTTATAAGAAAATAGAATGCTTTTAAAAATCACTTACGTTTTTCTAAGTATATTTCTCTGCATATATTATTTTTATGCTCCCGAATATTTAAATACAACAGCTATATTTTATTTATTAATAATAGTATTTATTTCTACATGTCTATTTTCATTACGAAGAGAATCTAATGCCCTATTAAAAAGTCAGTTTTTAAAACATTCTACATTAGCTCTCATAGGTATTTTGATTGTACATTTTCAATATTACATTGACCTTATGCTCGGTAATATAAATGAATCGGACATTTTCATTTTTGTTAACAATAAAATAGTCATCAAAAGTATGGTACTTTCGACTATAGGACTACTATCATTTTTTCTTGGGTATCTTTATTACCGAAATAAAATTAATACAAAGTCGCAAAATACTGATATTAGAATTTATAATATTAGTTTTCTGTTAGTTGGTGCTACATTCTCACTTGTCATTTATTTTTTCACGGTAAACCCTTTATATTTACTAGGCCACTATGGCTCTGTTGATATTGGATCAAATGCCACCTACGCCATACTTGCATTTAACTTATTTATTTTTGCTGCAGTTATACAACAATCTCGAAATGTTATAAATAAAAAGGTTAAACCAACAACTTTTCGTGGATATATTAACAGTATTGGATATCCAATCCTATTATTAATTTCTATATATCTGCTGTCAGTGTTAATTAGTGGAGACCGAGGTCCGTTAATAACATATGCACTATGCTACCTCTCCGGATACTTTTTTATTACGAAAAAGAAGTTATCTGTAAAAAGCGGATTACTACTTATTTTTGCAGGTGCATTTCTTATAACACTATTGGGAGTAGCAAGAAGCCAAAATAAAAATTTATCTTTCGTGGATAAGATTCAGGCAGCTTTTAAAGATAATCCAGTAGATGCTGATGTCTCATTTTTGCCACAAACAAAAGAATTAGCTACCTCTGTTAAAGCAGTCCATCACGCTATAGATTTTGTGCCAGCTCAGCACGATTTTCTTTACGGTAGGTTTCAATTTCAGCAGCTATCCAGTTCGATACCTTTCTTTAATTTTTTCAACAGTGTAATTTTTAGCGATAATAGTAAAAAATATGCAGGTTCTGCTTCATTTATAACATGGATATTTCAAGGAGATAATCCGAGTTATGGTAATGGCACCTCCGTTATTGCTGACTTCTATCTAGATTTTGGCCTACTTGGAGTTATTGTTGGTATGTTTATTTTTGGCTTCATGATGCGGAAAGCAGAATTAGGAATGTATTCAGGCCATTCGACACTATTTTTTCATGTGTTCATTATAGTATATTTAAGTAATGCTATTTATATCTCTAGATCATCCTTTTTATTTGGCTTTCGAACCGTTTTCTGGATATTTTTAGTTCTTTTAATTAATCAACATTTATTCAATAAAAAAATAAATGCCTAAAATTTTATTTAACATATCTTCCTTAAATTCCGGTGGTATTGAAAACTATCTGCTTCGTTTTCTTCGTCATTACGAATCAGAAATTACACCTGTAGTTCTTTGCAAAAGCGGTGAATTCGGAGAACTTGAAAAAGAATATGCATCTATTAAAAACATTCAACTGGTTAAAACTAAGTTAGGGTATTTTAATTTTAAAGCTTATCGTGATTTCCAAGCTTATTTAGAAAAAGAGAATTTTCAGGCGGTTTGTGATTTTACAGGAAATTTTGCAGGTTTAGTAATGAGAAGCGCTGCTAATGCAGGAATTAAAAACAGGATCACCTTTTATCGCGGATCCACAAACCGCTTTGCTGAAAATTTTATTAAAAAAGCGTATAATAACTGGGTGCATCGTTTGGTACTAAAATATTCTACTTCTATTTTATCTAATTCTGAGGCGGCCTTTACCTATTTCTTTAAAAAGAAAGATGACCGCTTTCAAGTAATTTACAATGGCATCAACCCTTCTTATTTTGACTTAAAGATTTCTCAGAACGAAGTCAGGAAAGAATTAAAAATTCCAGAGAAGGCATTTGTAGTTGGGCACACGGGAAGAGTACACTTTTCTAAAAATCACGAAACGATCATTAAAGTTGCAGAGATTTTATGTAATAAATATCCAGACATTCATTTTGTCTTGGTAGGAAAAAATACTGAAGAAGCATTTTCAAAAATCACAATCGATAAAGGTCTGGCCAATCAGTTTACTATTTTAGGTTTCAGGCAGGATATCCCTTTCATCTTAAAATCTTTTGATTTTTATTTCTTTCCTTCGGTTACAGAAGGACAGCCTAACGCATTAATTGAGGCCATGGTTTCTGGTCTTCCTTTTGTTGCTTCAGACATCGATCCAATAAAAGAAACCGTCCCCACAAAAAATCATAATCAGCTATTTCCCGCAAAGGACGCAGTCGCTTTTGCAACTAAAATTGAACAATTTTATCTTAACGAATGGAAAAATGACCCTCAAACTACGCTAGATGTTCGAAAGAGATTTGATGCCAACGAGAAATTTAGAGAATTTCTCGAAATATTAAAAAAGTAATTAGATGAACTTAGTTTTTGTGACCGAAGCACGTTTTTTTAAAGATGATCAGGGAAATATCTACGGAGATTCCGCGTTTGAACATCATATTTGGGAACGGTATTTAAATATATTCGAAAAAATATTTATCATTGCGAGAGTCAATCAAAAGTCTGAAAATTTAGAAAAGAAATATATTTCTTCTGGAAAAAATATTCATTTTTTGGAGATGACTTACTATGTTGGGCCTCTACAATATTTACAAAACTATTTTGCCATTCGGTCTGAAGTTAAAAAATTTGTCAAGACGAATTTAGATTCGGCTTTTATATGTAGAATTCCGGGCAATGTGAGCGATATGGTGATTAAGGAATTAAGAAGAAATAATAAAAATTATGGAGTAGAGATTGTTGGAGATCCTGACGATGTTTTTTCCGACGAATCTTTTAAACATCCCCTAAAAAGAATTTTCCATGCAAAAACCGTTCAGAATCTTAAGCAAAATATTTATAGTGCAAAATCAACGCTCTATGTAACTAAAAATACGCTTCAAAAAAAGTATCCCTCTAATACATCCTCATTTACAACTTACGCTTCAAACGTAATGCTTCCTTCGAATTTGAAAGACAGAGCTCCAAAAAAATTACAATCTAAAAAAAATTATAAAGTCATATCCGCAGGATCCGTTGAGCAAATGTACAAATCTCCTGATATCGCCTTGGAAGCTGTACGAATCTACAACGAAAAATTCCCTCATCTACCGATCGACTTTACCTGGCTCGGCGACGGCATTTATCTGGAAAGTCTTAGATTAAAATGTAAAGAAATGAATTTAATGAATTTTCATTTTAAAGGGCAGGTATCATCTGTAGAAGTAAATAATGAAATGAGTTTAAGTGATCTGTTCATATTGGTTTCGAGAACTGAAGGGCTACCACGGGTAATTGTAGAAGCAATGTCTGAAGGTTTGCCAGTAATTGGGACGAATGTTGGTGGGATACCGGAATTACTTTCAGAAGAAGCCTTAATTGAAAAAAATAATCCCGAAGATTTAGCAGTAAAAATATATGCAATTCTATCTAACGCAGAAATCTACAACCGACTTGCCCAAAGAAATTTGGTGGAGGCTGGGGAATTTGACACTGACGTTTTAAGATCCAGAAGAGAAGAATTTTATAAATCACTTAAAAACGATCATTAATGCATATTTTACATTTAATTAAGACAAGCGAAGGCGCAGCTTGGGCCCTTAATCTCTTACGTGAAGTTAAAAATAAATATCCGGAACTTATATTTAGTGTTGTTATTCCCCAGGGAGGTAAAAATTTCGAAGGTTATAAGGAAATATGTGAGCATGTTATTGATTTCGATTATTCAATTAACAGTAGTTTTTTAAGAAAAGGTAAAGCCTTGAAGAAGATCATTAAAGATCTAAATCCAGACATCATACAAAGTTGGTTTACTCAAACAACTTTGTACTCTAGATTATTTTTAAGAAGTCTCGATCAACCTAAAATTTACGAGGTAGTTGGACCCGCCCATTTAGAAATAGGTCTTTTTAAATGGGGTGATATTATGAGCAGCTCGAACAATGATTATTGGATTGCCACTTCGCAATATATTTATGATCAGTATAGAAACGCAAATGTTCCACATCGCAAATTATTCTTAAACTATGCATATATTGATACAGAAAAATTTCTTTTACAGGCCAGACTTTTAAAACAGAGAGATTTAAGAAAAGAATATAATATTCCCGCAAACACAAAGATCATCGGAACGGCTTCCTATATCTATCCGCCTAAATTTTTTCAAAAAAATGGTATCAAAGGCCATGAAATACTTTTCGAAGCATTTAAAGTTCTTCTAAAAAAGAGAAATGACATTGTACTCGTTGTTGCCGGAGGTACTTTCGGAGATGATTTAAGCTACGAAAAAAAATTACGGGCAGAAGCTGCCGCTATTGGTACGGATAAAGTAATATTCACGGGAGGTTACAAACATGTTAATGAAGTAATCTCTAATTATGATGTTTTTGTATATCTATCCAAGTCGGAAAATCTAGGGGGTGTTTATGAAAGTCTTTTATTAGAAATTCCTACCATTTCATCAGATCGTGGCGCACTTCCGGAGTTGGTCATCAATGGAGAAACAGGATATAACGTTGGATTGGATAACCCACAATTAATTGCTGAAAAAATAGAACTTTTATTCAGTAAAAAAAGTTATTATAACGAAAAAGGAAAAAGTAAAGTTCGTTCAATTTTTAACAAGGAAAAAATAATTGATTCTACCTTTCAGATATATAAGAAAGTACTCGAAAATAGTAACCTACTAAATAACAAAACTTAGAATTGTCAATCATGTATTTCTAAAACAATTCAGTTTCTACCTGTTATCTTGGAAAGAGATCATCTTCCATTCCCTCACAAAAAGAAAAAAACCACTTCCCTTAAGAAGTGGTTTTTTTATATAAATTCTTAGCACTTAGCTCACAAACGAAACAACCAAATAAGTTAATCCTGCAACCATGGCAGAAATAGGTATGGTTAAAATCCAGGCCCATAACAAACTTACGGTGATTCCCCATCTTACGGCAGAAACTCTTTTAGTGACTCCAACACCGATGATCGCACCGGTAATGGTGTGGGTTGTAGAAACGGGAATTCCGAAATGTTCGGTAATGAAAAGCGTAATTGCACCTGCAGTTTCAGCTGCAACACCTTCCAGTGGCGTTACTTTCGTTATTCGGGTACCCATTGTTTTTACGATTTTCCAACCGCCGCTCATGGTTCCCAATGCAATCATTAAGAATGAAGTGAAAGGCACCCAATAATAATGTTCGACAAAATAATTGAACTGATCTTTACCCGTTAATGCTATATAAATAGGATCATGCAAAGTTTGAACGTGATGATAAATAACAGCAGCTCCAATAATTCCCATTACTTTCTGCGCATCATTCGTTCCATGTCCTAAACTAAACAGGGCCGAAGAAACCAATTGTAATTTTTTGAAAACTTTATCTGCTTTCCGTGGACTAGTTCTTTTTGAAACGTTTACTATAAATAAGGTGATCACGATAGAAATTAAACCACCAATGATCGGAGCCAAAAATATGAAGAGGAAGATTGGGATCACCTTATCATATTTCACCACATTTTGAGTAAAGAGTTGTTTACAAGCCAATATCAACTTATCAATAATAGATAGATCTGGCTGCGCGAGGGAAACAATATGGTAATCTGAAACAAAAGCGTACATTAAAGCTGCCCCTAAAAACCCACCGATCAAAGTGTGCGATGAAGAGGAAGGAATTCCAAACCACCAGGTTAATAAGTTCCAAAGAATTGCTGCAACCAAACCGGAAAATATAACTTCGAGATTAATAAAGTTTTCATTTACAGATTTCGCGATCGTATTACCGATCTTGAATTCTCCGATAACGTAAGCCGCAAGAAAGAAGGCTGCGAAATTCCAAACTGCAGCCCAAAGAACTGCTTGAAATGGCGTTAAAACTTTAGTAGAAACAATGGTCGCAATAGAGTTAGCGGCATCATGAAAACCATTGATATAGTCAAATATTAGTGCTAAAACAATGATAATAATAAGAAGAATTGGTAAATCCATTCTATTTTTATATAATAAATTAAGGAATAGATTAAGCGTATTTAATCAAAATACTGTCGATCGTGTTGGCTACATCTTCCGCTTTATCGGTCACGGTTTCCAAATATTCCAAAACAGATTTCACTTTGATGATTGTTATGGCATCATTAGTTTCAAACAACTTCACAATTGCCTGACTCAAAACATCATCTGCAATATTTTCAAATGAATTAATTTTGATACAAGATTCTTTAACCGCTTTTGGATCTTTAAAATCGTTAAGATTTGTAATCGCGATCTGAATTTCAATACAAGATTTGTAAATCAACAGGGTAAACTCTGTGTAAGCTGGATCCAGTGGTGCTTTGTACAAATAGATATATTTTGCAGAAGCGTACATGAAATCCGCGATATCATCTAACCGACTGGCTAAGTGGCTAATATCTTCACGATCGAAAGGCGTAATAAAGTTTTCTCCTAACTGTACGAAAATTTCATGGGTCAAGTCATCCATTCTGTGTTCGTAATCACTCATATGCTGTAACATGGTATCGTCGTTGATATCAAAGTCCAGCAAGCTTTCGTGAAATTCTTTCGACATGGCTACAAGTTCGTCAGCAACTTTTTCGAACAGTACAAAAAACACTTTGTCTTTCGGCTGGAACATTTTAAAAATATTTCCGATTCCCATTATTATACATTTTTAATTAGTGCTGCAAATTTCCGAAAAAGAGTCTTAGGTTTCTCGTTTTTATATTAAGTTTTATTAACATTGCAAAATTAGTTCTCCACCAAAAAAAATCAGTCCCTTTACGAATAACGGGACCAATATAAATGAAAACTTTTTAAGCAGTCGTATGATGAAATTATATTATCGATCGGTGTAATGTCCTAAAGATTGAATAACAACAGTTAGCGTTTCATCTTCAAAAATTTCATAAACCAGTCTACCTTTTTTATTGACTTCCCTACTCCAAACTTCTCCTTCGAAATAACTTAGTTTTTCAGGAGATCCTGTGCCAGATCGCGGATGAATTTCCATTTCAATAAATAAGACCTCCACCTTGTTCATAGCACTTTTTTGCCCTGACTTTTATCTTTTGGAAATCTAAGAGTGCTTTTTTTGAAAGCTGAATTATATACTTTCCCACAAACTATGAGGATTTATGGTCATTAATACTCCTTTTTCTTTACCTGATCAATATTCTCTTCCAGTTCTGAATTTTGATTATTTAAAGATTTTCCAATTTTAAATTTAATTCTCATTTCAGCCAGCATAGCTTTTAGTAATAAAAGTTGTTTTTCATTGTCAGGAATTACGATAAGATTTTCCATTTCCTAATTTTTATCAAAGTTAAAGATTTTTTCGCATTAATTATTCAATGTAAAAGAACGAAATCCATCTCTAACAAGATAGAATCTCTCAGAAAAAACTGGATAATTGATGCATGAAGTATAAAAAAAAATCAGTCCCATTACGAATAATGGGACTGATTATATTAAAATAAGATCGAAGAATTATTTTGATTCTTCTGCTCTCATGTCTTTTCCTTTGAATTTTTGAGTTTGCAACCCTTTTAACAATTCATCTTTGAAAGATTTCTCTACTTCGAAGAAAGAAAATTTTTCTAAAATCTCGATTTCTCCAATATCTGGTCTTTTTCTGGATTTTTCAGTTGATTTGTTGATGATTTCAAGCATATCCATTTTCTTCAGATTGTCACGTTTTCCTAAGTTAAAGAAAAACCGCACCATGTCGCCGTTGTTTTTACGTGGCTTTCTTTCTCTGAACTCTCTGTTTCCGCCATCTCTGCTTCCACCGTCTCTGTTTCCACCGTCTCTACTTCCTCCATCTCTGGAATTTCTAAAGCCGCCGCCGTCTCTTCGGTCTCCACCTCTGTCGCGATCTCTTCCTCTACCGTCTCTGTCACGGTCTCTTCTGCTGTCGCCACGATCATCACTGTTGAATTTCTGGTCTGCTAAATCATTTTTATCTAAATAATAAAGAGCCATATCACGCAATTGCAATTGTAACATCTGGTGAACCAATTCTTCTTTGGTGAAGGCTGATAGATCTGGGATTAATGACGCATCAAATTCAAATAAATTTTCGTGCTCTGTCAATAATTTTGTGAAAACGCCGCCAACCTGAGCTTCGATCACTTCTTTTCCGGTTGGAATCTTTTTCTCAACAATATCAATCTTAGTAGATTGTTTGATCTGCTTTAATTTTCTTGATTCTTCAGGTTTGATCAAAGACATTGAGATTCCGTCTTTTCCTGCACGACCGGTTCTTCCACTTCTGTGAACAAAAACTTCCGGATCATCCGGTAAAGAGTAATGAATAACGTGGGTCAATGAATCAACATCTAAACCTCTCGCCGCAACATCAGTCGCCACTAAAATATCGATATTTTTCAATCTGAATTTCTTCATTACTGTATCACGTTGCGCTTGTGAAAGATCACCGTGAAGTGCATCTGCAGCGTAACCATTCTGCATCAAGAAATCTGCGACTTCCTGAGTTTCCATACGCGTTCTGCAGAAAAGAATTGAATATTGATTTGGATTTGCATCGATCAATCTTTTCAAAGCTTCTTTTTTGAAACGGTATCCAACCACGTAAAATTCGTGTTTGATGTTTTTCTTCACTTCATTTAAAGAACCAACAACAATACGGTGCGGGCTCGTTAAATAACTTTTAGAAATACGCTCCACTTCTTTATTCATCGTTGCCGAGAATAAATAATTGTGTTTTGTATCTGGAGTTTCCCGAAGAATTGTTTCCAAATCATCTTTGAAACCCATTGATAACATTTCATCAGCTTCGTCTAAAACGAGCCACTGAATTTCAGAAAAATCTAAGGCTTTTCTGTTAATAAGGTCGATCACACGTCCCGGAGTTCCCACAATAATTTGGGGTTTGTCTCGTAGAGAGCGGATTTGGTCGGTAATACTGCTTCCACCATAAACTGCTGTAGTTTTGATATTGGGCATGTATTTCGAGTAATTTTTAATGTCTTTGGTAATTTGCAAACAAAGTTCTCTGGTTGGACAAAGCACCAAAAATTGGATTTTGCGACTCCCGTCGTCAATCATATCCAAAATGGGTAGCGAAAACGCTGCTGTTTTGCCTGTTCCTGTCTGCGCAAGTGCGATTAGATCGCGTATATCTGTAGAGATAAAAGGAATAGTCTGTTTTTGGATTTCTGTTGGACTTTCAAAGCCCAGTTCGCCAATTGCCTTCAAGATTGCAGGACTTAAATTGGTCTCCGTAAATAAATTCATGTAAAAGATCGTCTATAAATTGGGTGCAAAGATACGTTTTTTATTTTCGATAATAAAACAGGCCTTTTATTAAATTTCTGTTAAAGATAGAAAACTGCCATTTCAAAGGCGATGACTATTAAATTTTATTTAAATTTGAATTCAAATAAATTATTAATGGAACATTCGATCAACTCCTCTACTTTTAAATTCTTAAAAAAATTAGAAAAGAATAATAACCGCGAATGGTTTAACGACCATAAAAACTTGTCCGTAGAAGCGCAGCAGGATGTACTTTCCTTTCTTGAAAAATTGATTGAAGAGATTGCAGAATTCGATGAAGAAATCTTAAAGATCGACCCGAAGAAAGCCTTGTTCAGAATATATCGCGACATCCGTTTTTCTAAATTGAAAATCCCCTACAAGACGCACTTCGGCGCAAGTTTAGGCATGGGAAAAGGAAATAAAGTTGCGGGCTATTATCTGCATATAGAACCCGGAAAATCTTTTTTAGCAGGCGGAACATATCAACCCGAATCCTCCATTTTAAAGGAAATCAGAAAAGAGATCTCCATGAATGGTGATGAATTCAAACAGATCTTAGAACAGAAGGATTTCAGAAATAATTTCCGCGGATTGAGTGTTGAAAGCAAGTTGAAACGAGTTCCGAATGATTTCGAAAAAGAAGATCCTATGGCCGAATTTCTGAAACTGAAAAACTTCATCGTGGTTCATCCTGTTTCGGACGAAGCATTAATGAAGGAAACCGCTGCGAAAGAATTTGCCGAAATCTTTAAAAGCATCAAACCTCTCAATGATTTTCTAGAAAAGCCTTTTCTTTAAATTAAAGTTTTAAAGATTCGATGGTTTTCTGGATGTCCGGATCGTTGGGCGAAATAGAATAATATTTTGCGATTTTTCCGGTTTGATCTACGACCATAAATCGCGGCACCCAGTTCAGATCGATATAATTATTAAAATCATTTTTCCAGCCTTCATCAAACCAGTAATTTTCCTGTGCTTCGATCTCATATTTCGCCAAACCACGTTTCCACTGATCATACGAACCGTCTAAAGAGAAATAAACGAAATCAAGTTCCGGATTTTCCTCATTTAAAATTTTCGTCGCAGGAAGCGCTTTCACACAGTCCGGACACCAACTTGCCCAAAAATCGATAATTAAAATTCTGCCTTCATGCTTTTTCAAAACCTCGGCAATCGACGTTTTTTTGCCTTGCAGCGAAGATATTTTTTGCGCCACCGCTTCTTTCGAAAATTCAGTTTTGCTGATTGCGGGAACTTTCTGGGCGAAAGCGCCAAAAGACATTAGGATTAGTCCTAAACTTATATAATTTCTCATTAATTTATTTATTAAATTTTCTCCAGTAAAACGATAGCATATTCTGAATCTATCGAAATATTTCCATTTTCTACCTTCACATTTTTACCGGAATATGCATCTCTCAATTTCGTGCCATTCTCAAATACTCCCTGCGCTGAAACTTCTTTTAACCCAGCTTTCAGATCCAGACCAATTAAAATTTTATCATTATTAAAAACTCTCGTAAACCAATAAGGTGTCGAAGAAATCATCTGGTGAACTCCCGCTCCTACGGCAGGATGATTTGCTCGGAATTTTCCTAATTTTTGATAATGCGTCAATAATTTCTGAGTTCCACTATTATAAGTAATATCGCTCCAGTTCATGTTGCTTCGTAAAGTCGCGTCACCTTCTGCGTCTGGAATGATCAATGATCGTGCGGTTTCATCTCCATAATAAACTTGAGAAATGCCTGGAGCCAACAGTAATTTGGTGGCAGCTTCATACGTTCTTTTTCGGTCCTTATCGAAAGGGGAACCGTCGTCGTGAGAAGTCAGATAATTCATTACGGTTTTCCCATTCAGATCGGAATGCAGCAATTTCGAATAGTTCGAAAAGAGGTCTTCATAGGATTTATTGGCATCGCCTTTAAAGTCAAAATTAATGAGCGACTTAAATCCATTCTGATAATAATTTACTTTTTTATCTCCGAAATTATAAAGTTGTTTTTGAGAAATTCCGTAACCATAAACTTCGCCAACAGTGAAAAACAATTGATCGTCCAGCACTTTTGTCGGGTTATTCGTTTTGTAAATAGCAAACGCATGCTGACAAACATTCTGAAAATCTTTCCAAACATCTTCGTTGGTGTGTTTCACCGTATCAATTCGGTATCCATCGACGCCAAATTCCTGAACGTAATCAGCCAGCCATTTCATAATGTAATATTTCGGCGCTCTGGGATAACCTGTTCTCGCAAAAAATTCGTTAAGCGAATTTAGTTTAGCATCATATCTTCCTTCTTTTTTCCATTTTTCGATAAGCATTGGTGGAAGTTCAGCCGGAGCATTCGATTCCGTTAAAAGATCCGGAAGATTGGCGACCAAAGTACAGGCGGTCGTATTTTCGTAATTGTTATATTTGCATTGTGGCGAAGTTCGCACCCAGGTATTGGGGTACACCGTATCCATTTGGGTCACAGGTCCAGTGTGATTAATCACGGCATCTAAAACGATCCGAATTCCTTTTGCGTGGGCTTTTTCAACGAGTTCTTTCAGATCTGCTTTTGTACCGAAGTTCGGGTCAAGCGCCGTCCAGTCTTTTGCCCAATAACCGTGAAAAGCGTACGTATTTCCTGTTCCCTCATTGGTTGCGCCATGAATCTGTTCTACAAGCGGCGTCATCCAGATGGCATTAATTCCAAGATCCGAAAAATAGTTAGCATCGATTTTCTGAATAATTCCTCTTAGATCTCCACCTTCAAAACCCCTTAAAACCGCCGCTTTTTCGGTCCTTCCAAAATTGACGTCGTTGGTTTTATCTCCATTTTGGAAACGGTCTGTTAATACGAAATACATATTAGCGCCTTCCCAGTTAAAAGCTTGCTTTTGTGAATTTTGCTGCGTTGCACAAGAAGTGAGCAGCATAAATCCGAAGAGAAATAATATTTTTTTCATAGTAAATCGTAGGCGTTAAAGATAATGTAAATGCAACTTTCAGCGCTTGACATTTTAACGGCAAGTGATTTTTTAACATTTATTTAACATATTTTTCTATCTTTGTTTTCCTCTAATTTCGCGAAGGTTGCTCTTCTGGAACTTTAGACGCGTAATTCGTCAAAATATATGCTGCAAAATTTCGTGATCCTAAATGATCCTGACCTTTTAAAAACCGACAGAAAATGAGTGTGATCGCACGACAGGGTTTCAAGTATTCGTTGATTGGTTATTTCGGTTTTTTACTCGGAACTGTTTCTGCCATTTTTATTTTCCCGTACGACATGGAGTTTTACGGAAAGCTGCGCTACATTATGCCGACCGCAGAAATGCTTTTGCCCATCGTGGTTTTCGGTCTTTCTTTTTCTAACGTGAAGTTTTTTCTTCAAACGCAAAAAGAGGGTAAGAATCAAAACTTATTATCACTCTCTTTTGTTGGCATTTTACTGAATTTTACGGTTTTCAGTATTTTATTCTTTCTTTTCTTCTACTTTTTTCCGCAGTTTAAGAGTTTAGAACTCTGGAAGATGAAACTCTTAATTCTACCGCTGATTTTAATTCTGGCTTTATGCGCACTTTTCAATAAATATATTTCAAACTTTAAAAGAATTGTTGTTCCCAATATCTTCGAAAATCTCTTTCCGAAGATCGCCAACTTAGGGGCGTTCTGTCTCTTTTTCTTTTTAGGAGTTACAGAGAAAGGATCCTACGGATTTTTCTTGGGAATGTTCGTCCTCTCCTTTTTAGGATATTTTTTCTACGCCAATAAACTGGAAAAGATCAAACCCGATTTCAGCACCGATTATATAAAAAAAGACAGCTTCTACAAAGAAATTCTGAATTACAGCTTTTATGGATTTCTAGGAAACATCGGAAATTACATTGCTTTTCGAGTTGACAACTTCATGATCGGCGAATTTTTGAATTTCGAAGAAAATGGAGTTTACAGCATTATTCTCTCCATCCTTTCCTTTATCCTTATTCCCCAAATGGGACTGTTCAATATCTCAGCACCGATCATCAATAAAACGATTGCCGAAGAAGAGTTTGAGGAACTCGACCGTTTTCACAAGAAGACTTCAATGACTTTATTCTTTTTAGGCGCGGTTTTATTCTCCTGTATTTTGGTCGGATTTCCCTATCTCACCGATTTTATAAAAAATGGCGATCAGCTTCGGCAGGCAGAACCTGTGACCTGGATTTTAGGATTTGCAATGCTTTTCGACTTAGCCACGGGCTTTAACGGTCATATCATTTCACTTTCTAAATATTACCGTTTTAATATTGTAGTCATGTTGTTTTTAGCCATCACCACGATCGGATTAAACTATCTTTTCCTCACGCGAACAAATTTTGGAATCATCGGGATCGCAATGGCAACAGGAATTTCGCTGACTTTATTCAATATGATCAAAATTTATTTCAATTATGTGAAATTCAAAGTTTTTCCTTTAAGCATTGAGATGATGTATGTTTTTATCATCTGTACTTTAGCGATAACATTGGCTATTATGCTGCCGGAAGTGAAAAATAATTTCATCAATCTATTGTATAAGCCTGCCTTCGTTTTGATGATCATTTTCGGTGCAAATCATTTCATGAAAATTTTCCCCATAGAAAATTACATCAACAAAAAGTTTTTTAAGAGCCTTTTCAAATTTTAAATTCTCGTCAGAACAACAACGACCTGATCGCCTCGCCCGCTTTTATTCATATTTCTAGCTGAATTTTTGAATTCCGTTATTTCCTCTTTTGAAAAAATATCGTTTGACGTTTGATAGCTCAAGCCTCTTTGATACTTTTCGCTTCCCGTGATTTGAAATTTGTAGCTGTCGTGAAAATAAGATTCGATAGAAAGACCGTTCCCATCTGCCAATATTTGGAAAGCCTTTCTTGTTAATAAATGAAAATGTCTTGGCGCATCCCACTGAACCCAATTTTCTCCATATTTTTCATAAGCCGCAGAATCTTTTACAGGAACGCGAATGATGATCTTTCCATTTTCATTGAGATTAGAAAGACAATTCCTTAAAATTTCATGTGGATCTTCTACATGTTCGAAAACGTGATTGAAAGTAATGAGATCAAAAGATTCTTTAATTTCCGACAGTGTTTTTTTATAAATTGGAAAAGGCTTTTCCGTCGTCTTCAAAGCAAATGGATCGATCCCCACAATGTTTGTAAATCCCAGACCGAAAATACTTTTCAGAAATTTTCCTTCGCCACAGCCAACATCTAAAACCTTCGTAGATTTAGATGGTTTTATTTTTAAAAAGGCTTCTAAAGCAAGATTCGGAATTTTTACAGAAAGTTTCTTTGCCAGAAATGGTGGGAAATTATAACAGATCACATAATCTCTGACTTTTTGGATGATCTTATCCGCTGGTTTTTGATCGGATTTTAAACTGTAGTAATTCTCCGGATAATAAGAAGACATGTCTTCAGGAATGTTCGCAATCTGCAATGTTCCGCAATCTGAACATTCGAAATATTCAAATTTTTCGGTTCCTCCGAACATCTTATCATTTACAGAAAATTTATTTTGATGATGATCTGAATGACAGATTCTGCAAACCATATTTTTAATTTTTTCGAATTCCAAAATTAATCTATTTTTGTACTCGATATGAAAAAAATAGCTACGATTATTGTAACCTACAATGGAGAAAAATGGCTCAGAAGATGTCTGGATTCTGTTTTAAGATCCTCTTATCCTTCCGACATATTTGTGGTAGATAATTGCTCAACCGACAGCACTTTATCAATTCTGGAAAATTATCCTGTCAATTTAGAGGCCTTAAATTTTAATGCAGGTTTTGGTTATGCTAACAATTTGATCTTAGAAAAATTACAGAATTCTGATTACGACTATTTCTTTTTAATTAACCAGGATATTTATTTAGAAGAAAATTCAATCGAGAAATTGATTGAATTTGCCCAAAGTCATCCCGAAACCGGCATTATTGCACCTATTCAATATGATGGCGAAGGAAAAAGTGTTGATTCCAATTTTAAGCAGTATATCAATCTTTCCGAAGATAAAAATGACCATTTTGAAACTACATTTTGTAATGCGGCAGCATGGTTAATTAGTAAAGATTGTTTAAGAAAGGTCGGACTTTTCAATCCGCTGTTTAAACATTATGGCGAGGATCGAAACTACTGCGAACGCGCAAAATATCACCAGTTCAAAATTGCGATTGTAAAAGAGACGAAAGTTTTGCATGACAGAACTCAAAAAATGACTACTGAAAAAGCCATCAAACTGGCGAAGATAAAGTTGCTTACTATTTTTCTGAATCCCAATAAAACAAAATCCGAAAGTATGACTTCCGGATTAATGAACGTTTTTGGTATCAGCAAATATCTCTTTAAAAAATATGGTTCTTACACTTCCGTTTTTGAGTTGCTGAAAGAGTATATTGTTTTATTTATAAGACGAAATGAATTAGAAGTTGAGAAAAATAAACAGAAATAGGTTAAGCTAGAAAACTTTTGTTCCATTGCTAAAAGTTTCTAAAACTTTAGTATCTAAAATTTGATTCTCTGCAACAGTCATTAAATCCTGATCAACAATAATAAAATCAGCTGATTTTCCGGGCTCTAAACTTCCGATTTCCTTTTCCTGGAAAGCAGCTTTTGCGGCCCAGATCGTCATTCCACGCATCGCCTGTTCTCTGGTTAAAGCATTTTCTTTTTGAAATCCGTTCGCGGGGAAATTCTTGGAGTCTTTTCTCGCCACTGCTGCAAAAAAAGTTTTAACAGGATTGATCTCTTCCACCGGAAAATCGGTTCCCAAAGGTAGCCAGCCATTTTGCTTCAACAAATCTTCGTAGGCATAGGCATATTTCAAACGTTCTTTCCCTAATCTTTCTTCTGCCCAATACATGTCGGAAGTCGCGTGTGTTGGCTGAACTGAAGGTATAATCGTATATTTACCAAACAGATCGAAATCATTTTTATTTACGATTTGTGCGTGTTCGATGCGCCATCTTCTGTCGTTTTTAACGCCCAAAACTTCTCCATAAATCTGAAGAATTGTTCTGTTCGCAGAATCGCCGATTGCATGCGTACACATTTGCAGATCGCTGTTTTTTAATTTTTTAGCCAACGTTTCGAAATGCTTTCTGTCGCTTAAAAGAAAACCTTTCCAATCATTTTTATCGGAATAATCGTGGAGCAAACACGCGCCTCGCGATCCCAGCGCTCCATCTGAATATACTTTGAAACCACCAACCGTAATATTTTTATTCACATACCTACCTTTTTTGATCCAGCGGTCATAATAATCCGGATTATCTTCCATCAAAGCGAAAATCTTCATTTTCAGAACGTCCTGAGACTGGGCTTTTTCTAAAAGTCCTAAAGTTCTTTCGGAGATTCCACAATCGTGGAGCGAAGTTAAACCGTAAGAGAAACATTCTTTTTGAAGATCGGAAAAATACTGAATCGTCATGGCATCATCAATTTCTGGAATGTGTTTTTCGACTAACATCATTGCGTTATCGACTAAAATTCCAGTGAGTTTTCCATCTTTCACTTCGATCTCACCACCTTTAATTTTCGAATTTTTCGTCACTCCGGCAATGTCCAGAGCTTTTTGATTAGCCACCGCAGCGTGACCATCGATTCGTTTTAAATAAACGGGACGGTCTGGAAATAACTGGTCCAGTTTTTCTTTATTCGGAAATTCCTTTACAGCCCAGTCATTTTGATCCCAACTTCTTCCGTACAGCCATTCTTTTGGAGCCGTTTTCGCATATTCTGAAATTCTCGCAACGATCTCGTCCCAGGATTTTGTTCCCCATAACTCGCATTTCCACTTGTCCGTCGCATATCCTGTAAAATGGCAGTGCGCATCGATCAATCCAGGAAAAACAGTTTTTCCTTCTAAATTCTGGACGTTTTTGGATTTGTAATTTTTGAGGATATCTGCAGCTTTTCCGACAGCGATAATTTTTCCGTTGGAAATCGCCATCGATTCAGCCGTCGCAAAATTTTGATTAACGGTGTATATTTTTGCGTTGGTAATGATGAGATCAGCGTTTTTTTGCGCAGTAATCATTCCGAAAACAAGCATCATTATAATCGTAGGGACAAGTCGCGACTTGTCCAAAAATCGAAGATTTTTAATACCCAATTTATTAAATTTATTAATCATAAAATTTATCTTTATCCCAATTCTCAGGATTATTTGTAATATAATTATCAATTTTTTCATAACCTTCAACATTGCGAACAATATGGTCATGAAACGAACGTTGCCATGCAAAATTTTCATTTCCAAGCAAGTGAATTTTTTTCGAACTCGTTGTTTTAAAAGCACCCATCAACGAAGAAACCGATTTTATTTTTGGTTGATCATCATTCCGTAGGGACAAGTCGTGACATGTCCGAAATTCCCCAAGAATTTCAACATCATTCCTATCCACCAAAAATCTATTAATTCCAAACAAAAGATGAACATGATTTGGCATCACCACAAAATTATGCAATTCAAAATAAGAATATTGTTGCTCCAAACATAAAATTTGATGCACCGCAATTTTTCCAAATTCATTCAAAATCATTTTTTCATCTTGAATTTTTCCAAAGTAGTGAATTTTATCTTCCGTGCAAATGGTTATGAAATAGATTCCATCTTTTGAATAATCAAAATCTTGCAGTCTATTTCTTTTTCTGCCTTCCATCTTTTTATTTTTTGAAAAATTTTAATTTTCGAACAATTCACGAATAACTAAAACTGAATTTTATCTTGCGTAAATGAAAATCCTTCGGGTTTTGGATGTTTAAAAATCCTGCGGATTTTGGATGTTTAAAAATCCTGCGGATTTTGGACAGGTCGCGACCTGTCCCTACAGGAAATTTTTACACATTTCCGACCATCTCAATTTTCTGACGAAGCTGATTTCTTCATTTGATAATGATCTCTCACCATTTTGTTTTAAAAAGGATTTCATGGTCGTGAAAAATTCTGAAAACGACTTGTTTTTTAATGAAGACTTCCCGGAGGAAATGATTGTTAATGGTAAACTCAAACCGATATTATAAAAATATTCACCTAATTTTTCGGCTTTCTGACTCTTATATTGAAAAGCGGTCGGTCGTAAATGCTTCACCCACAAATCTTTGATGGTAATCACTTCCCAGTCATTTTTCCTGGCCAACATCACATCAATATTGTCCCAACCTAAAACCGGACGTAAACCATTCATATCTCGGAAACATTCTTTCCGATAAGATTTAATGGGTCCGCGAACATGATTTTTGGAGGATAAATTCTCAAATTTCCATTGATGTTTTTCATCTTTAAAATCGAAGGCCAGAGCTTTCTCAAAAATAGACTTTTGTATTTTAACAATGCCGGAAACCATTCCTGCTTTTGTATCAGATTCATAAACCTGGTTGATCTTCATTAAATAATCTGGCGGAAAAATAATATCTGCGTCGAATTTACAGATGATATTAAATTCCTTTAAATCTACTGATTCCAGACCTTTATTAAAAGTCCGAACTACTTTTGCACCGGGTTCATGCTTTGATAATTCTAAATTTTGAATTCTGAATTTCTCCTCATCTTTAATAAATTCTTCTACAATACTCTGCGTTTTATCGGTGGAACCATCATTAACAACAACACAGGTAAAATCCTGAAAGATCTGACGTTGCAGAGATTTCAGAGTGAAAAGAATATTCTTTTCTTCGTTGTGTGTGGGAATAATGATTAGAAATTTCATGGCTTAAGAACTGAATTTGTTAAATTTTTTGACTTCAAATAAAATCTTTTGAAACTGTTATCTCGCCGCAGGTTCATAAAAATAAGGCGGTCTCACGCCCATTGGGCCCACCACAAATGTACCTTTATTTGAAAAATAAGTCATAAAACCATCCTCTTCCTTATTTTTATCGGGATAAAATGTAATCTCAACGCTTTTAATTTTATCTGAATCATCGGTGACCTTTCCAATTTTATAGGATTCAAAAATGAAGGGATTAGGACTGGGGAAATCATAATAGGTAATTTCTTTTTTAGTAAAATCAATGTAAGCATTTTGTTCTTTGTCCCGAAAGATTCTCTGCTTTTTAAAATATTCCTCGATATCTTTTTTACCGTTAAACGAGATAAGAGGTTTCCCTGGATCTGCAAACATCACATCAGGAAAGTTGACCACTTCCAAAGCAAGCAAAGAGAGTTTTGAATTTTTCAAGTTAAAATAAAAATCATACATTTCATTTTCCTGCGTCGAAATTCCTTTTGCCCGAAAATTGCACAATTTTTCCAGCGGTTGATGTTCCAGAAAAAATGATTCTGGATGCGCAGTGTAGGAATTATCAAAATCCGATAAAGAGAAACTTCCCTCATTTTTCACAATAAAAAATCCCGTTTTTTCAAATTTAAAATCGCCAAGATAATTTGGAAAAGAAGCAAATTCAACATTCTCAAAAATATCCATCATGATCCAGTCGATCTCCTGATCAACAGAATTCTTAACTTGTAAAATCGGATACGGTCCATCATGATAGTACATGGCCATTCCTAATTCTGGATCAATGTATGGATTGATGTTTTTGGCGAGATGTGTATTGAAATCGGCAATGAATTTTCTAAAAATTTGAAGAGTATCGATTTTTTTTGATGCAATCTGTTCGGTCTTTTCTGGAACTTCTATCTTATTGGATTCGGAAACCGGGCTTTTTTTAAAGACAAAAAACATTAAAACTGCAATCAGTAATATTACAGGTATCAATACAAATGTTTTATTACTTTTCATCTAAAAACAGTTCAATTTTAATGCGCTTCCAACCAGTTATCGCCTACTCCAATTTCGACTAGCAAAGGAACTGTAGTTTCGTAAGCAGATTCCATTTCTTTTTTGATTAAAGCTTTTACGGTTTCTAATTCCTCTTCGGGCGCTTCAAAAACAAGTTCATCATGAACCTGCAAAAGCATCTTCGTTTTTAAATTCTGTTCAGTGAATTGTTCATCAATTTTAATCATCGCCAGTTTAATAACATCGGCGGCACTTCCCTGAATTGGGGCATTTACCGCATTTCTTTCGGCGTGGGCTTTCACAACGAAGTTTGCAGAATTGATATCTTTTAAATGTCTTTTTCTATTTAAAATAGTTTCCACATAACCCATTTCCTGCGCTTTAATGACTTGATCTGCCATGTACTTTTTCAACTTTGGATACGTTTCAAAATAATTCGCAATCATTTCTTTGGCTTCCGTTCGGGAAAGTCCCGTTTGTTCGGCCAACCCAAAAGCGCCTTGTCCGTATAAAATCCCAAAGTTGACCGTTTTTGCCTGTCCACGTTGAGTTTTCGTCACTTCTTCTAAAGGAATTTTAAATAATTTTGACGCCGTGGAAGCGTGAATATCTTCCCCATCCTGAAAAGCTTTGATCATGTTATCTTCCTCCGAAATCGCTGCAATTAAGCGCAATTCAATTTGAGAATAATCTGCTGCGATTAATTTATTTCCGGGATTTGCGACAAACGCGCCCCGAATCTGTTGACCGCGTAAAGTACGGATTGGAATATTCTGTAAGTTCGGATTAACACTTGCTAAACGGCCTGTTGCAGCAGTTGTTTGCGAGAAGTTGGTATGTACGCGATGATCATCTTTGTCTATTTGGAGGGGTAAAGCATCGACGTAGGTAGATTTTAATTTCTGATACGTTCGGTATTCTAAAATATGCTTGATGATTTCGTGCTTAGAAGATAACTTCTGTAAAATATCTTCGGAGGTTGCGTATTGTCCGGATTTTGTTTTTTTCGCTTTCGGATCAAGCTGCATTTTTTCGAACAAAACTTCGCCCAACTGTTTGGGAGAATTCATATTAAATTCTTCACCCGACAATTCAAAAATCGTTTTTTCCAGATTTCGCAAATCGTTCTCTAAATCCTTACTTTCTTGTTCCAACCATTTTTTATCGAGAGAAATTCCTTCGAGTTCCATTTTCGCCAGAACTTTCATTAAAGGCATTTCTACTTTATAAAATAGATCTTCGAGGTTTTCTATTTTTAATTGTGGTGCGAAAACTTCGTACAATCTCCAGGAAATATCGGCATCTTCAGCGGCGAACTTCGTTTGTTCTGCCACGGAAAGTTCCTTGAAAGTCGTTTGATTTTTTCCTTTCTTTCCAATTAAAGATTCAATTGCAACGGGTTTGTAGCCCAGATACATTTCTGAAAGATATTCCATCGCATGACGGCCATCTGGATTCAAAAGGTAATGCGCGATCATGGTATCGAAAATGGCACCTTCAACTTCGATCCCGTATTGTTTTAAAATTTTATAATCAGCTTTTAAATTATGAGCGATTTTTACAATTTCCTTCTTTTCAAAAAAGGGCCGGAAAATCTCCAGTGTTTCTAAAACCTCTTCCCGCTTGTCGGAAAAGGGAATATAATAGGCCAAACCTTTTTTGTAACTGAAACTCATGCCGATCAAGTCAGCTTCCATCTCATCTAAAGACGTAATTTCCGTATCAAAACTCACAGCGTTCTGCTGCAAAAGATTATAAACTAAAACTTTTTGTGCTTTTGGCGAATCGATGAACTGATAAAGATGATCACTATCAGACATGGTATCTTTCGTCGTTGTTGCCTGATCTAAATCCTCAAAATTAGCAAACAGATCGAGTTGCATGGATTGATTTGCAGAGGCTGGTTTTTGAGGTGAAGAATTATTGTTTAATGCTGGAGCCACTGTAGAAGCCGGCGCAAAGGCTCGATATAAATTCTCATACAATCTCCGGAATTCGATCTCATCGAAAACCTCTTTTACTTTCTCAAAATCAGGTTTGTCTAAATCATATTGTTCCTGATGAAACTCGATCGGAGCATCACAGATAATCGTAGCCAGTTTTTTAGAAAGAATTCCACGCTCTGCAGAATTCTCGACTTTTTCTTTTAATTTACCTTTAAGATCTGCCGTATTTTCCAAGAGTTTTTCGATGCTGCCATATTCTTTTAGAAATTTTTTCGCAGTTTTCTCTCCAACACCTTCCAACCCAGGAATATTGTCAACGGCATCGCCCATCATCGCAAGAAAATCGATGACCTGTTTTGGATCTTCAATTTCATATTTCGCTTTGACTTCTTCAACACCTAAAATTTCAAATTCAGCACCCTTCAAACCTGGTTTGTACATTTTAACTTTGTCCGTTACCAACTGCGCAAAATCTTTATCGGGCGTAACCATGAACACGGTATAACCTTCTTTTTCAGCTTTGCAGGCGATCGTTCCAATAACGTCATCTGCTTCATAACCTTCGAGCCCTAAAATAGGAACATGCATGGCTTTTAAGATCCGATGAATATAGGGAATCGCATTTTTTATCGCTTCGGGAGTTTCGCTTCTGTTTGCTTTATATTCTGCATAATCTGCAGTTCTAACGCTGGCTTGTCCGACATCGAAAACAACGGCTAAATGCGTAGGTCTTTCTCTACGAATGAGTTCGATCAAAGAATTTGTAAAGCCGAAAATTGCGGAGGTATCGATTCCGGTACTTGTAATTCTAGGACTTCTGATGAGTGCATAATATCCGCGGAAAATCATTGCATACGCATCAATGAGAAATAGGCGTTTGTCGTTGTCTGGTGTCATAAAAGCAAAGATAATATTTTTGGTCGGATGCAAGAATATCGATGCGGTAAGTTTCGGGAAAGTTGTTGGGAGAAAGAGAATATTAGAGACACTAACGAAGCGAGCGCAGATCACTATCAAAATAAAAAAACTCAGAAATTATAGGTTAGAAGCCGTATTTCTATTTTGTTTGTTAATGACATTTAAAGAAATGGTCGCAAAAAGTCCGCCGATCAAAAATCCCATTCCGGCACCCATTAAAACATCCATGGGAAAATGAACGCCTAAATAAATACGGCTGTACGTAACGACCGTCGCCCAGAAAAAAAGAAAATAAGGCAAGTATTTGTACTTTTGGTGCAAAAGCATGCTTAGATAAGTAACGATAAAAAATGTATTTGAAGCGTGGCTGGAATAAAATCCGAGACGACCGCCACATTTTACATCCCGCATCAAGCCGAGTAAATTCGGATCGTGACAAGGTCTTAACCTTCCTATTCCTGTTTTGAAGATTCCGGCAAGTTGATCGGAAACGGTAACTCCTAAAGCAATAAATATGAGAATAAAAATTAAACTTTTCAGCTTGAAGTTTTTATAGAGCAAATAGAGGAAAATCCCGTACAGTGGAACCCAGATCCACGTTTCAGAAATTAAGATCCAAAACTGGTCGAAGGGTTGACTCCCCAAATTATTAAGGAACAGAAAAGCCTGTGTATCTTCCTGAATAATTTCGTGCATCGTTATCGGCTTACCGGACCTTCGTGCTGATCATTTCCTGAAAGATTTACTCTGGGAATTTCTCTTTCAGCGATAGATTCTTTTTCGCCCTGACTCATGGGATTATAATCCTGAGCGGCCTGCTTAACTCTCTCTATTTCTGCTTTGATCTCAGAAATGGGGTTGTCGGTTTCTTTTAAAATTTCAGATTTTACATCATCCATTGCACCACGCATTTTCCGTACGCCCTGACCAAGATCACGCGCAATTTGGGGCAGTTTATCAGGACCGAACAATACTACGATCGCTACGGCTACTAAAAGCATTTCTCCTATACTTAATTCCATGGGGTAAAATTACAAAAGTTTATGTTACGATTTTTTATTTTGTTTCGTTAAAATAATCACAAATATTCGGACTGATTTCCGCCTTTATGGTTCTTTATGACAATATAAAATGACGATATCGATTATTTAAAAAATACATTTGACTTTAATCTATACGATATATTTAAGAAAGTGGTTTCTTTCTGTAAACAAAAAATACAATCACTGCACTCACTGCCATCAAAATAAAGCCGAGAAAAAATGGCGCTCCCGCAAATTTAAATGGTGCTGAATCATGGGTGAAATAATAGAAAGTATTCGTCATTAATGGTGGTCCAACGATCGCGGTAAGACTTACCAAACTAGCCAAAGCACCTTGCAATTCTCCCTGTTCACTTTTCGGAACTTCGGAAGAAATCACGGACTGTAAAGCCGGACCAGCGATCCCACCCAAGCCGTACGGGATCAAAAAGGCAAACATCATCCAGCTTTCTGAAGCAAAAGCGAACAGAATCATTCCGATCGCATATAATATTAGTCCGTAAAAAATACTTTTTTCGTTACCCAATTTAGGTTGAATAAACCGAATTAAATAGCCCTGAACCAAAGCCGCCATAAAGCCGGAAACTCCTAACGAAATTCCAACGAGTTTCTCTGTCCAGCCAAATTTATACATTGTGAAGAAAGTCCAGTTCGTTTGCACGGCATGACCGGCAATATAGACAAAAATCAGCGCGGCGATCAATCCTAAAATCTGGGGATATTTCTTGAGTTGCATTAAGGATCCAACGGGATTTGCGCGACGCCAGTTGAAAGGACGCCGATGTGCTTTATCTAGACTTTCGGGTAGAATAAAGAAACCGTAAAGAAAATTAACCAGACACAAACCCGAAGCAGCATAAAATGGAACTCGCGCGCCGTATTGTCCGAGCAATCCACCGATGACAGGTCCGACAATAAATCCAACGCCGAACGCAGCACCGATCATTCCGAAATTTTTAGCACGGTCTTCATCTGTAGAAATATCTGCGATATACGCACTCGCAGTTGTGATACTCGCACCTGTAACGCCGGAGAAAATCCTCCCGACAAAGAGCCAGAAGATCGTAGGTGCAATGGCCTGAATAAAAAAGTTGATGGAAAATCCTAAGAGGGAAAATAAAATAATGGGTCTTCTGCCATATTTATCACTTAGGCCTCCTAAAACGGAAGCGAAGATAAATTGCATTCCGGCATAGGCAAAACTAAGCCAGCCACCATATTGCGACGCAACACTTAGATCAGAATTGTGAATGAGTTCCTGAATCAGCTTCGGAACAACGGGTATCACGATTCCCCAACCCGTGATATCGATGAGTAGGGTAATAAAGATGAAACCTATAGCGGCCGATTTCTGATTTTTTTTCATTGCGGGTGTAAAGATAGTTTTTTTGCGGTTTTTTTTTAAAATTTATATTCGTTTTTTATTATTGGATTAGGAGGAATTATAAAGTATTCATTTGTCATTCTGACGAACGAAGAATTTCTTCAGTAAGTATTTTCTCTAACTTTTTTCTTGTTTTTTTTCTCGAAACAAACGGACCAGAAGGCTGGAAACTCCGGCTGCAAATTATTTTTTTTCATCCCTAGGCGTCCGATGCGGATTTTGTTTAGGAGCTGGGAATTGCGACCCGGCCTGAACGGAGCTCTTTTTGTGGAACGAAGTGGAATAAAAAAGCGGCAGTGGAGGATCTCGTCATCAAATGACGAGACCCAAATAAGAATTATTATAACAAAAAAATAGTCCCTCTTTCGAAGGACTATCTGTATTTATTACAAAAAATTATTTCTTAGTTCTTTTGTCAATAATTTCAACATCTTCTGTTGTTCTGCCATGCAATTTTTCTTCTTTTCCTCCTTTACCTTTCAAGAAATCATAAGCGATTGCTGAAGAGACAAAAATGGAGGAATAGGTTCCAAATGCAATACCCAAAAGTAAGGCAAACATAAATCCTCGCAAATTCTCGCCACCGAAAATAAAGATGGCCAAAATAACAAGAATCGTGGTAAATGAAGTGTTAAATGTTCTACCCAAAGTACTGGAAATTGAATCATCAAACAATCCTGCCAAAGTAAGGGATTTTTTCTCTCGCAAATATTCCCGAATTCTATCGAATACAATCACGGTATCATTAATGGAATAACCCAAAACGGTTAGGATCGCCGCAATAAAATCCTGATTGATCTCCATACTAAACGGCATATATTTATGCAGTAAGGAATAAACTCCCAAAATAATGATCGCATCGTGTGCAAGACCAACTACTGCTCCTAAAGAGAATTGCCATTTTCTGAAACGCATTAAAATATAGAGGAAAATCCCACCCAATGCTGCAATTATTGCGTACATCCCGCCGGTTTTAATATCGTCTGCCACTGTTGGACCCACTTTGGTGGAGGAAACAATTCCGGCATGCTCTTTATCTGCAGATTTAAAATCTTTTAAAGTAAGACCTGCGGGGAGATTTGTTTTTAAACCTTCGAATAATTTTTGCTCGATGGTTTGATCGGCTTGTAAGGATTCGTCATCAATAAGATAATCGGTTGCGATCTTCAGCTGGTTGTTGTTTCCAAAAGTTTTCACTTCTACCGCTGAGTTTTTACCATCCTGAGTCGTGAATAATTTTGCTAAAGATTTTTCTACAGTTCCTGGATCAACAGGTTTATCAAACTTCACTACATAATTACGACCTCCTGTGAAATCGATACCGTACTGAAAGCCATTGATCGCGATAGATGCGATACTTGCAACAGTAAGGAATGCAGAGATCATGTAGGCATATTTTCTTTTTCCAATAAAATCGATCCAAACATTTCTGAAAAGATTTTTGGTTAAAGGAGTCCAAACTGAAAGGCTTTTACCTTTGTTCAATCTTGCAAAAATCATTACTCTCGACAATAGAACCGAAGTAAAGAAGGTCATTAAGATACCAATAATCAGCGTTACCGCGAATCCTTTGATTGGTCCAGTTCCAAAAATATACAAAACCAAAGCGGTTAAGAGAGTCGTGGAGTGACCATCGATGATCGCAGAAAGTGCATGTTTAAAACCATCTCTATACGCTTCTAAAATATTTTTACCGGCGAAGAGTTCCTCTTTGGTCCTTTCATAAATAATAACGTTCGTGTCGACCGCCATTGCCATGGATAATACAATACCTGCAATACCAGGAAGGGTTAAAGTCGCATCAACAGAATCCATGATTCCGAAAATGTAAAACAAGTTGATGATCATTGCAATTACTGCAAAAACCCCGGCTCCACCATAATAAAAGATGATATAAGCGACAATTACTAAAAATGCAATGATGAATGAAATCATTCCCGCATGAATAGATTCTGCTCCTAATGAAGGTCCTACAACGTCTGCCTGAACAATCTTAGCACTTGCCGGAAGTTTACCAGCACCTAAAACATCTACTAAATCCTGAGCTTCCTGTTGAGAGAAGTTTCCGGAGATCTGTGTTCTACCGTTCGGGATCTCATTTACTACATTTGGTGCGGTGTAAACCACATTATCCAAAGTAACTGCAACGGGTTTGTTTACGTTTTTTGCAGTCATTGTTTTCCATTCTTTCGAACCTTTGGAATCCATCTGCATATCTACAACTACTCTTCCCATTTCGTCATAATTCACCCGCGCAGATTCTACAGCACCATCAACCGGAGCTTTCTGGTTGATATTTCCTCTGATGGCGTAAAGCACCAAATTATTTTCGTCGTTTGCTTCAGGTTTGTACCCCCAAACAAATTGTGAATATTTAATGTTGGTCGGACGAAGTTTTTTAGCAAGGTCAGATTTCAAAACTTTATTAACGATCGCAGTGTCGGAAAGTTTAATGTTCCCTACTCCATTCGATCTTAAAGTATTTAACTGCATCAAACTCACCAAATTCGTATTTTTAGGAACGCCTAAAGAATCACTTTTTGAAGCAATCAAAGCATTTAACTGTTCGAAATAAGGTAAAATTTCCTGTGGCTGCTGAACTTCCCAGAACTGGAGTTTTGCAGAAGTTTGAAGCATTTTCTTAACACGGTCAATGTCCTGCATTCCCGGCATTTCTACAGAAATTCTTCCTGTTCCCGGAACTTTTTGAACGTTCGGTTGTGTAACACCCATCTTATCGATACGGGTTCTAATTACTTCGTAAGCAGCGCCTTCTGAAGCATCAATTTTTCTTCGGATGATATTTTTTACTTCCTCATCTGTTGAGTTATACTTGATTTCGCTATGATTGGTATTTCCGAAAATTTCGGGATCTGCCAACTTAAGGTTTGTTCCTTTTTCTGCGTTCACGGCTGCAAACTCGGTAAAGAAATTCTCGATATAACTTTTTGTAGAACTTTTTTGATCTTTATCGGTTCTGTTCAGCGTTTCCAAAAGGATTGGATTCGTAGAAAAGTTCGTTAAATCGTTTACTAAATCTCTGTGATTAATTTCTAAAAGAACGTTAACTCCGCCTTTTAAATCCAGACCCAGCTTCATTTCTCTTTCTTTCGCTCTGGAGTAGTAAAGTTTCGTAAAACCAAGATTTAAAGTGTCTTTGGAAAGACGCGCTAACTCTTTTGTGTATTTTACGGGATCATTTGCCGAAAGCGTGGTAGCTTGTTTTTCGATTTTGCCAGCATACCAGGTTGGTAACAATTCGTTAAGACAAATAAGTCCCAGAATAACCGCAACAAGCGTAATAAGTCCTTTTCCTTGCATTGTTAATAGTTTACAACATTAAAATTATAGTCGGCAAATATAATGATTTTCACTAGAATTAAGAATTTTTAACAAATTATTTTGCGTTCCTGTTTATTCACAAAAAATAGCAAACACCGCCCTTTAAATCTTAATCATTTACCCTAAAATTTTTCAGTTATTCATTTAAGCAGAAAAATTACTAACTTCACAAGACCTTAAAAACCAAATTATTATGAAAAAATTATTTTTTATTTTCATGGCGTTTTCTTCTGGTCTATTTTGTGCGCAAAACATTATACTCGAAGATTTCGCGAGTGGTTTCAGCAGTCCCGTAGAGATTGCCCATGCCAATGACAGCAGACTTTTTGTGGTCCAGCAAAATGGCCTCATTAAAATCGTTCAGCCGAACGGTACGGTGAACGCCGCAAATTTCATTAATCTAAGTTCCAAAATCACTTTCAGTGGCGAGCGCGGACTTTTGGGTCTGGCTTTTCATCCACAATACAGTACAAACGGTTATTTTTTCGTGTACTATAACAATCTTGCAGGAAATATCACTCTTGCACGATATACGGTGAACAGTACAAATCCTGATAGTGCTGATTTGAGTTCTGAAAAAATTCTGCTGAACATCACCAAGCCTTTTGAAAATCATAATGGTGGAAGTATTCATTTTGCACCCGACGGTAATTTATGGATTTCGACGGGCGATGGAGGAAGCGGTGGTGATCCGAACAACAACGCCCAAAATAAGAATTCTCTGCTCGGAAAAATGTTGCGCATCAATGTAAATTCTACGGGAAATTATGATATTCCAGCAGACAATCCTTTTGTAAATATTGCAGGTGCCGATGAAATCTGGTCTTACGGACTGCGAAATGCCTGGAAATTCTCATTTGATCTAACAGCAGGAAACGCAATGATCGCCGATGTTGGTCAGGGATTGTTTGAAGAAATTAATAAAATGCCTGTCATTCAGGGTGGAATCAATTATGGCTGGAGATGTTATGAAGGAAATAACGCCTACAACACTTCCGGTTGTGCACCTGCTGCAACAATGACTTTTCCACTCGCAGTTTATGATCATTCCGGTGGAAAATGTTCCATTACGGGCGGCTACGTTTATCGGGGAACGAACTATGCTGCTTTTGAAGGGAAATATTTTTTTGCGGATTACTGTTCGAAGCAGATCGGTTTACTAAATTCTGATAATTCGATTGTTTGGACTCCAGCTTTCGCGGGAAATAATTTTGCCACTTTCGGGGAAGATTATCAAAAAGAATTATATGTCGCAGCAGTGAACAATGGAAAGATTTATAAAATTAAAACTACTTCGCTTTCCACCGGAAATAGTTCTCAAGATAAAATTCAGATCTATCCAAATCCTGCCTCGGACAAAATTTATATGAAGGGTCTGAAAACGAAAATAAATACTGCAGAATTAATCAGTGCAGACGGACGAAAAGTTTTAGAAGCACCAATAAACGAAGATGGAAGCATCGATGTTTCAAAATTAAATACAGGCGTTTACTTCCTCAATGTAAAATCGGAGGGTTTAAAAGTTTATTCACAAACAGTCATCATTAAATAGAAAAAGTGTTCGATTTCTTAAAGATTTTTCAATTGACACTAAAGGATATTTTAAAGTGCAGTTACATTTTCACTCCAAATAAATAGCCTACAAAAGCAGATAATCCCATCGCAATTGTTCCCCAAACTGTCACTCTTATTATAGCTTTTGCGATGCTTGAACCGCCTGTTTTTGCAGCAAGAGCACCCAAAATCATTAGAGAAATTATGGTAAATCCATACAACCAATATTCCATTTTCGAAAGTGGTGCAAAAAGCACGACTAAAAGGGGCAAAACGCCACCTGCAATAAAGGAAGTCCCAGAAGCCAAAGCTGCCTGAATGGGATTCGCCTGACTGATTTCGTTAATTCCCAGTTCATCACGAACATGAGCTCCCAAAACGTCGAATTCTGTTAGTTCCAGAGCAACGATCATTGCAGTTTTTTTCTTCAATCCTCTTTTCTCATAAATTTGAGCCAGCATGTGCAATTCCTCTTCCGGCATTTCTTCGAGCTCCTGTTTTTCTCTTGCGATGTCGGCAGTTTCGATATCGGTTTGGGAACTCACGGAAACATATTCGCCCGCCGACATTGATAAAGCACCTGCGACTAAAGCAGCAACGGTTGCTAAAACAATAGGTTCTAAAGTTGTACTTGCCGCGGTGACGCCGATCGCCAAACTTGAAACTGAAATTATTCCATCGTTTGCACCTAAAACAGCGGCTCGAAGCCAGTTGCTTTTATGAATATAATGGGAATCTAAATAATTGTCGATGTTCGTCATTTGATTGTATTTGATAATGATCTTACGCTTAAATATTCTGCGTAAGGATTACAAGCGTAATTATCGTCCTGTAACCGTACTAATTTTGATGTTGAATTTCAGCATTTTTAAAGAGGTTGGTCGCAAAAAAAAATAATTTTATTAAAATTACTTCTTTATCTTAAATTAACTTTCAAATAGAAAAATAATTTAGTGCGGTGGTTCAATAAAATTGCATTATCTATCCTTCTTCAGTAAGGGAAATCTTTATTAGAAAAAATTTATGTTCTTTCTATTAGGAATTTTATTTACTGACGATCTACCTTTTTCAAGCAGTCTTTTATCATTTTTACCGCTTCATCAATAATTTCTTTTTTTGTTCTGAAGGCTAAAATCGCAATTCTGATCACGAATCGATTTTCAATTATTGAGGAACTCAGAAACACAGATCCATCCGCGTGAATCGCGTCCATCAACTGTTTATTTTTCAGATCGGCATCGGTTTCAAAAGGATACCAAAAATAACTTACCGACAAATCCGGTTCCGGACCTAAACAAAAACCAAGTTCTGCCAATTGATTTCTAAAATAATGCACCAACAACAGTTTTTCCTCCAGACAAGCGATAAACGGTTCTACTCCATGCATCTGCAAAGGCAACCAAACCCGTAACCCTCGAAAATGCTTGGTTAATTCCGGAGAAATATTAGCGGGACTTTTCAACATTTCTTCATTCGCACCGTCCTGCATATAATTCGCTGTGTAATAATGGGAATGCAAAACGGCTGCGCTGTCTTTTATTAAAACCGCACCAACGCCGTACGGGAGAAATAAACCTTTGTGCGGATCAATGATCAAAGAATCGGCTTTTTCAATTCCGCTAAAAAGTTCTTTTCTGGAGGTCATTATGAAAAATCCTCCGTAAGCAGCATCTACATGAAACCACATTTTATTTGCTTTAGCGATGTCTGCAATTTCATTTAAAGGATCAACTGCACCAGTATCGGTAGTTCCGGCGGTCGCAACCACCATAAAAGGTTGAAGTCCCGCCGCAATATCTTGTCTGATCAGTTCTTCTAAAGAAGCCGTTTTAATTTTATGATGATCATCTAAGGAAATATATCTGATGATCACATCTTCCAGACCAATAATGCGTAAGGCTTTCTGGGTCGAATGGTGAACCTGCTCGCTTAAATAAACCACGTTTTTTGTAATGAATTCATTTTTAACCTGATGCTTGTCTCGAGCTGCCGTAAATGCGATCAAGGTAGAAATAGAACCTCCGGAAGATAAACATCCAGCAGAGTTTTCCGGAAATGAAAATAAGGTTTTTAACCAGTTAATAAATTCATTTTCGATGGTGGCTGCACCAGGTGAAGCATAATGTACACTGGCAAAAGGGTTGGTGATCGCCGCAATAAAATCTGCAAGTGCAGCAGTAAAAATGCCACCGCCCGGAATATAACCCAAGTGCTTTCCGGAGGCAGCGTTAATTCCGGTTTCGACAACTTGCGTTTGATACAGTTCCAGAAGTTCAGGCAGCGATCTTTTCTGATTGGTTATTTCTAAGGAAGTAACTTCTTTTTCCTGAAAAGCCTTAACCGTGCTTAATCCGTCGATAAAACGATTGGTATAATCAGTTACGGTATTTAACAAATCTAAACGCTCGTTTTGCGGAGTTTGAAGTTGTTGACTTATTTCGTTCAGTTCGCCAAGTTTCAAGAGGATTTCGTCGGTGTTCACGTTTAAGTCTTAATTTAGAAGTTGATTAATTTAGATGGAAAAGAGGAAGAAGAGGAGATTAATTTTGATCTAATCTAAAGGCAATCTCGTCGTTATTGCAATACGGTTCCCACCATTGATCGCGACTACTGCCATAATTACGGCACTTAATTCAAGTGGTGTTAAAAGATTTTCAGCCTCTTGATAAATTTCATCTGGAACATGACCATTTGTAATTAAAGTCATGGCTTCTGTTAAAGCTAAAACTGCTCTCTCTTTTTCGGTAAAAAGTTCTGTTTCGCGCCACGCGTCTAATAAAAACAATCGCTGCGGTGTTTCTCCCAGTTTTATGGCGTCTCTTGTGTGCATATTTAGGCAGTAAGCGCAGCCATTAATTTGGGAAGCTCTCGTTTTAATGAGCTCATAGAGATTTTTATCCAAACCACTTTGTGCTAGATATTTCTCCAGGCCGATCATGGCTTCGTATGCTTTAGGATCTAATTTTGAGATATTTATTCTGGATTCCATTGGTTTACAGTTTATAGATTATTGCGAAAAATATTTGAGTTTAGCGTGACAAAATTAGTCAAAAACGCAGGAGAAAAGCGAGGGTTTTCTATATTTTCACAAGAGTGATCCTTGAAAGTACAATCCTATTTCTCGCTCTTAGCAAGCTGCAAGTGAAGTCCAATTTAAGTAATAAAGAAAACAAGAATAGAACAAAAGTTTGGTAATTGAAATCTATTTAAGATTCAATAGTTGAAGTTAAAAATTAACCTGCAACGACTAAATTTACGAATTGGAGTTCGTCGTTTTTCCACTCAAAGATCCATTGAAAACTGTACTCAAGGTTTCGATCACTCGGATAAAAATCATGCTTAAATTCTGAACCGCCTTGATTTCCATATTTCACCGTGCATTGTTTTTCATCTGTTTCTAATTCAAAAACGCGCACAATATTACCGTTATCGATAATCACTTTATATATTCCACTATTCTTTGACCAATTAATATCTTCAAGATCAATGTATTGTAAATTTTTTTTTAAAGTATCTAAATCAACTCTTTTGGAATCAAATTTAAATTTGGAAAGCAGCGTTGTATGATCGCTCGTAACAACTGCATTCTTAAAAAGAACCAAATTCGACATTCGTTTGTCGCGACTTTTTTTCAAATCAGTGGTCTTTTCCTGTAAAATTTTAATATTGGCTTTTTCAGTAGCAGAATATTCAATTTTATTATTATTATCACTAATTGTTTGATACCATTTTTGATTTTCAAAATAAGATGAAATCTCCGGATTTTTAAACTGATACCCTTTCCTCGCAAAAAGATCATTGGCTAAAAAACGAAGCTGATCAATACTTAAATCAGCTATTTGATCTTGTGACAACACCTTTGCAGAACAGATCGAACAGTCTTTCAAAGTCTGCGAATTTGCCAGAAACCCGAGCAAAAATAACAGAAAAAGAAGGTTTTTTTTCATAAAGCTTTTTTTATTATTTCTTTTCTAAAATTTTCCTTTTCTGAATTTTCGATACCCTTATTATTGTTATCATTGCCAGCAAAAATGCAGGTATGAGAGATTTTGTAATAGTATAATGGATTTCGCTCCCAAAACCGTAAGAACTCCAGGACGATTCTCGATCTACGAAAATAGTGTAATTCCAATAAAACCAGATCAAAATCAGCAACATAAAATTAATGCTTTTGTTGATGTAGTCATCTTTCACTCTGGAAGTTAAAAATAAAATGAAGACAAAAAAAATGGCGGTCAAAAAAGACATTATTAGCGCATCTTCAACAAACCATGAATCTGGGGAAGAACTGGACATTCGGTTTGAAAGTTCACCCATTGACCAGTAAATTTGTAGAAAAGTAGCGACGAAAACGACAATAATTTGCTTCAAAAATTTTTTAAAATGAAAACCTAAAATATTGTGGTCAATTCTATCCATATTAATTCTCTAAAATCTAATTTTATCCTGCAACTGCTAATCGTAAATATTTTATTCTATTATTTTCGAAAATAAACTGCCACTCATAACTGAATTCATTTTCGGAATGATAATCGGTAAACTCATCTAAGTCTTTAATGATCGCAGAATTGGTCATCCAGTTATAATTAAGCCGAACTTCATTTCCTTCCACAGAAATCCTATAACTGATCTGCACAAAGCCATTATCGATTGAAACTGCATTTAAACCTAGCTTTTTATAGTAATTGATATCGTTTAGATTAATTTTATTTAAGACATCTTTCAGGTATTTCACTTCGTAGTCGCCATCACTTTTTTCGTATTCGAAACCAAAAACTGATTTTAAATTCGTGATATTATTGGCCATAACTAAAGATTTAAAAATTTTTATTTGTGCTGTAATTTCCTTTCGATCAGCTTCTAACTTTAAAGTCTGGTTTTGAAAAATTTTGATATTTTGTTTTTCAACGTCGTTAAATGAAACTTTTTTGTTGTCACCTTTCGAGTGATACCATTTCTTGTTTTCGAAAAATTCCCGAAATCTTCCGTTTTCAAATTCATAGCCGTTTCTCGCAAAAATCTCATTTGTTAGCAACCGAATTTCATCAATACTCAGATCTTTAATTTGATCTGACTTAATAATTTTAACGGAGCAGGTTGAACAGTCTTTTATAGTCTGAGCTCCTAAATTCCCGGACAACATCAAGATCAGAAAGAAGTGAAACAATTTCATAAAAGGCGTTTTTTAAAATGATTTAAGATCACAAAAATGATTAAGACGAAAATTGTTAAACCAGCAATTATTTCCGAGAAAAAGATAAATAAACCGTCGCCTAAACCTTTGCTTTCTCCAAAACATTCAACGTCATTTCCCCAAATCGATTTTCCGATTGCCCCATCTTGGTTGATATTGATACACGCTAAATATTCCGGCACAAAAAGCCCCAGATAAATGAGTAAGAGTGGAATATATAAAATCAGGGAAACGATTTTAATTATTTTGAAAGTCTTTAGTTTTTGTTCTGAAGTCATTATTTCGGATTTTTAGTATTAATATCTACAGACATTTTTTCAATTTCTTGAAGTTTTAGATAGAATTTTTCTTAAAGAAAATGATTATCTAATTCGTGTCAAAACAATTTTTTCCTGAGCTTTTACTATTTTAAAGTTTTCCTCCATTTTATTTTTGATAATTTCTGCAGGTGCTGCACATGTGCCGGTGGTTATAACGCTGTCTGTCATTAATCTTATCTTTTTATTTCCTGTAAATTCATAAGTACCAAATGTCGCCGTAAAGCAGTCGTTTCCACATTCCCAACTGTTATAACTGGTGAATTTTTTGTCGTCCTGAAATTCAACGGCGGAGAAATTCCACATTTGCGCAGTATCGGATTTTAAAGTTAAATTATAAACGGAATCCCTGGGTTCGATCCCAATTAAGCGGTCATCTGCAATTATCCAAGAAGTATTTTTTAAATAATCTGGAAAATTATTTTTAGTTTTAAGAAACGGAATTTTCTTATCATTACACGCAATGATTAAAGTTGCGAACACTATCAGAATTATAAAATCTTTAAGACATTTCATCTTTTTTGGTAGTTCATATTATAATTACAATGCATCAGAAGCTTTTTTATTTCTTCTGATCTCGAAAGTTTCTTCTATCTCATGATTTTTTTTATCTGGATGAAGATATAAGATTTTTTGGATGTTGCAAATCCTTTCATCTTTTAGAAGACTTACCAAAATCTTTACCTGATTTCCGACTTTTATTTCAGAACTGTCAATTAAAACCCAGCCCACATTTTGAAGTTTTTTCTTCAATTGAATCGTATCTGAATCCATAAAATATTCCGCATGATTCGGAACTTTTTTTCTCACTACAATAAACCACTGGGTATCAACCGCGTCTGACTGCAATAATTCAAGAGCTGATTCCATTGTTAAATTTGGATCAAAACAGCTGATAACGTGTGAAAAATATGGATCCAGAATAATTGGTTCTACTATTTTTGGTTTAATGGGCTTCTGATCATGCAAGATTTCTAATGAGGGAGGAATATTTTCGGAAGGTGTAACGGCAAGCGTTTCATTGTTGGATAAGCCAATTCTAGGTGAACTAATTACGCCTGGACTCGTTTTAATCAAGGATATATTGTCTTTTTTTACACAACTATTCAAAAGAAAGATGCAGAGAAAAGCTGAAAAAAATATCCGTAAAAAATTCATCGCTCCAAACTATAATTAAAGACTAATGTAAGGAAATTCTACAATCCAAATCGGAAAAGCTAATAGATAAAATAAACGTCTTTCTCGAATTTAATCTCAGTAAGTTTATAGGGATCGAGGGTTACTTTTTTGAATGCGTATTTGAATTTCTTGATTGATGTTCCTTTACTTTTATACTCTACATCATCGCAATCGCCTTCAATATCTGTAATAATAACTTGATCGGTAGAAAAATTAATGTCGCAGCGGTGGTCAAAATCGCAGGTATCCCAATACCGATAAATAGATCCTATCAAAAACCAGTCATTTTTCTGGAATCGGAAAATGAGTTTATTACTTTCTGTGCGTCGGCTGTTGTTATATGTTTCCTGTACAATAATTAGCGTATTATTTTTGATCTCTAATTTCATCAAAGGCGTTTTTTCGTCTCCAAAACAAAATCCACAATCTTTGGTATCACGCAGAACAGTTGCATTTTCTTTCCACAACATCAAATCATTTCCATTTTGTTTTAATATGAAAAGTTTCCTTCCATAACTTTTTTTCGCGTCGCTGGTCTGATCAATATTGCAAACTAAAACAGTTTCTTCAACGCCGTCTTTATCAAGATCTCCTTTGATTCTTTTAACGACCGTACAGTTTTTAGGCAAACTAAATTTTTGCGCATTCAGGAAGATCGAGCAAATTGAAAATAGCAAAACGGTGATGCTCTTCATTAATTTTCGTTTTTAATATCCTAATCTTTTTATTCTTTTTTCACCTCGGCTGCATTTGTAAATGAGGAGGTCGAATTTGGATTGTCTTCGGTAAATCCTGTAAATCCCCTTTTAGCAAATTATCAATCTGATATAGTTCTGTTAACTGTTTTTTTTTCCAATTTTTCTTAGATCAATATTATCAAAAACGGAAGTCATATATTCGGTGCCGTCATATAAATATTGAAGCCGGTGGTTACAGGTCGAAATGATCAGTAATTCTTTCTCCAGATCTTCATCTGCATTGGCGAAAAATACACTTTCAATTTCTGTATCTACGTTATCATCCTGAAATTTAGTAACCAAAACCTTTCTATAATTATTATTTTCCTGCGGAATCAGCAGATGACATTCTACAAACTGCCGGTCATTTTTGTACTCATCATCTTCCACACATCTTGTTTCATAAAAAGCGATAATTACGTTTTTTACTTTCCAAAAATTCGACTCAATAACCTTATGAACAATTTTGGAATTTGACGGTTTGTATTTTTCTGCAACTTCAGTCGGACTTAAAATTGAAGGAGCAACGCGCTCTGCCTTCGTAATACTTGCTTTTTTCGGGACATTTTGATCCGATTTCTTACAAGAAATTAATACTGAAATTGTAATTATGAGAATGGTTAATGGCTTCATTTTATTAATTAAGAATTCGAAAATAGTATTATTCAAAAATTTCCTTTTCTTTATTCCAGAGGAAAACTTTCTCTGTTCGATTGAGGTACTTTCCATAAGTTTTGCTAAAATATTCTGGCGCGGACATGTAGTTTTCTTCAAATGATACTTCTATATTTTTCCCGGATTTTGGCAATTTGATGGTGAATTGCGCCTGCTTTAAATCCTCAATAATATTATTTGGAACGTTAGCCTTTGTAAACTGTCCCAATAATTTTCCCAGAAACGAATCGAAATTTGAGGAGTAATTTTTTAAATATCCGTTGTTAACAAGTGAAATTTTTCCTTCTTTAAATTCATAAAATTTAAAATTGCTTTGGGAAAAACCACCGTTACTGCCTGCAATTTCTGAAACTGCAACTAACTTTTTATACTTTAAATTCCACATCGCTATTTCCCAGATCTGATAGCCGGATTGTCCTTCTGTGTATGATAAAGACATTTTGATATAGCCTTTATTTTTATCAATTTCAATGGAATAGGCAATGTCGGCAATAGCAAAACCGCCGCTATTGAGCAGTTTTTGTTTCTGTTTTATAGTTAAATTGCCGAGATCTTTTGAGGGGATTTTATAAAAAAGATCGACGATGCTTTGGGAAGGGAAAAACCCAACCAAAAACAAAATCATAAAAAAGGATGCTAATTTTCTCATCTTCAATAGTTCAGTTATTAAAAAGATTTTCTTCCTCTTGCTTTCAGGATTTTATATTTTTCCTTTTGAAAAAGTCTTGCACAGATTCCCGAAAATTCATAATGCGTTTCAATACCAAAATTTTCCAAATTAATGGTTTTCATTTTAATTTTTGTTCTAATTGTCGGAATTTTTACAGATTCACCTTCCTCATTATTACCCAGATAATCATAAAAATTCCAGTTCCCAATATAATTGGAAGTAAGGAGATTAATGGAAGATTCGCCAGCGCCGTCGTTCGCAGCATTTCCAAATTCATATCTACTCATTCCTATCAACTGGATTTTTTGGGTCGTTTTGTTATATCGAAACTGATTGGTGTTACCAGCTCGCATCCAATTCACTATAAATGAAAAGCCATCTTTCGAAATTATTACTCCCGACTGATCATTCCCTTCACCCAGGCTTTTACTTTTAGTTGGAATAAAATTTTGAGTCGATAATTCGCAAACGATTTTCTGTTCAATAGAATCAACGTAAACACGATCACTGATTCCATCAAAATCAAGATCTTTATTAATCATTTTTTGAGCAAAAATGAATGATATATTTAATAAGATCAAGGAAAGCGATATTATAATTTTCATCTGCCGTAAATAGATTTATAAAATGTGTAAAAAGATGATTACAATGTTTTAAGGTTTTTTTAGGTTTGAGTTAAAATAATTGTGAATAAAACTTGAGGTAACTAAAATATTAAAAAATATACTGATATTTTAAATCTTATTGTTACAGAGTAAGTAATTTATTGATTGATGAAAAATTCTCAAATTATCTTTTTTCGCGCTTTTTCAAAATTTGCTTCAAGACTTTTTTGTATTCAGAATCGTAGGGGTAGCTTCCGTTTTCTCCTTCGCCATCTTCTATAATAAATCCATAATCTTTCACCTGGTCATCGAGAATTTCATAAATAGAATTCCAGTTTCTGCCAGACATTACATAATTATCAATCAGATTATAATCCGGTAAAAAATGAGGATTTTTAATGGTTTCAAAATCTTTTATTTTAGTGACCTGATTCGTAGCAGTATCGATTTTGTAGAGATAATACGTTAAATTACTGCGAACGTCTGAAATATTTTGAATGAGAATATCCGGAATTCCGTCATTGGTAAAGTCTTCGAAAAGAACCTCGTCAAAATGTCGCTGTATTGAATCGCGATAAATTTCTTTTTCGCCATTGGATTTTAATTCAAACAGTTGAAAAATGGAGTTATAATCACCTTCAAAATAACTTTTCTCCTCAGAAAAATTGGTGATCAGGAATTTATACTTTTTATTTTTATAGAGCGAATCGGTGAAAACCTGCGTGTTTCCGAATTCGTCATATCGCGGCTCGTAATTTTTCGAAGTTGGTTTTTCATTAAATTCTGCTGCTGCACTTTTAACCTCAAAAACAGTTGTTTTCTCTTCTGTATGAGCACTTTTACAGGAGAAAATAAAAACGAAAAATAATACATTAAAAAAAAATATTGTTTTCATAAGTAATAAGGTTACATAAAAATCATTTTTTCAAGTCAATTTTCAAGGACTTCAAAATATCCTCCTGAGTATCATAAGTAATTACTAATCTGTTATTTTTAACTTCCATTTTTGTGAATTGATTTTCTGGAATCGCATAAACCAACTTTTCATTAAATGGAACTTTAATTATTTTTTGAGTGTCGATAAAATAGACAATAATGTGATCAGAATCCGGTGACAAATAAACTACAAATTCATATTCATAAGCGTGCGGATATTCCATCCGAATATCAGTATCGATGCAGATCAGCTGGTTAAATTCTTTTAATTTCTTACCTGAATTTTTATCGATTAAAACGTAGGAACAAGGGCCGGTTGCACCACAACCTGTGCGGAAAAGAAGACTGGACTTATATTCCTTAATGAGATGAAATCCCAGCCGATATTTGAGCGCAAAGTTACCGACGTCAACTTCATCGATCTTGATTTTCTTATTTTTATGTTCTAAAGTGAGCCAGATTTTTTCGCAGTTGTATTGCCAGTAGAGTTTTGCACCATTATTTAAAATCTTGGTTTCGCAGGAAGTTGTGGATTCGTTCATTTCCGGACTTTCTGCACAGAAACATTGTTTTTTCTGAGCAAAAGAAATGAGAGTAGCAAAAATAAAAACTACTGAAAAAAATTTAGACTTCATTTACTTTGATATAATTAGATTGTTATGTTTTAACATCCTTTGTAATTCCAAAGATTACTTTCGCCGTTATCATCGATGATTTTGAGCCAACCTTCAGATTTATATTCTAAATTTTTATCATCACTTAAATCGGTATTGCAGGGATGTTCGCGGTATTTTGTGATTTTTACTTTGCACCATTGTCCGGAAACTTCGCTGGTCAGTTTGATCTCAAACAAATCTCCCCGCACCGACCCTATAATTTCACCGGTAATGTTCGGCTCTTTTCTAAGTTTTAATCCAGGCTCGTTTGCATAATAACCTAAAACAGTTTCGCTGTTTTTAATCAAGTGATCGCGCCAAATTACTGCCTCAAAACCCTGTTTTTGCAACGCCGAAATTTTCAGCCAAACTTCGGAATTGGGCACCTTAATTTTCACAAAACCATCCTTCGAATCGATGTATTTTAAGGCGCTAATCTCATATCCTACTTCATTTATATTTTCTAACTCTACTTTGCCTTTATCCGTTATTAAATAGATGTGATAAAGAACTTGATCATCATTTTTCACATTCCCCACCCTGGCAATTTTTCCGATGATTTTTCCACCAGGTTTGTCATAAGCTACGAAACCTTCAGGCGGAGAAAGTACGCAGCAAAATTTTTCAGGATACTGCGGGACGCTTATTTTAGGAAGAATTAAGCCCCGATTAAAATTTTGACTGGAAAATGAAATAATATACAACAAAGTCAAAAAAAGCAATATTTTCTTAGCGTATTTCATCTTTAAAAATTTATTAAATATTATTCGAACTTCTAATAAATAAATTACTTCAGTTCAATCTCAAAATAGCAAACATCTGCATCTTGGTAATGTTTCTGCAATCCAGTAGAATCTTTCAACCTTTTCATTCCTAAAAATTGAAAACCACACTTTTTATAATGATTGATTAAGCGATCATTTTGTCCGCAAGTGTCCATTCTGACAAATTTTTTGTTTTGCTTTCTAACAAAGTCCTTGGACCAATCTGCAATTATTTGCACAAAATTATTTCCTTTAAAATCTGGATTTGTAGCGATGCGGTGAAGATAGATCGCATCATTGTTCTCTTTCTCTTCCCAAATCTGCGCATCGTTATAAGTGATCGCCCAGATGCAGGCGATTTTATCATCGATAACTATTTTGAATTGTCTGTTTTCCAGAACTTCTGTTGTAATAAAGTCGAGATCGAATTCTGGCCAGATGTTTCCGGGAAATTTAATTTTTTGATAGTCAGTTGCTAGTTTGTAGAGTCTGAATATTTCGGGAATATCATCAATTTTACTATTGGAAATGATCATAGAATACGGATTTTTAAATGTCTTTATTTTCCTAAAGATACTTAAATCTCCGCTAAGATTAAGATCAAATTAATGCTGTGATTAGACAGAAAAATTCCATAAAAAAAAGCGACTCTTTCAAGTCGCTTTATAATTTATATCGTCATCGAAAAAATCCTCGTTTCAGGTTTATTTCGCAGCATTCTTAAATCAAAAGTCATTGCGACATTCCTTGTAAACGCGCGACCTTTGTCAGTAATTTTTATGGTGTCTTCGGAGATTTCTACCAAACCGTCGGTTTGCATCTCTTCCAAAGCTTTTAATGAATTTTCAATTTCGGGGAAGCTGGTTTGTAAATCCCAGGATGTTTCTAAACGGCACATTAAATTAAGAATATGTTTCCTAATAACAAGATCTTCTTCATTTAAAACATGACCTTTAACAACAGGAATAATGCCTGAGTTTACGATCTTCTGATATTCTTCGACGCTTTTATTACTCTGCGCAAAAGCATACCAGGAATCAGAAATTGCCGACATTCCCAAACCAACCATTAATTTGGTTTTACTGGAGGAATAACCCATGAAATTACGGTGAATATCGCCGGAAATCATGGACTGATACAAGTCATCGTGCTCTAAGGCGAAGTGATCCATTCCAACCTCAATATAACCTAACTCTTCCAATAATCTCTTACCGTTTTCGTAAAGCTTTCTTTTTTCTTCGCCACTTGGCAGATCATTTTCATCGAAACCTCTTTGTCCGACGCCTTTGATCCAGGGAACGTGAGCGTAAGAATAAAAAGCCAAACGGTCGGGTTTTAATTCCAAAGTCTTGCGGATCGTATATTCCATTTTCTCCCAGGTATGGAATGGAAGACCAAAAACCAGATCGTGAGAAACGCCTTTGTAACCAATCTCTCTTGCCATTTCAGTAACGTTTTTCACATTTTCGAAAGGCTGAATCCGGTTGATTGCTTTCTGAACTTGAGGATCGTAATCCTGCACGCCAAAACTTGCCCGGCGGAAACCTAAATCATATAATGTCTGCAAATGTTCCCGCGTTGTATTGTTCGGATGTCCTTCAAAGGAAAACTCTGGATTTTCGGCGATTACTGCTTTTGAAAAAATACCTTCCAGCAGCATTTTTAAGTTTTCCGGTGCGAAAAAAGTTGGAGTTCCACCACCCAGATGCAGTTCTTTAATTTTTGGAGTTCTTCCGAAAACTTTAATATATAGATCCCATTCTTTCAAAACACTTTCCAGATAAGGAGTTTCAACAGAATGATTTTTCGTAATTCTTTTATGACAGGCACAGAACGTACACAATTTCTCGCAAAAAGGCAGATGTATATAAATGGAAATCCCTTCGGAATCGTTGGTTTCATTAAAAGTTTTGAGGACAGACTGTTGCCATAAATCACCACTGAAACTGGCATCGTCCCAGAAAGGAACGGTTGGGTAAGAAGTATAACGCGGTCCCGGAATATTATATTTATCGATTAAAGAATTCATTTCTAGCTAAATTTTTACATAGATTTCTGAAATTCACTTTGAAATTTCATTTTGCAAAAATACGAAATTTGTTAGGAGTGCTAAAATTATGGGATAGAAGTTGTAAATATTGCAGATGAGTTTTAACAGTTTAAGTTTTCCAAAGTTCACTTTTACAATACCGTAAACTCCATTGTTTTTTCGATATGAGCTTCTTTAATAATTCCCTCTGCATATTTTTTGTTATGTTCTGTGGAAGTATATTTGGCCAAGTACGCGGCATTGATTTTCTCCATTAAAGAACCTTCGTTAGCAGCAATTTCTGCTTTTATATCAAAGATTTCCTCACCACATTTTATTTCACCGGCAGAATTTTTCAGAAAAGTATTGAACCAGCTTCTTTCTGCAAATCCCCACGAACGGGCAAAAATTCGGTCGTCGACAACGACCATCCAAATCTCTAGAAAAGAATCTCGTTCTCTGCCGGCTTTGATTCCAATGTGAGAATTGGAACGGATAAATTTTAACGCGGCTTCTTTGCTCATTTTATTTGAGTTTCATTTTAACGATCCTGTTTTTTCCGGCGAACACCACGGTATTTTGATCGATCCATTCGCAAACATACAATCCTTTTTCTTTTGAAATTGTTTTCCAGGTTTTGCCGTAGTCCGAAGAGAATTCTATATTTTGATCACCAACTGCGATAATGTCTTTTCCTTTGGATTTTGGACGAAATTTCACACAAGTTTTATAACCGCCATTTTTTCCGGAAGCTTGAATTTGCCAGGTTTTTCCACCATCATTTGTCGTTGCAATATTGTTGATATTTTCGGCTTGTTTGGTGTAATCTCCACCGACTGCAATCCCGAAATTTTTATCGTAGAAATCAATGGAATAAATCCCTGTGGAAGCAGTTCCCTGAACGAATGGGGTTTCAAAAGCTTCAAGATCTAAGGTTTTTAAATTAATTTTTAAAATTCTAGAATATTTCCCTCCTGTAGCAATCCAAACCGTATTTCCAACTGCAGAAATATTTGTATTGCTTGCAGCGAAAGCAGATTCCCCTTCCTTCAATTTAAAATTATGATCTCCCTTTCCTATTCTAAAGTCATTGTAAATATTCTTATCAGGCATCAGAACTGTAAGTTTCAAATTTTGATTTTTATCAGGATCGCTGAATGCTAAAGCAATCTTGTCATCTTTCACAAAATGTAATGCATCATAAAAAGCTGATTTTACAGTATCCGAATAAATAATTTTTGATTTTAAACTTTTTTTATCAATTTTAAAAAAATATGCCGGACTTAAAATATTAACCGCATAAAAATAGTTTGGATCTTGCGCTAAAGTTCGAAATTCTAATTTCTGGTCAGATAATTTCATCTGTTTATTATCGGCAGAATCCTTCAAATTCACATATCCAAATTTAGAATCGCTTCCCGAATACCAAACCTTTCCATCGTAAATCTGCAAGGCACGAATCGAAATATTGTCTTTTAATAAGGTTTGAAATTCAACCTTTTGCGCAAAGGAAAAATTCAAACAAAAAAGAAAAATCAGAAGACAATAAACATTTTTCATATTGAGATAATTTACTCAAAAATAGAGAATTTAGAAATAGAAGTCAAAAAAAATCCCACCAAAATTGGCGGGATCAATATAATTATTGTCGCTTAATTGTCTTTATTAAGCTTAGAATGTTTTTTACTGTAAGCAAAGTAAACGATTAAACCGATAGCCAGCCAGATCGCAAGTCGCTCCCAACTTTCTTTTGGTAAACCTGCCATTAAAGCTACACAAATGATAACTCCCAAAATAGGTAAAACCGGTACAAATGGAACGCGGAAACCACGAACTGCATCTGGATTTGTCTTTCTCATTACAATCACTCCGATACAAACTAAAGAGAAGGCAAATAAAGTTCCGATACTTACCATGTGTCCTAGATCTGAAACGGGTACAAATCCCGCAAATAAACTCACGAAGATCATAAATGCTACGTTTGTTTTCCAGGGAGTTTGACTTGTCTTGTGAAGATCGCTGAAGAACTTAGGCAGTAATCCATCAACACTCATGCTGTAAAATACACGACTTTGACCCATCAACATCACCAACATTACGGAGGTATATCCTGCGATAATCGCAATGGTTAAGGCTGAATTTAAAAAGGTATATCCAGTTTTCGCGAAGGCTGTTGTAACCGGACTTGCATCTCCTTTAAAGTTTACATAATTTTCTAAACCTGTTAAAACGTAAGAAAATAATACATATAAAACAGTACAGATAATCAAAGATCCGATGATTCCGATCGGCATTCCTTTTTGAGGATTTTTTGCTTCCTGTGCTGCAGTACTTACGGCATCAAAACCGATGAATGCAAAGAAAACAACTCCGGCCCCACGTAAAATACCGCTCCAACCATAATGTCCGAAATAATCACTCTGGAAAAATTCAAAGAAGCCCATTTTTCCTTGATCCATCAAGACTTCACCTTGATTGATAGGAATAAACGGAGTATGATTCGCTGGATTGATAAAACCCCATCCAAGTGCGATAAATACTAAAACTACGGTTACTTTTAGAATTACTAAAATGTTGTTGATCAACGCTGATTCCTTAGTTCCTTTAATTAAAAGTAAAGAGAGCAAACAAATGATCAGGATTGCCGGCAAATTTAAAATTCCGGGTGTAGAAGAAACGCCGTTCGCATCTACGATCACGTCCCAAGGACCATGCAAAAGGGAAACGGGCAAAGTAACGCCGAAACTCAGCATAAATTTTGCGACATATTGTGACCAGGAAGCAGCAACTGTAGCAGCTCCAAGTGCATATTCCAACACTAAATCCCAACCGATGATCCAGGCCATAAATTCGCCCATCGTTGCGTAAGAATAAGTATAAGCACTACCAGCAACTGGAATCATTGAGGCGAATTCTGCATAACAAAGTCCGGCAAAAGCACATCCTAAAGCAGCTAATATAAAGGAGTAAACAACAGCTGGCCCAGCATTATCTGCAGCAGCTATTCCGGTTAGAGAAAAAAGACCTGCACCAATAATAGCTCCAATTCCCAGAGCGACCAATGAAGCAGCACTTAGGGTTCTTTTAAGTCCCTTTTCTGAATCTTCTGCGCTTGCCAGAAGTGAACTGAGGGATTTCGTTTTCCAAAGATTTGACATTTGTTTTTTGTTTAAGATTCCCAAAAATATAAAAATTTAATAATTATTAACTATAATTCGATAAAATCTTTTTCCTAAACATTTTTGAAATCGGTAAAAACCTGACTTTCGTACTAAAAACGTAAATGCTAAATTCAGATCTAATCGGAGCCTTAAATTTTGCGTTGTTTAATAATCCTGAATTGATTGTGCTAAAATTACAGGAGTATAATATTGATTAACTTTGAGATATGATTTTAAATAATATTTTCCAGTCTGATCTTGTGAAGGAAATTGAAGAGTCCGGCAATCTCAAACATTTTTCTGCGGGAGAAACAATTGTCAATATGGATTCCTACATTAAACACATTCCGGTTGTTATTTCCGGCAGCATTAAAGTCATCAGAACTGAAGAAGATGGCCGGGAAATCCTACTCTACTATTTAACGCCGGGTGAAAGTTGCATCGTTTCAATTCTGGCCGGAATGAAAAATGAAACTTCGAAAATAAAAGCCATCGTAGAAGAAGACGCAGATATCATGTTGATTCCAGCCGATAAAGCCAAAGAATGGGTGAAGAAATATCCAGAGTGGACCGAATTTATTTTTGATCTCTACCAAAAACGTTTTGAGGAATTACTGGATGTCGTGAATTCTGTGGCTTTCCAGAAAATTGATACGCGACTTTTACACCTCATCAAACAGAAAACTCAACTGTATAATTCTAAAGAAATTTCGGTGACGCATCAACAATTAGCCGATGAACTGGGAATTACACGTGAAGCAACAAGTCGTGTTCTCAAACAAATGGAAAAAGACCATCTTTTAATTCTTTCCCGAAATAAAATTGAGCTTCTGTGATATAGATTACTTTAATCTAATTTTCACCGACATAAATTTGCAGTATTAAATCAATCAAATACTCAAAATTATGTTAGATACTATTAATCAATTTTTCGGCTTCACTAAAACAGATTACGCAGACCTTGTAAAAAAAGGCGCAATTATCCTTGATGTCCGCAGCAAAAGTGAATTTGCGGGTGGACATATTAAAGGTTCCATCAATATTCCGGTGGATCAACTTCAAAACAATCTTTCAAAATTAAAAGACAAAAATAAAACGATTATTACGTGTTGTGCTTCCGGAATGAGAAGCGGTTCAGCCAAAACAATTCTTTTAAAAAATGGTTATACCGATGTTCACAATGGTGGCGGTTGGGGAAGTTTAAATGGTAAAATTTAAAAACATTTTTGTATTCTATATTTTAAAAACCTCGATGAATCGAGGTTTTATTTTTACTGATAGCTGAGTTAAGCTTAATCATTATTGATCGCCTCCGAGAAAGCTTTTTGACCACCAATAACTGGCAAAGTGATCATCGTCCCGTCCAGATCAACTGTTAATTCGGTTCCGGGTTCTGGATGTAAGGTGAATTCTTTATCACTCGAAAAAATCATTAATCCTATTTGCTGACCTTTTTTAATGATTTGATCATCGGGCATTAATTCGAATGAAACGTCGTAGAATTTTCCGGGAATTAAGGGTTCTCCTTTTCTTACTGAGGCATGATTTTGTGGATCTGCCCAACCTCTCGTAATAATATTATCTGTTATTCTTGTTCCTCTTCCGTCATTCCAAGGCAGTGAGACTAACCAAACCGATAAGTTTGCCGCAGGTTTGCTGCTGGCTAATTTAACAGTGATTTTCGGAACTCCGGATAGGTGAATATCTTTTGTAAGTTTTGGACTTACATACAGTAAACGGTGACCGGTGTTTTCTGCTCGGGCTAAACTTTCTCCCGTAAATGAATAATTATCAATCAAAGTTTCTTTTCCCTGATCAAAAGTTTTTGTGGTCGTTAAACCTCCAACTTTCGGCGCGCCTTTCGTTAAATAAAAGGAAACCGGTTGAGCTTCAGGATTCGGATAATCTTTGTAAGGAGTTGGATTATTCACATCATCATTTTCCCGCACAATAAAGGCTTTATTCTTTTCTTTTTGGATGCCATTGTCAATTCCAAATAAATAATGAGTAAACCATTTATTCATCATTTCCAATGGTGGTTGCCCGCCGTGACCATTTTGATGATAATAAATTGCGGTTTCTAAACCCATTTCTTTGGCTTTTTTATAAATGCGGTAACTGTGTTCCGGCATCACGTTCCAATCGTTAAAACCGTGGGCCATCAACATTGCAGCTTTCATAGGTTTCATTTGATTAAGATAATCGCGTCCTGCCCAAAAATCATTGTAATCGCCCGTAATTCTATCCTGCCCGTTTTTCATTTCGGTGTCCCTGATTTTAGCGTTGCTGTACGCTCGTTTTGATTCATCACCGCTATGAATAAAATCATACAGAACATCGACGTCCTCTCCTAAATATCCTCCCGGTGAACGCACTAATCCGTTCGAACGGTAATAATGATAATAAGAGGTATTTGGAGCAATAGGAATGATCACTTCTAAATCCTTAACACCTGTCGTTGCTGCGGCAAGTGGAATTGTTCCGTTGTAGGACGTTCCCGTCATTCCTACTTTTCCGGTGGTCCAGTAAGCTTTCACTTTTTCATTTCCGTCCACAGAGGTATATCCGTTTGCGCGTCCGTTCAGCCAGTCGATGACGGCTTTTGGAGCTAAAGATTCGTTCTCGCCTCCAACAGTTGGTGAACCTTGTGATAAACCTGTACCCGGAGAACACGAATGAACTACAATAAAACCTCGGGGTACCCAGGTTGCAGTTTGGGAATTAGAAATAATTGGACGTTTACCAGTTCGAACGACTTCTGCGTGCACACGCGCTTTTCCAGCTTCTCCCAATTCATGATTAACATCCCAAAAACCACCCTCGACATCTGGTGCGACGCCAGAATAATAAGGGCTGGATTCATAAACTACGGGGAGTTTTAACCCTTCAGTTTCGGTTTGATAAGGTCGGGTAACATCAACGTACATGCGGTCTTTTTTACCGTCGCCGTCGGTATCAAAGCTTGTTTCCACCCATAGATCGGTTCTTATCCATTTTTCTGCATCCGTAAATTCCGGAACAATTTGAGACTGTCCGTTTTCAAAAACAGGAACAGCTTTCACAGTCGATTGCGCATTTACAGAAAGGAATGGGATCAGTAGAAGTCCTAAAAAGAAACTTGATTTAAGGAGTTTATGCATGATATTTTTTTTATTTTGAGAATTACTATGATTAAAGATTACGCAGTTCAAGAAAGTGTTTAAATTTTGAAAAATTTAAATTTATGTAAAAGTTGTCATTTTCTTAGAAATACAAATAAAATTTTTTATTTAGTCTGCTCTACCAACTTTGAAAAGATTATGATGAATCCCCAAAGCCTTTGACAGGGGATAAAGTGTAAGAACTAATAGAACAGACGGACTTTTCATAAATTACCTAAAAAAGACCAGAAACATCCTCACATTCTACAAAACAACCGAGATTCTTTCAAGATTTTTTTGCAGTCGCTATAGTCTCCAAGAAGTTGGAGATTTATTGAGAATATCCTAAGTAAAATATAAAGGCATTTAAAAACATAAAAAATAAGGCTGGCGTCGAGATCAATAAACTGTCTTTTGTTTTAATCCGTGTTAATACCCCAAAAAACATTAAAACGGCAAGTCCACCAGATGATAACAGTAAAAGTGGTTGATAAAATAAACCTACTACCAAACCAACGGCTCCCAGTATCTCTAATAAAATTACATAAATACCAAAACCCTTTAAGTCAAAACGCTCAAATTCCTTTTTCATATTCGGTGATACGAAATAGGAAATAGCATATCCTGCAAAAGAGAGGCCTGAAAATATAACACAGACAATCAATAAATAATTCATATTTAAATAATCTCCATTGAAACTAATGCGATGAAGATGCATAGAATCAGTAATACGAGTGATGGCAAATGTTTAATAGATGGATTTTTAATTTTGAAATGGAAGTATTGTGCAGCTACCATAAACAATCCCATGAGAATTGCGGGAATCGCAATTAAGGCGGGAAACCAAATACCTGCAACCAGCAATGTAGCTAAGGCAACTTTGACTGCACCTACAAAGGTCCGCGTTAGATCACTGAGTCCAAATTGTTTAAATTCTTTGATAATTACGTCGTATCTGAAAATCCAAACGTAGGCTACTGAGGCTGCTACGATAATTTGCGCTAAAAGTAGAAGAGTTGTCATTATTTTTTTTTTAGTTATTAGTGTAAAAATAGTGATTTTACTCACAGTAAAATTTATTATTAATTTATTGTGAGGTAGAAGTACCAAGATATTGCAATCTTATTTTTTACCCCCGTCCTTTTCTCTGCTCGTAGCGATCTACTTTGATTAAAATCTGTGAAAAAGATATTGATTTAATTATTCTATGTCTCGAGTAAATTCTCTTCAAAAAATCAATCTCAAAGGGATTTTAAATATTTTTTTTCAGTGAAATTATTATCTTTGACCAAATGAATTTTCACGAACTCTTCCTCAAACCTTACGAATCTTACCAAACATATCAGATTTTTCTGGAAGTAATTGCCACCATATTTGGGATTTTGAGTGTTTACTTTTCTATCAAAAAGAACATCTGGGTTTATCCTACAGGAATTATTTCTACCGCGCTTTATGTTTATATTCTTTTCAATTTTGGTTTGCTGGGCGATATGATGATCAATTTCTACTACACCGTGATGAGCGTTTATGGCTGGATCTTGTGGTCTAATAGTTCGGAAGATCACATTCACGTACAAGTTTCCTGGGCCACGAAAAAAGAGTGGATTTTTTCGGCAATTTTATTCTTTCTGAGTTTAATTTTAGTGACGGTCGTTTACTACTACAAACCTTTTATCGACAATCACTTTTCTATGGATAATGTTCAGCTTGGTCTTTACCATTTGGATTGGGCGAACTGGTTAGATGTGATCACGACCGCCATTTTTCTGGTCGGAATGTGGTTGATGGCAAAACGCAAAATCGAAAACTGGATCTTCTGGATCGTGGGTGATTTAATCTGTATCCCGATGATGATCTATAAAGGTTTGGGAATTACTTCCATTCAGTATTTAGTTTTTACTGCCATGGCGATCGTGGGTTACTTTGAGTGGAAAAAAGGTTCTCGAATTCAAAAATCACCAGATTGACCTTCAATGAAATAGTTGTACTGTAAAAAGGTTACCAGTTATGAAACTCATTTTCTTATTTTAATGATCACTCTTTTAACCCAGAGTTGCAATGACAAATCTGGTGGAAATGCAAGTTCTTCAAAGAAAAATGACATCGTTCCGGACACCGTGGTTGTAATCACGAACAGTTCTGGTGATGAAAAAGCGGAGTACGCTTTCCCGAAAATTCCAGTCAAAGATTTACCCGTTGTTGATTCTACCAATTTTGATAATCAGAAGGAAAGTGCAGGAATAAAAAACGATCTCTTTATTAAAGAAATTAAATTTCAGAAAGATCTACCAAACGCCGAAAATATCAGATTAAGATATCAACTTAACTTCTCCGAGAACTATTGATCCATTGTGATCTCCTATCATAAAGGGGAACATGAACTTTTTACGACGCTTGTTAATATTGGTGAGAACAACAGAATTATCGATCAACTGGATATTGCTTATGACGAGATCGCCGAATCTACCCTCCGAAAAATAAGCAAAATTCAAAAAGATAAAATTGTGGTGGAGGACTGGAATTACTGGAGCGAAGAACCTATCAAAACAACTTCCGTTTACCAGATTTCTAAAGAAGGAAAGTTCAGATCAATTTCCAAGTAGAACAATCTTCATTGAAGAATTAAATGCCTCAAACATTTTCCCGTCAACAAATATTAAAGGTTTTTTAAGCTGGAAAGAACTTCGAATATTGATCAAAACTGATTCAATCTATTAAGCCTTCCTCTTGATTGATAAAGAATAAAGTATCTTTACTCTCCCAAAATCACAAGGACAAATAAACCTTTTTTTATGCAAAATACCATCGAATTTTATAAGTATCAGGGAACAGGAAACGATTTCGTAATGATCGATAATCGCGATCTGGAGTTCCCGAAAGAAAAGGAAGTAATTGCCATGTTGTGCGACCGGCGCTTTGGTATTGGCGGCGACGGATTAATTTTGCTGGAAAATGATGCTCAGGCAGATTTCAAAATGGTCTACTATAATTCCGATGGAAACGAAAGTACCATGTGCGGAAACGGCGGCAGATGCATTGTTGCGTTTGCAAATTTTCTGGATATTTTCGAAGACAAAACAACCTTTGAAGCGGTTGATGGATTACATGAAGCCGAAATTATAAATGGCATCGTAAAACTGAAAATGATCGACGTAGATTCCATTAAAAATATTGATGGTGATTTCGAACTGAACACCGGTTCCCCGCATTACGTGACTTTTGTTGAAATGTTAAAGGATTATAAAGTTTACGAAAACGGTAACAAAATAAGAAATTCAGCGTCTTATCGTGCAGAAGGGATCAATGTGAATTTTGTGGAAGAAATTTCTGATCACGAAATTTTCATCAGAACTTACGAAAGAGGGGTGGAAGATGAAACTTTCAGTTGCGGAACGGGCGTTACTGCTGCAGCGCTGGTCTATTTGAAAGATAAAGATCAGTCTTCCGTTAATGTAAAAGTTTTAGGCGGAAAACTTAAAATTTATGCCGAAAAATCAGGAAAAAGTTTTAAAAACATTTGGTTAGAAGGTCCGGCGAAACAGGTTTTTAAAGGAAAAATTAATTTATAGAAAATTCATTTTAATTGTATGAAAAAAGGCGCGGGAATTATTTCCATAATCGTATTGCTGATCTTTCTGGTCGGCGGATATTTCGGTCTTCAGTATTACAAAAAATATTACGGCAATAATGTTGAAAAGGAAGGCTATGTTTTAGTTCCACATTCTGCGAATTTTAATTCGATCATGGATTCTATTGCACCTTATCTGAAAAATAAAGAAACTTTTGCCGAAGTAGCCAAATCAAAAAATTTAAATCAGTTTTTTAATGCGGGTCGATATCACATTAAATCCGGAACAAATAACTCCGACTTGGTGAATATGATAAAATCCGGAAACCAAACTGAAAATACTTTTAGAATCGGAGATTTCTTCACTGTTTATCAAATGGTTGGTAAAGTGGCCAAAAAAACAGAACTGGATTCTTTGCGCTTTGCCACTGATCTAAATAAAATAGCCACCGACAAAGGATACAGTAACGCCGAAGATCTTAAGAAATATTTCTTCATTGATAGTTACAACTTCTTCTGGACCGTAACTCCGAAAGAATTTTTTGAAAAATTCGAAAATCAATACAACGATTTCTGGACCGCTGAAAGAAAAGCGAAAGAGAAAAATTCCGGTTTAACAAGAGATCAAATTTACGCACTCGCCTCTTTAGTTTATAAAGAAACAGGCGGTAAACCCGACGAAATGAAGACCATTGCAGGTTTATATTTGAACCGATATAGAAAAGGCATGAAATTGCAGAGTGATCCTACGGTGATCTATGCGGTGAGTAAAGCCAATAATTTTCAGGGAGAGACTTTAAAGAGGGTTTTCTACAAGCATTTGAAAGAACCTTCTCCTTATAATACTTATTTCACGGCGGGAATTCCACCGGGTCCAATTTGTATGGTGGACAAAAATTCTGTGGACGCAGTTTTAGAAGCCGAAAAAAATAACTTCATTTTCATGGCGGCAAATCCGGATAAATTTGGATTTCACCGCTTTACCGCAAGTGACATCGAACATGCGAAAAATGCCAAAGCTTACCAGGAATGGCTCAACGCTAAAAATATCAAATAAAAAAACGATTTTAAAATTCCAGCTAAGGACGAGGAAACTTTTGCCAATTCTAAAATATTAAACAATCATTTAATTTAACTTTTTTCAGAAAAGTAATCAGTATAGTTTAAACGAAAATTATGACGAACAGAATTGAGATTTCATCAATTATCAAAAAACGAACATTAGGATTAACGCTTATTGTTGGTGCAGCCAGTTTAGCTTTTGCACAGCAGAAAGTGAATGTTACAGGCCGGATTGTCGACAAGCAAAACAACGCGGTGCCTTATGCATCAGTATCTTTCAGTAACAAAACCGATAAGATATTTAGTGATGCAACATTAACCGATGACAAAGGAGCTTATCAACTTTCTTTAGCGCCCGGCGATTACGATATTACCATTGAAGCCATCGACTATAAAAAATCGACACTAAACAGACCAATTACGGCAGCAGGAAATCTTGGTAGTTTTTCCGTGGAAGCAGAAAGTTCTATTACTAATACCAAAACATCCGATATAAAAGGCGTGGTCATTACGGCTACTACAAAACCTTACCGTGTAGAACTGGATAAGAAAATATACGACCCATCAACAGACCTTATTAGTAAAGGTGGGAATTTACAGGATGTATTAAGCAATGTGCCTTCGATCTCTGTGGATACAGACGGTACCGTTTCTATGCGTGGAAACACCAACATTAAGTTTTTAATTAACGGAAAACCTTCAGCCCTGTTAGGAATTGATGACGGCGCAGATGCCTTAAAATCTATTCCTGCAGATCAAATTGAAAGAATTGAAGTTATTACCAACCCTTCCTCAAAATATGAAGCTTCGGGAACGGCCGGAATTTTAAATATTATTCTTAAAAAATCGAAGAAATTAGGTTTCAACGGCAGTGTGACCGGTACTCTTGGTTACCTTCCCAATACAAGTTTAAATACGAACCTGAGCTGGAGAAAAGGCGCATGGACCTATTTCATTAATGGTGGCGGTGGTTACAATAAAAATGATTCCGGCAATAATTTGCTGTATCAAACCTTATTAAATGAAACTACTTTAAAAGACGGAGATCTAATTTTACGTAAACGCGACGGTACAAATAAAGGCGAAAGCAATAATTACAATGTTAATACAGGTTTCGTCGTAGATCTAACAGATAAAGCCAGCCTGAACGCTTCCGTTTTATTTAGAAATTTCAAATATAATTCAGACGATGAAACAGATATTTTCGAAACTTATTTCAAGAAAGATTCTACAGGAGTCGGATCGACAAATTTAACGACCTTCCAAAAAAATGTAGGCATAAGAAGCAATAATTCTTTCCAGGCAGATTTGGGTTATGATCAAAAAATAGGCGATAAAGGTCAACTCCTTTCCGTCTCCGGAAGTTTCCAAAACAGCAAAGGTGATAACAATTCAGTTTCTAGGGAGAACAGTTTTTCTTCCCCAACTGCAATGGGTAGTATCGTTAATAATATTTTCAGTACAAACGACAACAAAAGTTATATCGGAAAAGCGGATTATGAGTTGCCACTCGGAGAATTATCTAAAATTGAAGCAGGTTTAAGATACGATTACAACAAGAATGTTTATGATTACGCGGTTGATCAGAGTGAAAATAACGCACCGTTTAAGCCAATAGAAAATTATACAAGCAAAACTCTTTACGGAGAAAAAATTGCCGCCGCTTACGGTCAGTTTAAAAGTAAAATTGGCGCATTCGGATATCAAGCTGGTTTAAGAGTAGAGAATACCAATATCGACATTAACTATAAAAATATTGGGAAAGGTACAACGGTACAGCAAGTTAAAAACTACACAGGTCTTTTCCCCAGTTTATTTTTAAGTTATGATGTGGCAAAAGATAATCAGTTGCTTTTAAATTATTCGCGCAGAATTCAGCGCCCGCGTTCGTTTTTCTTAGTTCCATTTAACTCTTATGACAGCAGAAGTATATTTCAGGGAAATCCAGACCTGAATCCAACATATGAAAATTCATTCGAATTGGGCTACAGTTTATCCAAGAAAAAAATCACCCTTAATCCAACTTTATACTACAAAAAATCGAAGGATGAAGTTAACTTTTTACAGTTGCCAATTGTAACTGATGGAATGACTTTAATAACAACACAACCTGTAAATGCGGGCTCAGAAGCACAATATGGTTTAGATCTGAACGCAACTTATGACCCGACAAAATGGCTGAGATTAATGGGGAATGTGGATCTTTATGGCTATAAGAATGAAGGAAGTTTCGCCGGCGTAAGTTTTAATGGCGATGGTTTTTCTTCTAGATTAAGATTAACGACCACCGTTAAACCAGATAAAAATACCTCTTTTCAGTTTCAAGGCTTTTACCGGGGCGCTGAAAAAACGGTTAGTAACGATAGAAAGGGAATGTATGCAGTTAATTTTGGTGCGTCCAGAACGATATTGAAAGGCGACGGAACGTTAGCTTTTAACATTCAGGATATCTTTAATACAAGAGCCAGAGAATTTACTTTTACCGGTGCAGAATATACGCAGTATTCTTACAATCAATGGTCACCAAGACAGTTTTCCTTATCGCTTACCTACCGATTTAAACAGGGCGATAAAATTGATCAGCCGAAACGCAGAAAGGATATTAATTCCAACAGCCAGGGTGGTGAAGACGGACCGCCAATGTAGAGTGAGGTTTGAGGTTTGAGGTCTGAGGTTTGAGGTCTGAGGTCTGAAAATTAAAAAATCCTGAAAATTAATTTTTTCAGGATTTTTTAAAATTTCATAGCCGCTGACTTCTAACTTCAGATATGAGACTCTACTTTCTACTTTCCAGATATTTTTGCCATTCCCAGGTTGTTCTTAAGGCTTCTTCCAGAGACGTATCTGCTTTCCAACCGAGTTCTGTTTCGGCTTTATCTGCATTGGCGTAAGCAATTGTAATATCTCCGGCCCGTCTTTCACAGATCTGATAAGGAACTTTCACATCGTTTGCAGTTTCAAATGCTTCCACAACTTCCAAAACTGAGGAACCCTTTCCTGTTCCCAGATTGTAAATATCAATCAAAGTATCAGAAGTTTCATTCATCAATTTCTGCAAAGCTTTCACATGCGCTTTTGCCAGATCTACCACATAAATATAATCGCGGACTGCTGTTCCATCTTTGGTGTCATAATCATTTCCCCAAATCGACAGTTTCTCTCTAATTCCTGAAGCAGTCTGCGTCACATAAGGAACCAGATTATTTGGAATTCCCAATGGCAACTCGCCTAAAAGAGAAGTCGGATGAGATCCGATCGGATTAAAATATCGAAGCAAAGAAACTTTCTTTTGATAGGCGACTGCGAAGTCCTTCAAAATTTCCTCGCCCATCTGTTTCGTTTTCCCGTAAGAAGATTCCGGCATTTTCAGCGGCGTATCCTCGTCAATCGGCTGTTGATCGGCTTGTCCGTACACTGTGCAGGAGGAACTGAAAATAAAGTTTGAAATATTTCTGGCTTTAAATTCCTGCAGAACATTGATCAAAGAAAAGATATTATTTTCGTAATAATCTAAGGGTTTTTCCTGGCTCTCTCCTACTGCTTTGTAGGCGGCAAAGTGAATACAGCCATCGATTTCATAAGCATCGAAAACTTGGGAGAGCAGTTCTTTTCTTTTTAAATCAAATGGAAAAAACACAGGTCTTTTCCCGGCGACTTTTTCAATATTATCGAGAATAAATTTCTCAGAATTCGACATATCATCAACAATGATGACTTGAAAATTATTTTGTAAAAGTTCTACAACCGTGTGAGAACCGATATAACCGAGTCCGCCGGTAACGAGTATTGTCATATTTTATAAAGTTAATAATGAATAAAGTCTGATGCCGTTCTAAGCATCTATTGATGTAAATAATAAAAAAAAATTGTTCCTAAAAAAATAAAAATTGACAACATCATAAGATTGATTTTGGCTAATTTATTTTTCTTTTTCGAAAACAAAATAAAAGTTTCAATTAAAATAAATAAAAACCAGATTACCGCAAATCCAAAACCTAAAAATAAACTCATTAAAACCCACCATCCATTTCCAGTAAAAGAAGCTCGAGTAAACATTGTTAAAAGAGTAATGACTAAAAAACCACCTCTCAAAACGATATGTTTTGTAACATCTGATTTTCGGTTAAAATTTAAATCTTCATTTTCAAAAAGATGCATATTTACTTTATCTAGCTTAACTTTTTTCTATCTGATGATCGATGTATTTTTTAATATTTACCAATTTCTTCTATTTCATTTTGAGAAAAATCTTCAACATATTTAAATTTTTGCATAATAAATAAAAACCCAAAACCTATTAAATAAGGTATTGTCGCTGTCACATATTCTGTTATGTCATTTTCAAAATCTTTCACAATGAAAATAGATTGAAAAAAAAACATTGTTAGAAAGATCAATATTAAAAGTAAAACAGATGATAAAATTTTTATGGATTTTATATCTTTTAAAATTAATAAAATCAAAGATGCTAGTAGTAAAACAATAATAAAACATAGTCCTGCAAAAAGCAATGAACTAATAAAATTTACAAAATAGCCATCTTTTATTTGTTCAATATAAATGTCTATAAGTGGGAAAAATAAAAAAATATTGAGTGAGATTACTAACCAGTAAACAAATTTATTTCTAAAAAGTTTTTTTTCTGTCATGAAACTATCTATTCATAAACTCCAAAACCGCATCCGTAATATATTTCAATTGCTCTTCGTCCAGCTCTGTATGCATCGGCAAAGAAATCACCTGCTCCAACAACTTATCGGTATTTACAAAATCGGCGTCATTGCTTTCCTGAAAATAAGCCTTCTGTTTTCTTAAAGCTACCGGATAATAAATCATGGCCGGAACTTCTTTTTCGGTCAGAAATTTCTGAAGTTCATTTCTTTTCCCATTTAAAATTCTCAAAGTATATTGATGAAAAACATGCGTTGAATAATCGGCTCTCTTTGGAGTCAAAATATTTGGATTTTCTGCAAAAGCTTCATCGTAATAATCTGCAGCTTTGCGTCGTGCTTCATTGTAAGTATCTAAAAGGGGAAGTTTTTTTCTTAAAACCGTCGCCTGAATACTGTCTAATCGCGAGTTTACACCAACCTCATCATGGTAATATCGTTCATACATTCCATGATTTACAACGCCACGGATTTTATATGCAAGGTCATCATCATTCGTGAAAATGGCGCCACCATCTCCGTAACATCCAAGGTTTTTTGACGGAAAAAAGGACGTTGTACCTAAAATTCCCATTGTTCCGGATTTTTTCACGGTTCCATCAGCGAAAATAAAATCGGAGCCAATTGCCTGGGCATTATCTTCAATTACATATAAATTATGTTCTTTTGCTACTTTTAAAACCTCTTCCATATTGGAACATTGTCCGAAGATATGTACAGGAATAATTGCTTTTGTTTTGGGCGTAATTGCGGCTTTCAGTTTATCGATGTCAATAGTGAAAGTGTCGTAATCAACATCAACCAGAACAGATTTTAATTTTAGGAGCTGAATAACTTCTACCGTCGCGGCGAAGGTAAAATCAACAGTAATGACCTCATCGCCTTCTTTTAGATCAAGAGCCATTAAAGCAATCTGTAAAGCATCGGTCCCATTTGCACACGGTATAACATGTTTTACGTCTAAATACTGCTCAAGTTCCGTCTGAAAAGATTTCACTTCGGGTCCATTGATGAAAGCAGCGGAATCCATTACGTTTAAAACTGCATTATCTACGTCGGCTTTTATCTTGTAGTATTGACTTTGCAGGTCAACCATTTGAATTTTTTTCATAAAAAATATTTGTTCAAATTTAAGAAAATTAAGTTTTTGAAAAAACTAAAAGGACTATTGTTTTCAAAGGATGAAGGTATTAATTGTTTTCTACTTTATAACAGTTGATGATCTTTTTTGTTAAAAATGATCTCGTTTTCAGAAGAAATTAATAAATACTGAAAGAAAACACGGAACCAGTAAGATTAATCAAATAAAACTAAAATAATACCTAACTATTTTCATCAATTTCTTACATTTGCTACCATTAAACAATTTAATCATATGAAAAAATTATTATCAGTTTTCATCCTCGTTATATTCACGTTTGCGAGTGCACAAACAGAACTTGTTTTTGTATACTTTAAAGATAAGCCGAACAAAGCTAGCTTTTATACAAATCCACTCACCGAGCTTACTCAAAAATCTCTGGACAGAAGGGTGAAATTAGGAATCGCACTGAATGATCAGGATGCTCCAATTGAAGCTGCCTACATTCAAAATGTTAGAGATCTCGGATTTACGGTTACCGATTATTCCAAATGGATGAATGGCGTAGCTGTTAATGCGACTACTGCTCAGATCGCCCAACTTTTAACTCAATCTTATGTACAGTCTGTTGAAAGTTTCATTAAACATCCGGGTGGTGGAAAGAGTGATGGTAAAAAAGTAAATAAATTTGATGAATTTAATAATACAGTCGGTAAAACCGATTTTAATTATGGCAGTGGTTTGGCGCAGATCAATCAGGTAAATCTTCGTCCGCTGCATGTTGCGGGTTTCACTGGAACCGGAATGACGATCGCGGTTATTGATACTGGCTTTCCGAAAGTAAATACAGGTTCTGCCTATGCAAGAATTAGAAACAGCGGTCAGATCAAAGGCGGTTACAATTTCATCAATAAAAGCACTGATATTTATAATTCTTCTCTGAACAATCATGGTTCATATTGCCTGGGAACGATCGCCGGATATGTGGAAAACTCTTTTGTAGGAACAGCTCCCGATGCAGACTTTTATCTTTACGCCTCAGAAGATGCTGCGAATGAAATCCCGGAAGAATTCCTTTACTGGACGGAAGCCGCTGAAGAAGCAGACCGCAAAGGCGTTGATGTAATTTCTACCTCTTTAGGATATTATGATTTTGATGACACCAGATATAGTTTGCTTTATTCCGATATGAATGGAACTACTTCTTTCATCGCGAGAACGGCTCAAATAGCCACCGAAAAAGGAATTTTTGTTCTGGCAGCCGCCGGAAATGAAGCTCAAAACTCCTGGCATTACATCATTACCCCTGCAGATAACGAAAAAGTATTTACCGTTGGCGCAGTAACTTCCACAGGTGCGAGTTCGGGTTTTTCTTCTTTCGGTCCCAATTCTGTGGGCGTGGTAAAACCAGATGCAAGTGCTAGAGGAACAAATACAGCGATGGCTTATAATAATGGAGCAACGACCAACAGCGGAACTTCTTTTGCAACGCCACTTGCGGCTGGAGGTGTCGCCTGTTTGCTGCAGGCCATTCCTACAAAATCACTGCCTGAAGTTCGCACTTTGCTTCGTGAGAGTGCTTCATTATATCCAAATCATACGGATCCGATGGGTTATGGAATTATAAATTTTGGGAAAACGCTTACTTCAGCACAATTGGCAACTGCTGACAACGCTGCGAAAAGTGATCTGAAAATTTATCCAAATCCTGTGGTTACCAGTTTCAATATTTCTACTGCTGAAAAAATTGTTAATGTTGAATTATATGATTCTTTAGGTCGTAAAATTCTACAATTAAAAAACACAAAAACTCACAACATAGAAAAACTCGAAAAAGGTCTTTATTTTGTGAAAATAAAAACTGAGAAAAGCGAGTATATTGAGAAAATCATTAAAAAATAAACCAGTAAAATTAATAAGAAATTGAAAAGGTTTAAGAATTTGCAGGCAAATTTATGGAGCTTGCTTACAAATCTTTAGATTTTTCTAAATCAATCTTTACTACTTCATTAACTTAATGGTTAAAACGAAATACATCAATATTTTAAAAACCAAAAACGCTTCTATTTTGAAGCGTTTTTTTTGTGATTACAAAACTTAGAATATTCAAATAATTGTTTAAGCCGAATTCCTACTCGCATTAATATTTCCAAAAAGCGAACGCATGACCAGTTTTTCATACGCTTCCCGACTGCCTTCTTCTTTCTGAATTTTCATTAAAGCATACTGCTGAATGCTCAAAAGTGGTAAAACGATTTTCTCCCGGATCCTTACAGATTTTCTGGAGAGCGGTTCTTCTTCCATCAACATTTTAAATCCGGTTAATTCCAACATCGTTGACTTCGACAATTCATATTCCTCAAATATAATGGTCCAAAATTCACCGAACTTTGGATTTTTTTTCATGTAATAAGTGAGTGGGAAATAAGATTTGTTCATGCTCATCATCGAATTCAAAACTAAGGTCTTAAAGAAATCTGATCCTTTGTAAAGTTCTATAACTTCATTAAATCTGCCTTCGTTTTTTAGCGCATTCAAAGCAAATCCAAATCCGAAAAATCCGGGAACATTTTGTTTCAGCTGACTCCAGGATCCAACGAACGGAATAGCGCGCAGATCTTCAAATTTAATTTCGTTTCCGGCACCTCTTTTTGTGGGGCGACTTCCAATATTGGTTTTCCCGTAATATTCCAGCGTGCTCATCTCCTGCAAATAAGGCACAAACATTGGGTGTGCTTTTAAATCTGAATATTTTACGAAACTAATATCTGCAAGTTCTTCGATCAGTTTACGCTCTGTTTCGCTCAGATCTTTTTTTGAATTTTTGAAAACGTCATTTTCAATTCCGGCCGTTAGCAACTGTTCGAAATTATATTTTGCCTGATCTTTATTGCCGAAAACGCTCGTAATTGTCTGTCCCTGAATAGTAATCTCAATTTTATTATTAGCTATTGTTTTTCCCTGAGAAGCATAAAAATCATGCGTCTTCCCGCCACCTCTTGCCGGCGGTCCGCCACGACCATCAAAGAAAATCACTTTAATGTCATGATCCTCCGAAACTTTCGTAAGCTGTTCTTTAGTTTCATAGATCTCCCAGTTGGCTTTTAGATAACCGCCATCTTTTGTACCGTCAGAAAAACCGAGCATGATCGTTTGTTCCTTACCTCGTCTGTCCAAGTGTTGTCGGTAAACCGGTAGTTCATATAGTTGTTTCATCACTTTTTCGCCCGCGTCTAAACCTTCCATGGTTTCGAAAAGAGGAACAATGTCAATGTTGATGTCTTCTTCTTTATAACCGCACAATCTGAAGAGTGCAAATACATTCAAAACGTCTTTTATATGGTCCGAATTAGAAATGATGTAGCGGCTCATTCCACGTTCTCCATTCCTGTTCTGAATTTCTTTAATATTATTGATGTTTTGGAGTGTGTCTTTTGTAATTCCCTCAAACTCCTCCGGACTTAAAATAAGATCCGTTTCTAAAAGCCATTTCAATTTTTCTTCGTTGGAGAGATCTTCGATTTTTAAGTCAGACTTTTTACTAATAATTTCATCAATTATTTCCTGATGAACACGACTGTCCTGGCGAATATCCAGCGTGGCGAAGTGTGTCCCAAATATTTTGACGCGGTCTTTAAAATCCTCCAGAAGGTTCAGAAATAAACCGTTATGATTTTCCGTAATAATTTTTTCAGCTTGACTCAGACTTTCTAAAATTTGATCTGCATTTATGCTTTCATCTTGTTTAAAAATGGCATCGTATAATTGAAGGCTTAAGGTTTCTAAGATTTCCGAAACTCCACGGAAACTCAATCTTCGTCTTAAATTTTTTAAATGTTCGTAATATGATTTCAGGATAGAAAAATGAAGTTCTGCTGCAACCTTCTGAGTAATTTCTGCGGTCACAAAAGGATTTCCGTCGCGATCTCCTCCCGGCCAAAAACCAAGTTCTATCATATCCTGATTCGGCACGAAAGAATCGGTCTCAAAGGAATTTTTCAATTTTTTATAAAGTTCCCCGATCGTATCGTAATAAACGTAGCGCAAATAAAAAATGATACTCTGCGCCTCATCCAGCGGTGTTGGTTTTTCTTTGTTGACGAAGGGCGTTTTACCTAACTGTTGCAATAGCATATCAATTTCCGTCACCGAATCTTTCATAATTGCCGACCGCAAATCATGTAAAATCCTTTGAACTGAATTTGGATAAAATTGCGTCGGATGCGCGGTGAAAACGACTTTGATACCAAAATCTTTCATTTTTTTTCGAGTCGCATCTAATTTGTGTTCTTGCGAGGCTCTTTCATAAAGCTGCATTAACGTTCCGGCATCACTTTCAGAGTGAAGTTCTGCAAAAGCCGCGTCTTCGATACTGTCGAACAAAACAACCTGTCTCTCGATGTACTGAATAATTTTAAAAAGCAGTTCCGTTTTTTGATCATCCGTTTTCAGCTCGGTATGTTTGCTGAAAAACTCCTCCATAATTTCTTCCGGATTTTTTCCTTTTTCATAACCCGCCTTACTTTCCTCATATAAAAAAGGAAGTAGCATGCCAATATTAGACATTTTATCGTAAGGCAAACTCATGAAGAGAGAGTTGTAGATCTGAAATTTATTCTCCACCAACTGGCGGAATTTTTCTGTTTTTTCTTCGTATCGCATTTAACAAATTTAGGCTATTTATAATTTTATTACAGGGCATCAGCATAAAATTAAAGTGTTTACCCACAAAATTGTATCTTCATTACATGAAATTCTTCAAAATCATATTTCTTTTTTGCTGTACATTTTCTTTAGCTCAAAATGGCTTTGAGGTTACGCATGAAAAGAAAACCGTGATTCCTTTTAAACTTATTAATAACCTTGTTTTTATTCCACTGGTCATTAATGGCATCGAGGTAACTTTTCTACTGGATTCGGGCGTTAGTGAAACCATACTTTTCAGTTTAGAGGATAAAGAAATAAACTTTAACGACATTGCAAAAATTAAATTTTCCGGATTAGGCGAAAGTAAAGATATTGAAGGATTGCGTTCTGATAATAATGTAGTTTCTATTGGGAAAGATTTTACCGACTTAAAACATACCGTTTTTATTATTTTAGACGAAAGCATCAACTTTTCTTCACATGTCGGAATTCCGGTGAATGGAATTTTAGGCTATCAGTTTTTCAAGGATCATCCGGTAGAAATCAATTATATTTCAAAAAAAATCACGATTTATAATGATGATAAAACTTTTCTGAAGCGGAAAAAGAGATTTACAGAGTTTCCTATAACGCTGGAAGGAAATAAACCTTATTTAATGGCAGACGTTGAATTAACTACAGAAAAAGCACCTTCGAAAATGTTGGTTGATCTGGGAAATAGTGACGCAGTCTGGCTGTTCCCGAAGTTGATCAAAGGTTTTGTTTACAACAGACCCAACATCGAGGATTATTTGGGACAGGGTTTTAACGGTGATATATTTGGAAAAAGAAGCCGAATTCACCGTTTATATATTGGTGAGTATGCTTTCGAAAAACCATTGACCGCACTGCCTGATGAATATTCCATCCAAAGTTTAAGAATCGTTCCCGATCGCAAAGGCTCGATAGGAAGTGATATTTTACGCCGGTTCACTGTCATCTTCAATTATCCGGAAAAAAAGATTTATTTTCGTAAAAACCAACATTATAATGATCCCTTCCTCTTCAACAATAGTGGTCTCGATATACAACATGACGGAGTGACCTGGCAAAAAGATCTGATACAGGTAAGTACCGAGCAAACTACAAACTCTCTTAATATGACCAGTGTGAAAGAAAATTTCGTTTATAACTTTGTGTTGAAACCTAAATTTTCTGTAGCAGGCTGCAGAAAAGAGTCCCCTTGTTCCACTGCAGGATTGCAAAAAGATGATAAGATCGTTACCATCAACCGAAAAAAAATAGGTGAATTTACCCTGCAAAAAATTAACGATCTGTTAAAGCAGGAAGATGGCACGCCGGTTAATTTTGAAATAGAGAGAAATCAAGAAAAAATAACATTCAAAGTAATACTAAAAGACCCAATTCCTTACCAAGATGCAAATTGAAGAAAGCGTTCTAGACAGCATTCGATCCCGCCCCAGATTTAAAATTTTCACGGAAATCAGTCGGGAAAATTACACCCTTTTACTAAAGAAATTTTTGGCTGAAAAATCAGAAGGTTATACCGGAAACATCAATAACGAAGCGGCTAATATTACCGTGAAGACCGACCATAATCAATTTTGGAAACCCTGTTTAGCATTAATAACCGATAATGACGAAGAGGAAAAGAAAACGGTGATCCGTGGCGTTTTTGGACCAAGCTCCGCAGTCTGGACTTTTTTTATGTTCCTCTACTTTATTTTCGGAATTTTATGGATGGTTTTTATAACGATCTGGTTTGTAGAAAAGCAAATTAAAAGCAAAGATTTTCCGTGGGCACTTTCTGTTTCCTTTGTCCTTCTTTTCTGTCTGATAGCAACATACGCAGCCGCCAGGTTCGGACAAATAAAAGCTCGGGGCGAAATGCAGAAACTTCGGGAATTTGCAGAGGAATCGATCCGTACTTTCGAGAAAGATTAAGCGGCAGTTTTTTCGGAGCTATTTTTAGCAGCTTCCTGCGCATGAACCTCATCGGTATTCTTTTGTTCCTCTAAGATTTTTGAAAGGTCTGGCTTGATGATCTCATTGAGTTCATCTACAGATATATCATTTATTTTAGGATCCTGAATTAAATTTTTCCAGGGTTTTTTACCGCCCCATTTGTAATCACCAAACACAATTACCGGCGTTCCATTGGCTTTCACCGTTGCACCGCCTTTATTCAAAGTCCACTGATCTGCCCAGTTGTATAAAAACTTAGCATCATCTTCTAACAATCTTAAACAAGAGTGAGAAGCCGGATAGCCGGGCAAATCATATTGATGCCACCCAATTCCTAATCTGTTCGCGATATTAAAATTGTAAGGTAATTTCCAGTCACTATCAACAGTTGAAATGGCAAGTTCTTTTTTCCAGTTTGCAAACATGAGTCCGCGTTTTGTTTGCGCATTCTTTTTCCCCAAACTTGTCGGTCCCCATTTAAGCAGTTTTCCGTTCTCATAAAGTGCGAAAGCCTGGATTGGATAAGAGAATAAAACGATTTTGTGAACGTCTTTCAATATATCCAGTTGAGTTGGGAATGGTGAATAAGACATAAGCGATTGATCGAATTGATCCGGAATAGCCAGAGTATCTGCGCGCCATTTATTTTTAGCATCTAATCTATTCAAAGCTAAAATGACATATTGCTCATCTTTGGAAAATTCTTTATTAAAAACGCCCATTGCAGAATCTTTCTTCTTTTTCGGGAAGATAAATTCCGTGTATTTAATTTTCGGTTTTTCTGCTTCGGCTTTTATAGAATCTTTCTGTGCTGCTTTTATAGAATCGCTGGAAGTATTTGCAGTCGTATCCCCCGTTACAACCTGCTCTTTTTTACAGTTGATAAGAATTGAAAGTGCACAAATGGCTACGGCTAAATTTAAAATGGAGTTTTTTTTCTTCGGAGAGAACATATTGCGTTTGTTTGAAGTAGGGATTACAAGAATAGTACCACCTGCAAAGGTAATAAGTATGTTTGTAGATAAGTATTTTATAATGAGAGATTTTGAATTTATTTTTTAAATCGTGCAATTACATTCCGCTCAATTTCCCAAAGATTTGAGAATATTATTTTGATCAGAACTTTGTAGTTTTTAATAAAAACTATATTTTTATCACCTATTAAAAATTATGTGGGAAGTTTATTTATCACTTGTTCTTTTATTATTGATCCTCACGCTATTACCCAAAATACCAAGTACATACTGGGTTTTTCGGGTAGCTGATTTCGGTAAAATTCAATTTAATTATCTTACGGTCTTTACTTTTATCGTAGGATTTTTCTTTTATAAAAATGATTTCTGGTGGTATTCTCAGGCGCTTTTGTTGGCGATGATCATTTTTCACACCATTACGCTTATCAAATATACCCGTTATTATCCGGTGAAGAAGATCAGTCACTCTGGCTTTAGTTCTTCAAAAATCATTAAAATTATTTCTGCTAATGTTTATCAGTTCAATAAAGATCCGGATCCCTTTATAAATCTCATTAAAACCTATCAGCCGGATTTTTTTTTAGCGATGGAAAGCAACAGTAATTGGGAAAATGCGCTTCAGGTTCTTGAAAAAGATTATCCGTATCACCAAAAAGTTACATTGGAGAACACTTATGGGATGCATTTGTATTCGAGAATAGAAATGGACGCGGCGAAAACTCATTATTTTGTTGCAGATGACATTCCGAGTATCGAAGCGCATTTCAGTACGAAAGATGGCTATAAATTTGTCTTTTTCGGAATTCATCCGCCGCCGCCAAGCCCGACGGAAGAAGAAACATCAAAGGAAAGAGACGGCGATCTGTTAAGTGTTGCAAAGCGCGTAAATAAAATTAAGGAACCCGTAATTGTAATTGGGGATTTTAATAATGTTGCCTGGTCAAAATCTTCTGTCTTATTCCGGAAAACGAGTCATTTAATTGATCCCAGAGTTGGCAAGGCATTTATTTCTACTTTTCATGCGAAGTACCGCTTGCTGAGATTTCCCATCGATCTAATGTTTCACAGCGAACATATTTTTATTGAAGATTTAAAAACTTTAGAAAAATTTGGCTCGGATCATCTTCCTATTTATTGCGAATTTTTTATCGATCACCAAAATGGGGAACAAAAAGACAGAATCGAAAAAGCTGATTCCGAAGAAAAAGCCGAAGCCAGAGAAATGATCGAAGAAGGAAAAAAAGAAGACGCAGAAAGAGTTGCAGTTGTTACCGAAGATTAAGTTGATAATAGTGCAATATCAAAATGTCACTTTTTCACTTTAACGAATTCGGTTAAAAGAGTCTTTTTCTTTGATGGTAAATTCATCAAAACAATAGCCAGGAGTATTAAAAGTATTCCCATCCATTGGATCAAAACAACTTTTTCGCCTAATAAAATGAACGCCATCGTTACAGAAACAGGGAGTTCCAGAGACGAGATAATACTTCCCAATCCCAAACCGGTCTTCGGGAATCCAAGATTAAATAAGGTGGGCGGAATAATGGTTCCAAACAAGGCGAGAATAAAACCATACGTGTAAAATATAGAATAATCGAAAGGTCTTATATGCTGGGTATTATCTGTAAAATTGAGGTAGAAGGATTTCAAAACATCAAAATGTAAAGGTCCAATTTGTGCAAAAAATAAAAAGATGAATACGATTACGGCTCCACCAGAAAGCATCACTAAACTCTTTCTCAGCACCGGAATATGCGTCGCCAAAGTGTTGGAGGTAAACATGGTCGCTGTAAAAGATGCCGCCGCCATTAATCCCCAGAATATCCCACGCCAATCCAGTTTCGCATCTAAATTAATCAGATTTGTCGCTAGAACAGTACCCAGTAAAACGATGATCGTTGCAATAACTTTCTTTGCGTTTGGAAACTTTTTCGAGATAAAACTTTCTACAACGACACTAAACCAAACCGACTGCATTAATAAAACAATTGCGATAGAAACGTTAATATACTGAACGCAGAGATAATAGAATAAGCTGGTACATCCTAAAGATGTTCCCGCGATCATTAATATTTTGATCTCTTTTTTGGTGGGAACTGCAAGTGTTTTTTTTGAGGTTTTGGTCTGAATTATATTTAAAATCAACAATCCAAGCAAACCTAAAACAAATTGTGCAGTGGTGACTTCCGAGGTCGTGTAACCGTCTTTATAAGATAATTTCACAAAGGTGGCCAACATTCCGAAAATACTGGCTCCAAGTGCAACGAATAAAACGCCTTTCAATATATTTTTCTTCTCCATTCTTTTTTTCAGCCTGCAAAACTACGTATTTTTAAATTTGCAATTAGGGAAGCATTTCTAAAAAAAAAGTGAAATAAAAAACTCAAATTTGAAAGACAAAAACAAAATATAATTTTGGAATTTTAATCCTCATTATTTTGATCGTCCATTTTTTTATCGACGATCTTTTGATGGCGTTTTTGCTTAATTTCCTTTGAATGTTTTAATTCATGAAAATATTGCTGAAGCGTTGCGATGAAAAATAAAATAAGAAATACGCTCAGGAACATATAAAAAATATTGAAAATTTTGCCCCAATCTGATTTCGGATAAATTTCTGAATTTCCTGTCGTAACCATAATCGACACTGCATAATTTACGCAGTCTAACCATCGCCAACCCTCCAGAAACCTAAATCCAATAATGCCTAAAATTAATACACCCAAAGTGGCGTAGGTTAAATATCGATATCGTTTTTCCCGCAGAAAAGTGCGGATCGCAGGTATAAGCATGATTTTTTTTTGAGGACGTAAAAGTACTCTATTTGGAATTTGTAGATCTGCTTACAAAAATATTTACCTGTTGATAGAAAAAAATTAAATCCGCTTATTTTAAAATCATTCTCTGGATTTTTTTTGATTAAAATAAAATAATAAAGATCCTGCGACAATAAGTAACCCTCCTGCAATAATACCCATATAGTCCGCCCAATCGTCTTCGATTACTGTAAACTCTCCCGCTGGATTTCGGGGATTATAATAAATATCGCTGGTCTTTCCCATGGTCACGCGGATACCACCAACTCTACCATTAACAGTTATCTTTTCATTCCGATTGGTCTTAAATTCGTAAACTGGCCAATAGGTATATTCCCTATAGTTTTGTTGATGACTTCGATACGGCTTTTCATTTTTCGTTTTCGTTTGTCCAATTACTGTTGCTGTACTTTTCAAACCATTTTTAATGATATTTTCATTTTGCGATTTTCCTTCAAAGGCAGCACCGGTAAGTCCAATACCCACCAATATCATTAACAAATACATGTATCTATCGAACTTCATACTTGAAGAAATGGAAAAAAAATTATTAAATTTGAATTGATGTAATTAAATTACTTGCGATAAAGTTCCAGATATAATTGTGCAGATTTATCCCAGGAGAAATCGTAACTCATATTCGACTGCACTAAATTTTCCATCAGATCTTCCTGATGATAAATTTGTAAAGCCCTGTGCATCGCACTCACGGTATCTTCTGCAGTGGCGCTTCCGAAATTAATTCCGCTACCGCCCGTAGAAATATCTTCTACAGTGTCGCGCAAACCGCCAATGTATCTTACGATCGGAACAGTTCCATAACGCATCGCATACATTTGATTCAGACCGCACGGTTCCACACGAGACGGCATTAAAAGGAAGTCAGAAGATGCATAAATTTTGTGAGAAAGATATTCTTTGTAGCCCAGATCTAATGCAAAGTTCGTGTAAACGTAATTTAACTCTCGAAGTTCGTTTTGAATTTGTGCGTCACCCGAACCTAAAATAATAATGTTTAATGACCCATTCGTTTGCTGAATACTTTTCTGAACAATTTCCGGTAACAGATCAGCGCCTTTTTCCCCCGCGAATCTGCCGATGAAACTGTATAAAGGCAGATCTGGATTTAAATCATATTCTTCACACAAGGCTTTTTTATTGAGCCATTTTCCTTCCTGCGCATTTTTTTTAGTAAAATTAAAATCTAAAAAATCATCGGTTTCAGGATCCCAGACCTCGGTATCGATTCCGTTGATTATTCCAAATGCTTTGCTTTCCTCCTGCCGAACTAGACCTTCCAAGCCGCGAAAACTTTGAAAAAGTTCCTGCATGTAGCCATCGGAAACCGCATTAAATGCATGGCAACATTTGATCATCGACGCCAGCGGATTAATGTATCCGTTCCAATCCAAAAGTCCCCATTGTTCGCCATAAAACCAAGGCAGATAATTCGCCATATCCCAACGCATTTGTCCCTGATATTCGCCGTTATGAATGGTGCCGATGGTTTTCACGCCTTTCAAGAAATTAAATTCCGGACAATTTTCAATCATAAAAGGAACAAGTCCGGTGTGATAATCGTGACAGTGCAAAACATCCGGACGAATCTGCATCGCCGAAAGCCAGTGTAAAACGCCATGTTGAAATGCGAGAAACTGCTGACTTTCGTCCCAATAACCGTAAGGATTATCGCGATCTAAAAGTCCGGGGATTTTTACCAGATAGAGATCGAAACCTAAAGTTTGACTTTTTTCCTTCATGATCTGCACCTGAAAATTATGAACACTTTGGTGGATCCATCCATCAAAAACAATCTCGAAAGCGTGTTCGTGAACGAAAGGTTTGTTGTACCATGGCATGATAACGCTGGCTTCGACGCCTGCAATTTTATTCAGATATTTTGGTAAAGCACCTACTACATCGGCAAGTCCGCCAACTTTTGCAACAGGATAACATTCCATGGAAAGGTTAAAAATCTTCATAGTTAATTTTTCAATGTTCGGAATTCAAAATTTAAAAGCATAGAATCACATTTTAAGAAAAACTTTTTTATTTTTCTTTCGGTATTTTTTTCGGTTTCAGCACATCTTCCTTTACCAAACTCTCATTTGAAGACAATGTTGAGGATGATTTCGTATCGCGAACAGTTTTTACTTTTTTATCCGAAACAGGACGTTCGGATTTAGGAGATGATTTTTCCTCTTTTAACAAGGTTTTCTTTTCTGCAGCTTTCAGTTTGCCTGCTGGTTTTTCTGCAGCGGCTGAAATTTCATTTTTCTTTTTGAGGACTGCTTTTTTCTGTTTCAAAACCACGCCGGCAAGTGGCGGTAGCTTCAAAATAATTGCATTGGGACGATACATCCATTCATCATCTTCTTCATCAACAATAGTTGCTTCGACGCCACTACCACCATATTTTTTGTCATCGGAATTTAAAATTACTTCCCACCTAGTCCCTTCATTCACTCCAATTTTATAATCAAAAACTCTCGGAGTTAAATTTAAAACGGTCATCGTAACATCATCTTCTTCTTTGCCTTTTCTTAAATAAATAAAAATGGAATTATTATCATCATTGGCTTCAACCCATTCAAAACCTTCCGGTTTAAACTGATTTTCATAGAAAGAAGTTTCGGTTGTATAAAGATGATTCAGATCTCTAACGAAATCCTGCAAGCTTTTATGGATCGGATGTTCGAGCAAATGCCAGTCGAGCGATATTTTGAAATTCCATTCGTTGGTCTGCCCAAATTCATCACCCATAAATAAGAGTTTTGCACCCGGATGCGTGAACATATACGTATACAAAGCGCGGAGATTTGCAAACTTCTGCCATTCGTCGCCAAACATTTTATAAATTAAACTTGATTTTCCATGTACAACCTCATCGTGAGAAAGCGGCATCATATAATTTTCATTATACATGTACATGGAGGAAAAAGTGATCTTGTTGTGAAGATATTTTCGGCTGATCGGATCTTCTTTAAAATATTTTAAAGTATCGTGCATCCAGCCCATCATCCATTTCATACCGAAACCAATTCCGCCTTCATCAACGGGTTTCGTAAGCAGAGGAAAATCGGAACTTTCTTCCGCAATTGTCATAATATCCGGGAATTCTTTATAAACTGCGGTGTTGAATTCCTGTAAAAACAGTTTCGCTTCCAGATTTACATTTCCACCTTCAATATTAGGTTCCCACTCGCCTTCATTCCGGGAATAATCCAAATGCAACATCGATGTTACTGCATCTACGCGCAAACCGTCTGCATGATAGCGGTCGAGCCAAAACATAGCGTTAGAAATGAGAAATGATTTGACTTCGGGTCTGCCGTAGTTGAAAATATAGGATTTCCAGTCGGGATGAAAACCTTTTCTGGGATCTTCGTGTTCGTAAAGAAAAGTCCCATCAAAACAATGAAGTCCGTTTGCATCACCCGGAAAATGAGACGGAACCCAATCGAGAATTACGCCTATGGAACTGTTATGAAGTTCGTTGATCAAAAACATTAAATCCTGCGGCGCACCAAAACGTGAAGTTGCAGCGAAAAATCCTGTGATCTGATAACCCCAGCTTGGATCGTAGGGATATTCCATCACCGGCATAAATTCTACATGCGTAAAATTCATTTCTTTTAAATAAGGAACAAGCCTTTCTGCGATTTCGCGATAGCTGAAAAATCTTTCCGGATCATCAACACCACGCATCCAGGAACCAAGATGCATTTCGTAAACAGAGATCGGAGCATCGAGATTATTTTTTTTCCAGCGGTTTGCCATCCAGTTTTTGTCATCCCATTCGTACCAGGTCGTAGAAACTAAGGAACTCGCCTGTACATTTTGCTCCCAACTGAGTGCAAAAGGATCGCCTTTTTCGAGCAGTACATCTTTATTGGTTCGGATTCCGTACTTGTAAATATCGCCCCATTTTAAATCTGCAATAAATCCTTCCCAAATACCGGAACTGTCCCATCTTGGTATTAATTGGTGTTCTTCGGAATTCCATTTATTAAAATCTCCGATCACTGATACCGCTTTTGCAAAAGGTGCCCAAACTGCAAAATAAACTCCTTTTTGGCCTTCGATCTCGATGGTGTGAGCGCCGAACTTATCATATAGTTTATAGTGTTTACCTTCCCGGAAAAGATAAATATCGTGGTCGGTAAACAGCGAGTGAGAAAGCACTTTTTCCATGGTTTTAGAATTTTCAGGATCTGATTAGTGAATGTTTTTTACATTTCAACAATAACACTTCAAATATATTTAAAATAAAGGTAAAAACCGCCGAAATATTGGTTAATGAAGACAAAGAAAACGTAGAATCGATCTTCTGCGGAGAAAATTTCTTACCGCTCAGAAACGTATTATTCTTACCGAAATATTTGCTAATTTTGACGCGTAAAAAACTAGAAAAAAGAGATGAAATTTACGATGACCTCTGATGAAGATGATGAAAGACCGGTTTTTCTTACCGGAAACTTTAACAAATGGAATCCGAGAGATTTAGCCTATGAGTTAAAGCCAGACCTGGAGCATATTTACAGCATTGATGTTGAAGACGAAGACCTTCCTGAAATTATTGAATATAAATACACGCGTGGCGGTTGGGGAAATGTAGAGATCGATCGCTTCGGAAATATTACGCCCAACCGAAAAGCTATAAAATCTGAAACAGAAAAGGAAGATAAGGTTGAAAAATGGCGTATTAACTGGGGACCTTTTAAGAAAGAATTTTTCCCGATCGTCGAAATAATTTCTGAAAAGTTTTTTATTCCACAATTGAACAGAACGCGGAAAATTTGGGCACTTCTACCCTACAACTATCATAAAACGGAGAAAACTTACCCTGTTCTTTATCTGCAGGATGCTCAAAATCTTTTTAATGAAGGATCGGCTTTTGGCAACTGGGAGATCGATCAAAAAATGTCGATCTTGGCGGAATATGGCCGAGGCGATTTGATCATTATTGCGATAGAAAATGGCAGCGAAGACCGCATTAAAGAATATGTTCTGGATTATAATTCCATCACCGAAAATGCAGAAGGTAAAAAATACATCCGGTTTCTTGCAGACACTTTAAAACCTTACGTCGATTCCGTTTACCGTACAAAATCAGAAAGAGAATTTACAGGAATTGGCGGAAGTTCTTTGGGTGGACTCATCAGTATTTATGCTGGATTTCTATATCCCGAAGTGTATTCGAAATTGATGATTTTTTCGCCTTCGCTTTGGGTTAATCCCGAAAATAATTATCCGCAGATGAATTTTAAAAATCCGTATGATATTAAAGTTTATCTGTACGGTGGTGAAATGGAAGGCTCCCAAATGACCGAACGAATGGAGCTTTTTGAAAAAACGATGAAAGGTTGGGAAAGTTCCCATTCCCTGCAGTTTGAATTTAAAATAAGCACGAACCACGAAGGTAAACACCAGGAGTTTTACTGGTCTCAGGAATTTCCGAGAGCCGTAGAATGGCTGTTTTATGATACTCAAGAAGATCCGAAAGATTTAGCGACGAAGGCTGAAATTATCCGGAGTGAAACAAGTGATATTTAGATTATTCCAGGTTTTTCAGAAATATTAGGAAAGTTATATAATTCGAATTATTAATATAAAAAATCGGCGGCGGATTCACCGCCGCCGATTAATTTCAGCCTCAAAAAAAAGAATTTTAATCTTCTTTTAAATCTGTATTATTTAACCTGACAGCAAGTTCATAAACATTCCCTCTCATCAAATATTTAATTCTTTCTCTCGTAGTTACTGTGTTCACAGCGTCGTTCTTGATGATAATAATTCGGTCACCGTCGGCGATATTTTGATCAGAGATCCAGTCTTCCGGCGCTACATCATTTTCTTTCCGTTTCATATCCTCCAGAATTACTTCTGCCATTTCCTGAAATTTTGGATCATCAGAATATAAAACCTGATATTCCGGATCCAGTCCTACGCGAAAGGTTTTTCTGGTTTCAATCAAGTGTCCGTCTGTATTTGGTAAAGGATTATCTGAACCATCAGTAAAACCTACCTCTACCAATTCTCCTCCATTGTCTGAAGCGTAATTTGCCGCATCATCGTATGTTTCAAAATTTGTCAAAATGGTGTAATTGTCAAATTCATACTTTTGAAGTCTCTCCGTATTTTCCATAAAATTTATTTTTTATTTATTATTATTTATCTTCTTTCACTTCGCGCCATTCGTTATCTTTCAAATTAGCTTCTATTTTTTCGACTTTCAAACTTTGTCGCAAGTAGGCGAACAAACTCATATAAATATTCGCCACAAAAACGAGCGCAAAAAGCGAGATTAAATAACCACGCCAATCTTCAAAAAGGAGTTTGTATTTTGTAATGAATAAAAAAATAACCGTAATATAATGACTGAAGCAATATTCACAGGTAAAAAGATAAAAGAATTTTCGTTCTACCAGTTTCTTACATTGCTGCGATCTTTTCGCACAATATATTCTCGGCTCCTTAAAAATTTCCTCGTGGGTAACAGTCCAGGCGACACAGGCTATTGGAATTGCGAGAACAAAAAGCCAGATTAACTGTTCATAAAGCTCCATAGATTATTTTATTAAAGGTACTCAAAAATTATACCTCCGTAAAGTCAGGCAGTAAAATTTTAAAAGAAATAATTTTTATCAATTTTTGAATTAAACCTTCAGATTGGATTAAGACATGAAATTTTTACCTGAAATGAACCGGTAAATTTATGGATTTCTCATTGCGAACAATTGCCGTCGTTTCTACTTCCTAAATTTTCCTTATTTTTAGGCAAATTTTTAAAATGAAAAGAAAATATATTTTCCTGTCGGCAGTACTTTTTCCGGCGGTGATGGCTTTCGCACAGCAATACGGCGGAATGTGGATTCCCACAGAACTTAATGAAAAAGAAATGAAGGATCTGGGCATGAAGATCTCTGCCAAACAAATCTTTGATCCTTCAAAACCCAGTATTAAAGATGCGGTTGTTCAGTTTAATGGCGGTTGTACAGCAGAAATTATTTCTCCACAAGGTTTACTTCTCACCAATCACCATTGCGGTTTTAGTCAGATTCAAAAACATTCTACGGTAAAAAATGATTATTTGACAGATGGTTTCTGGGCGAAAGATATGAATGGTGAACTGCCCAATCCTGGCGTGACTGTTGATTTTATTTCAGATATTAAAGAAGTTACGGCGCAGGTTTTAGCGGGAACTCAGAACTTAGATTCAAAAGCAGCCCAAGAGCTCATCAATAAAAACTTAGAATCTGTGAAAGCTGGTTTTAAACTGGAGCCCTGGCAAAAACTTGTTATTAAACCTTTGTATTACGGCAACAAATATTACGCTTACCTCATCGAAACTTATAAAGATATTCGTTTGGTTGGAGCACCACCACAAAGCATTGGTAAATTTGGTTCCGATACGGATAACTGGGTTTGGCCAAGACATACAGGAGATTTCTCGATGTTTAGAATTTATGCCGATAAAGACAACAAACCTGCAGAATATTCTAAAGATAACATTCCCTACAAACCGAAATATTTCTTACCCGTTTCTATTAAAGACAAACAGGAAAATGATTTCACTTTTATATTTGGATTCCCGGGAAGAACAACGGAGTATTTACCGGCAATCGCGGTAGAAAAAATCATGACCGAAACCGATCCAACCATGATCGCGGTTCGGGAAGTTGCATTGAAAACTTTGGACGAAAAAATGCGTTCTGATGCAGAAACGCGACTTAAATATGCTTCGAAATACGCCTCTGTAGCCAATTACTGGAAAAAATGGATCGGCGAAGTTGAGGGATTAAAAAAATCTGACGCTGTTGGAAAAAAGAAGATCTATGAGCAGCAGCTCATTGTAAAAAATCCTAAGATCAAAACGACCATCGATGAACTGAACCGACTTTACACAGAACAGTCGCCTTATAGTTTAAACAAAGCTTTCTATTCCGAAACCGTTCGGAATGCCGAAACGCTAACGCTCGCAAATAATTTCTATAATTACCTGCAAGCGGTAGAATCCGGAAAAATGGATGCTAAAGCGCTGGAAGGTTTTAAGTCCCGACTTTCTGGAATTTATGATAATTACGACGGAGAATTAGATGCAAAAGTGACTGCGAAATTATTGGCTTTATATACCAATAGAACCCAGCCTAAATTTTTACCAGCCGGTTTCGACCAATATAAAAATGAAAGTCAGAATCTTTCTACGATAGAAGCACTGTCTAAAAAATCTGTAATTACAGGTCGTGGCTCGGTGAATGGTGCAACCACTTATTCTGATATTAACAAAGTTTTTGCTGATCAAAATGCCCTGGTTAAAAATCTTAAGAGTGATCCTTTGATGAAATTATTTATGAATTTCAGAGAAACCTATATGAAAACGACGGATTCTCAATTCACAGATCTTCAGGCTCAAATCGATGACCTTCAGAAAAAATATATGGCGCAGCAAATGGAAACGGATAAAGACCGAACGTTTTTTCCGGATGCCAATTCTACGCTTAGGGTGACCTACGGAAAAATTAAAGGGTCAAATCCAAGAGACGCTGTTTATTACGGCTACCAGACGCATGTTGCCGGAATTATAGAAAAATATATTCCCGGAGATTATGAGTTTGATGTTCCAAAAAAATTAATTCAGTTGTACAACACGAAAGATTTTGGCGTTTACAAAGACAAAACCGGCGATGTTCCAGTAAACTTTACTGCCACTAATCATACGACAGGTGGAAACTCTGGAAGCCCAACCCTGGATGCGTACGGCAATCTGATCGGTTTAAACTTCGACAGACAGTGGGAAGGAACAATGAGCGACATTAATTTTGATCCACGTTTCAGCAGAAATATTATGGTTGATACCAAATATATTCTTTTCATCATTGATAAATTTGCCGATGCAAAATGGCTGATTAAAGAGATGAAAGTTGTAAAATAGTTGGGATGTCTGATGAAGGATGTCTGATGACGGATGTTTGAAGACGGATGTTTGAAGACGGATGTTTGAAGATGTATTGAATATCAACTTAGACTAATTATAAAGATCCCGTGAAAATTTTTCACGGGATTTTATTTTGAGGAAAATTTTTAAAAATAAAAAACTCCGGACCTATTTCCGGAGTTTTGCGTCTTCATGGTTTCTAGTTTATCTTTAAATCGTTTTCAATTGATCTTCTTAACATGATTATTATTGCAAATATCAACAAAAACAACATTCAATACAAGAGTGCAATCACCCCTTTTCTCTAGCTGATTTTACTAATTTTTGAGTGTGAATTTATTAAGTTAATCACAGTTACATTTTGCCCGCCGGTGACGCTTCATTTCGTTATCCCAGAAAGGATATATTTTCACGGCAATATAAAAATCACCGGAATGCAATTTTTTCTGCTTAAAGATCAAAGGAAAGACATTGGAACTCCCTAATATCAATGGGCCAATACGCAGATATCCGCCGAACTGCAAACTTTGGTATTCATATGAAGACATGGAAGCACCATAACTTAAAACTGGCTTTTGGACAGAGTACGACAGATTGACAATATTGCTTCTTTTAAGCGAATTTTTAAAAACCGGAATCCGCTGAATCCAGTCTGCATTCAAATATTGATGTTCAGCTATATTTTTACTTGCATTTAAATGTAAACTGGTAGGCAAACCGATTTGAAAATCCATTCCTCGTAAAGAGGCATTTTCGTCACCATAAACTTCTTTACTCAAGACCTCAAAATACTGTTGTGGACTGTCGAATTTCGTATTATCGAGATTTGGATTGTTAACAATTTTTAAAGTTTTGCCTTGAAACACCTGGTTTTCGCCTGCATAATTAACGCTGCCGAGATCTAAAATATTTAAACCTGCCTTAAAATTATAATCTTCCGAATCTTCCTGCCGATCAACGACTGCAATTCCAAAATCCAAACCGTAGCCTTTTCCCTTTTGTTTGAAATCATAACGATCCGTTTCAAAATTATAATTGGTGGCAATGTTGGCTTCTATATCGTAGTTTGAAGCATAAATTGTTTTCTTATTTACGCCGTTGTTAATCACCGAAGTTCGGTTTAATTCGATTGGGGAACGGCTGTTCACCTGCAACGCATCAAAACCCATTTCATATTTTAAGTTTGCGCCAATAATCCATTGATAATCTGAATATGGAAAAATTTCTGTTGCTAAATTTAATCCGATCTCGGCCCAGTTCATAAAGTTGAGTTGAAAAGGTTGAAGCGTATAATTTTCCGGCTCAATAATTTTCTGATTGCTGAATCTTAAGTAATTATCAACATTCATTGCAGAAGTTTGGGTACGTAATCTGGAAAAAAGCCCGACACTGAAAACCTTATCTTTAATGTTAGTTTTCAAACTGAAAGAAGGTCCTAAAACATCAGAACTGAAATGATAATTTCCGAAATCTTTGTTATAAAAATCTAAAACACCTGGCGTATTATTTCCATTGATATTTTCGGTATAGTTAACGGATTTAATTTCCGAATTACTCAAACCCAAAAAGCTTTGCTGAGAGATGTAAGCATAATCATTTTGTAGAAAAACATCTTCTGCAATTAAATTAATATCCCAGGGATTTGGATTAAGAAAAGGCTGCGTTGGAGAAAGAATTGCCGCATTAATTCCGCTGAACTGATCATTGGTAAATTCTAAATTTTCCTGTGCAAAAAACCAGACAGGAAACAAAAAAATAAATGATATTGAGAATAAAAAGACCCGCACAAAACTTTTATTTATTAACGCATTAAATAAAATTAAAGTATTTAAAGTCCTTATAAAAGAAAAAGAGTGAAAAATATTCACTCTTTTTTACATTCAATAGATAGATAGATGCTTTTTAGTACCCAAAAATTTCTTCCAGTGTCATTTCCTGAAGATCACCCATTTTAGTCATGGCTTTCATATCCAGATTTTCTTTTTTTCCGATGATTGCGGTATTATATTTCAACGGCTTCATTTCGGAGTTGTAAAAATCCGTCAGATCATTTAAAGTTAATTTTTCTATTTCGCTGTAAATATCTTTTCTAATATCGTAATCAATCTCTAACTTTTTAAGATTTAGATGATTAAAGAAAATATTGGTTCTGTTTACTCTTGCCGCAGCAATTTGTTTTAAAGCTGAGTTTCTGGCATTGTCGAACTGACCTTGTACCTGAGGCAGATCCGCCATTAATTCATCCATCGCATGCACTGCTTCCGGTAGTTTATTGGCCTGAGTTCCAATATACGTTGTAATATAATCGGGATGATTTAATTTTGCATTCGCAGCGTAAGAAACGTAGGCAGAATAAGCTAAACTCTTACTTTCTCTAATTTCCTGAAATACAATCGACGATAAACCCCGACCGAAATATTCATTGAAAACATTAATCTTTCCAAAATTTTTCAGGTTCACATTCTGTCCTTTTGCGATCTTACTCATTTCGGTCTGAACCATGTCGTAGTTCGTAAAGAACACTTTTCCTTCTGTCGCGGGTTCGGGATATATCTTTTTGACAGGAATTTTTATTGTTTCCTTTTCCACGAAATCAGCCACATAATTTTGAAACTTAGAGAAATCATTTCCGTAAAAGAAAATTTGAAAAGGCATAAAAAGCAGATCCTGGATCTTTTGCGTCATTTCTTCAGACTTGATCGCGTGTAACCGCTCTTCAGAAATCACATCTGTAAATCTGGATTCTTTACCAAATTTCGCGTAAGTGGAAAGCGCGGTCATAATTCGGGCCTTGTCTTTCTTGGCCACTTCCCGACCTTCCATGATTATTTTTACATTATTTTCGTAAACTTCCTGATCAGGTTTTGCGTTCTGCATCCAATCTTTCAAAAGCTGAATTCCTTTTGGCATGTTTTCTTCCAAACCGCTCAAAGAAATAGTCAGCTGATCTGGAGTTGTTCTGAAATCATTAGAAATTCCCAACTTAAAAAATTCATGATTGAGTTCATCTGCGTCCATTTTGTCAGTTCCCAGATACTGCAAAACCTGCGTCGCTAAGCCCAGTTCTCGGTCGTGATCACTACCGAAAGGGAAAATGAAATAAACCTGCGCAACATCATTGTACTGATTTTCGACGAAACTTATTGTTCTGCCTTTAATTTCGTCAGTCTTGATGGCTTTGGAATAATCAATAAATTCCGGTTGAATATCGTTGGATTTTTCCTCTAACAATTCCTTTAAAAAAGAAGACTGAGTAGTTTTATTTAATTTGATGGGCGTAATTCCAGGATTTTCTACCCGAATCAAATTGTCGTTAATGCCTTTTTCTTTTTTGATGACGACATAATTATCTTTGAAAAATTCGTTCGCAAATTTTACGATATCTGCTTTTGTAATTTTTTCATAGTCATTAATTTCATTCAACTCCTCTTCCCAACTTTGTTGATTGATATACGTTCCGTAAAGAACGGTGGCTAACCCATCGGCAGTTTCGAAGGATTTCATGCGATGAATTTTCATATCATTTACAATCGCCGAAATTAACCATTCCGCAATCTCCCCTTTTTTCACAAGGTCGATCTGACCCAGCAACAGTTGTTTCGCCTCTTCTAAAGTCTGTCCATTTTTCGGTACAATGACCATCGAAAAAGTTCCATAGTTTTTAAAAGGCGACGCATAAGCCAGCGCTCGCAAAGCTTTCTGACTTTGATTTATGTTAAGGTCAATTAGTCCTGATTCTCCGGAATTGCTTAAAATATTTGCAACCATATCAGCTAATCTCGCTTCGTGCGTTCCATAAGAATCGGTTCGCCAAGCCATTTGCAAACGTTCTGTGGAAGGACTTTTTACAGTTCTTTCTGTAATTTTCGTCAGGGCTTCTTCAACGACCTTTTCTTTTTTCGGAAGTTCTCTGTACTTGAAGGTTCCAAAATATTGATCGACCAGCTTAATGGTTTTATCAAAATCTAAATCTCCAACCAAAACCATCGCGTAATTGTTAGGCACATAATATTCTTCAAAATATTTGTGGATCGCCACCATCGAGGGATTTTTTAAATGCTCCGACTTTCCTAGCGTGGTTTGCTGACCATTTGGATGCGTGGGAAAAAGCGCGTCCATCAACTCATAATTAACCAAGCGTGCATCATTATCCTGAGCGCGGTTAAATTCCTCGTAAACCGTTTCTAATTCGGTATGAAACAGTCTCAAAGTTAATTCAGAAAATCTTTCTTTCTCAACCTTTAACCATTTCTCGAGTTCGTTGTTCGGAATATTGTTTTTGTAAACTGTCTCGTCGAGCCAGGTGTGAGCATTTGTGCCGGAAGCTCCTAAAGAAGAGATCGCTTTATCGTATTCATTCGCAATCGCAAATTCGCTGGCTTGCTGAGAAGCTTTATCTATTTTCTGGTAAAGTGATCTCTTTTTGTCCGGATCATGTTCGGCTTTATGCTGTTCGTAAAGATCCGAAAGACCGTCTAAAAGTGGTTTTTCTTTTGTCCAGTCCGCCGAAGCTAATTTAGAGGTTCCTTTGAACATCATATGCTCCAGATAATGCGCCAAGCCCGTATTGTCTGCAGGATCATTATTACTGCCCGTTCTTACGGGAATATAAGTTTGAATTTTTGGAGCATCGAAATTTTGAGCCAGATAAACTTTAAGCCCATTTTCTAAAGTGTAAATTCTAACGCCGTTTTTATCGTTTACGACAGTTTCGTAGGAGTAGCCTGCTTTATCGTTGAGGTTTTTAGTTTCAAATTGAGGTGCATTCGTCATTGAGCGCTTCATTTATCTTTTAGAAGTGAATAAGTCTTTAGTAAAAATTGTTTGAGCTTTTTTTCAGAATTAATGAGGTTTCAGCATATTTGCAGGATCCAGGATCTCATCTAATTTTTCCTGAGAAAGAATTCCTTTTTCTAAAACTAAATTGTAAACACTGTTTCCAGTTTCCAAAGCTTCTTTAGCAATTTCTGTAGAATTTTTATAGCCGATGTAAGGATTTAATGCAGTCACGATTCCAATACTGTGTTTTACCATATTCAGGCAAACTTCTTTGTTCGCGGTAATTCCGGTGATGCATTTTTCTCTTAAAGTGTCTAATGCATTCCCCAGGAAAATATTACTTTCCATTATAGAATGCGATAGAACGGGTTCCATTACATTCAGTTGAAGTTGACCTGCTTCTGCCGCGAAAGTAACCGTCAAATCGTTTCCGATCACTTTGTAGCAAACCTGATTTACCACTTCGGGAATTACAGGATTTACTTTTCCGGGCATAATTGAAGATCCGGGTTGCATTGGCGGAAGATTAATTTCAAAAAATCCAGCACGCGGTCCGGAAGAAAGCAATCTTAAATCGTTACATATTTTAGAAAGTTTCACGGCAAGTCTCTTCATTGCTGAAGAATAAATCACATAGGAACCTGTATCCGGAGTTGCTTCCACTAGATTTGGGGCAGACATAATTGGATAGCCCGTAATTTGCGCAAGATTTTTCGCACAAAGATTGGCATAACCAACTGGCGCGTTAATTCCTGTGCCGATCGCAGTTGCACCCATGTTGATCTCAACAAAAAGATTAGCGTTGTTGTTTAATTTAGAAATATCCTCTTCTAAAGTCGCAGCATACGCTTCAAATTCCTGACCTAAAGTCATTGGAACAGCATCCTGAAGCTGCGTTCTACCCATTTTGATGACATCGTTGAACTCAATCCCTTTTTGGCGAAAAGCTGCGATCGTTTTCTTCAATTTATCTACCAGGTCTTTGTTCATGTGCAGCAAAGCCATTTTTATAGCGGTCGGATAAGCATCATTCGTGGATTGTGACAAATTGATCTGATCATTGGGAGAACAAAACTGATAATCGCCTTTTTCTTTGCCTAATTTTTCTAAAACAATATTTGCAATTACTTCATTCGCGTTCATGTTTATAGAAGTTCCGGCGCCACCCTGAATCATATCGATCGGAAATTCTTCGTGGTATTTTCCCGCTAAAAGATCGTCACAACTTTCTGCAATTTTTTTGTAGAGACTTTCCTCCATCAGACCCAGTTCATAATTTGTTTTTGCAGCGGCCTTTTTTACCATTGCCAGCGCATTAATCATGTGTGGATAAGAAGAAAGAAGCTGACCTGATATTTTAAAATTGTCAATTGCTCTTTGTGTTTGAACTCCGTAATATGCGTTTGCAGGAACCTGTAATGTACCTAGCAAATCACTTTCATTTCTGAAATTTTCCATAAAAATAATTTGTTGAAAAGTTAAGGTTTATTTGTCGGATTGTAAAATTAGAAACCAATTTACTGCTATAAAAAACGGACGATTTTCAGTCGTCCGTTTCTTGATTTTATTTAAAATCGCTGTTAAAAATTTGAATTTGATCAAAGAAATCTACTTCGAGGCATATTTTACATTCAATGCCTGCAAGATCGCCCAAGATTCCGCATCCATAATTCCATTATATATTTGCGGACGGAAGTGATACTGAAAGGCTTCAATCGTTTTCTTTGTGGCGTCATCATAAGTTCCGGAAGGTTCTACACTATATCCCAAAGTTTTTAAAGCAGTTTGATATTTATAAATGAATTGCGAATTTGTCATTTGCATTGCGAAAAGATCGGTATCGATCTGGTTATAGAAGCCTTGCTTGGTTGCGTCATCATACCACATTCCTATTTGATATTGATCGTACAGTTTTTTCCAGGGAAATTTCGGTCCAGGATCTTGTTTCCGTGTCGGTGCGATGTCGGAATGCCCAATGATATTTGTTGCCGGAATCATATATCGGTCAGCAATATCCTTTACCAGTGCTGCAACTTTCTTAACCTGCGCATCATCGAACTCCGGAAAAATCTTTGTGCCCGTAGAATCTGTTTTGTAGCCAGCATTCACAATTTCGATCCCGATCGAAGTATCGTTTAACATTTTATCGTTTCTCCAGGCGCTTATTCCCGCATGATAGGCTCTTTTGTTTTCGTCGACCAGCTGGTAAATATCGCGGTCATCAATATCGTTAACTAGATAATGCGCACTTACCGACTGTTGCGTAAGAACCGCAACCGATTTATCATCATCTAAAGCAGTATAATGAAGAATAATATATTTCTGTCGGAAATTTTGACCAAGAGCGGGGAAATAAGTTTTCACGACTTTGTAACCCGTCGGATTCGCACTTACAATTGAACCATAACTGATCGTATTATCATTTTTGTAGGCATCTGCAATGTTTTCTCTATAAAAATCATTTTGACCCTCATGTTTAATGACGCCTTTTGGAAAAGTTGAAACTGGCGGTTTTGGCTTCAAATTCACATTTGAAGGAGCGGGTTTTGGTTTTGGTGCAGTTTTCTGCACTGTTTTTTGAGAACCACAGGAAACCGTGGCTATACTTAAAAGTATGAGGTATAATGAATTACGCATTTTTGAAATTTTTAATAAAATAATGTTCCAAAAATACAAAAAATTTTAAGCAAAAAGTTTTGGTTACTATTGAAAACTTTTTTATATTTGCACTCGCAATTACAGAACAGAAGCTCTTATAAATATTGCAATGGAGAGTTGCCTGAGTGGCCGAAAGGACTTGTTTGCTAAACAAGCGTATGGGAAACTGTACCAAGGGTTCGAATCCCTTACTCTCCGCAACTTTCAGAAAAAATTATTCGGGGCGTAGCGTAGTCCGGTCATCGCGCCTGGTTTGGGACCAGGAGGTCGCAGGTTCGAATCCTGCCGCCCCGACTTTATAGAAAACTCTTTCGAGAGTTTTCTTTTTTTAAAATTCATGACTCCCAATATTGAATTAAAAATCCCGGAAATGGGTGCGTAGCTCAGCTGGATAGAGCATCTGCCTTCTAAGCAGACGGTCACAGGTTCGAATCCTGTCGCGCTCACTTAAACTTCACAATTATTTGTGGAGTTTTTTTTTATTTAAAGAAGATTGCTGGAGTGAGCATCCCGATTTTAATCGCGACGATCACAATCCGAATCCTTTCGCGCTCACTTAAACTTCACAATTATTTGTGGAGTTTTTTTTATTGAAAGAAGATTGCTGGAGTAAGCATCCCGATTTTAATCGGGACGATCACATTGCGAATCCTTTCGCGCTCACTTAAACTTCACAATTATTTGTGGAGTTTTTTTTATTTAAAGAAGATTGCTGGAGTAAGCATCCCGATTTTAATCGGGACGATCACATTGCGAATCCTTTCGCGCTCACTTAAACTTCACAATTATTTGTGGA
>NZ_JBWBQW010000010.1:0-57241 GCF_056279225.1 Chryseobacterium sp. UYP7
CAGGACTGAAAATGCTTTTTTTCATGATAATAATTACGATTTAAAGTTAATAATTTTTATACTTTTGAATCGTACTGTTTTCGGGGGAGCTTACATAAGTTTATAAATTTGGAGAAGGGCACAAGATTATTAATATTGCCCTTAAGTTTTTCATCTTCTATATTTGCTTAAATAATGTTTGATGTCTTTATAATTGTATTTCAGAATATTTATCTCCTATAATAAATCTATTTGTCTTAGTAAATATAGCTCTAGCAAAATCGTGAATATCAAAATCGAGACTTTGGGTTGCTTCTTTATTCTCAAATTTATCACTATTTAAAGTGAGTATATATTGAAATGAGTCTTGGTTTTCTAAAGAATATAAATAGTTTAAACTTCTGAAAAGTGTATCTTGGTCAACATCAAATATATTATCGTGTATTAAAAAATTAGGGTGTTTTTGTTTTGTATTTTCATTAAATAATAATGCTAAATCGTAAATGAAAACTTTGATTCGCTCTACACTATGGCTACCACCATAATCTATACTCATATTAAATTTAACAACATCTTTGTAAGTATCTTTGTTTACGGTTACAATATCAAACGAACATGTTTTGTTTCCCATTATAAATTCATGAATGTCTGATATAGAATTATTGAAACTTTCAATTTTTTTGTCATTTTCAACAATTAATGTATCAATTCTAGTTACAAGAGAAGACTTAACTGATTTTAATCTATTCTTCTCTTTTATATTTGCATCATAACTTTTCAATTGGGTTCTAGCTAAACTTGATTCTTCACTTTTTTGGTGATATATCGCTAAACTCTGTTTTAAATCTTTAAAAATGCCGTCCTTATCAAATGTATTTAAAATTTTAGATCTTTCGTCATCTAGCGTTTTAATATCTGAACTGACTTTTTTTTGTCGGGCAATTAAATTTTTGAGTTTTTCATTAACAATATAATTTTGAAAATTTTCAATTTTATTTTTAAAACTATTTACTTCTTCAAAAGTTTTCTTTAGCTGATTTCCAAGACCTTCCTTAAATTGTTCATATACAAACAACACATCTTCCTCATTTATTGTTTCAATTTCAGGAAGTGAGCGAATCTTATGAATGCTTAATTTTAAGAAAGAATTTTCAGTCCTAAGCTTATCTAACTCTGAATCAATATCAACAAGTTGATTTTGAATTACGTCAAAAGATTCAAAAGTTTTTAATTCCTCTAATTCATCTTCAAGTTTTTTTAACTCTCCTTCAGATGAATTTACATTCGCACGAACATCACTTAAATTTCTGGTATTATTGTGTGTTAGGCTATTTTTCAAATTACTAATTACTGATGAAATTTTATCTACTTCTTTAATTGTCGTTTTTGCAAGACGATACACTGCTACATCAAAGCCTATCATATACAGCGTTGGCATGTGATCAGAAGGTATTCTTTTTTTTGTATCGAAATAACTAACGATATCTTTAAATTCAGATCTTTCGTCCCTTATAGATGGATTTACTAACTCACGAAATGAAGGGTTTAAATTAATTACTGATTTGTTAGTATAATACAGATCGTTTAAATAATGTAAAGCATTTTCTGCACTGTCAAAAATTACTTTATTTCCCTTATTAGTAATAATTTCTGGATTATCTGCGTTTTTTAATGATCTTAATATAGTAATTTCATAATCGTTAATAACTAGATCCAAACATATTAAAGTTTCAGGTGGTAGCACATTACTTGGTATTTTTGCTACTCTACTTGATTCAATTCTTGTGAGTAGGCAAAAATTAATAAATTCTATTGACATCGATTTACCAACACCATTAGTTTTTTGTGATGAACCGTCACGCTCACCCAAAATAAAATTAAGACCATTTTTAAAAATGATCGGCTTTGTAATTTCAGGAAATGTATATAACCTTTTTAATCTAATCATTGAGAAAAATATACGGTTCTTCAAAATCAATAATACCTGCGGAATATAAAAACATTAAAGAGTAATTAAATTGTTCACTAATTAATAAGTTATTCTTTTTTAAAATTGTAGCAATTTCATAGATAGAAATTCTCCTATTCTTTTTTAAACTTATTTCCTTTAGTATAATGTAACCAATGTATACTATCGAATGTTTAATATTTTCATCTTTTGATATTAGTCCCATATTAATTTGGAAAAACGTTACATTTTATTAACTGATGAATTAGATAGAATTTTATTGCCATTTCATCAAAGGCTTTACCATCAGAAACAAATATACATTTAAAAAAATCACACAAATTGTCCAATGCTTCTTCAGGATTATTTTGACTGCTTTTTAAATATTTATTACTTATATCTTTTAGATAAATACCAATCTTTCTAATTTTCACTGAGGAAACCTCCATACTATTTTCGGTTAATCCTAAAGCATATGCATAGTCAATATATAGATCCGTATATAGATTTTTTAAATATGGTGCATAATCTGCAAATCTTTTTTCAATCTTGTGTTCTGGATCTGGTGCATTTTCACTTTCATATTCTTTATGATTATCTTCATTACTTATAAAATCAATAAGTGTGATAAAAGTTAAAATTTCGTTTGGTTTAGATCGTTCTTTACTTTTGTAATATTTTTGAACCAATTCATTACTAAGCCATCTTTCAATTTCTTCTAATCTATCGTAATCATCAATATTAGAAATTGCCTTTAAAATATAATTAACGTCGATTACATCACTATTCATATCAAAAGAAAAATTGTCGTACTGGATAATGTCTTTTCTATCAATTTTATCTTTTATGATTAAAATTTTAAGTTTGTCATATTCTTTATATAATTCTTTTTTTTCGAAGGCTTGAACAGTTTCTAATATTTTTTTTTTAGTATTGTTTGAGGTTACTTGAATAGCTTGCCTTTTTTTGCTGTCAGCCAAATCTATTACAGCAACATTTTGAGCAACGATATTTATGTTTTCTAAATTGTAGTTGAAAATTTTATTTAAAAGAATTTTAAAGAATTGTTCTGCATGAACATTTATATCCTGCAAATTTAAAGTACTTCTTAAAGTAACCTCCGTCTTTAGTATTGCAAAATGGCTGATAATACTATTAATAATAGATTGTCGGTTTCTCATCTAAAATTTGCTTATTTTTCTGGATGTTGGGATTAAATTATTATAAATACTTTGTTTCTAATAATTTTTAATTTATTGGAAATACTATGAGTGAATTTATAAAAAAAGAGCTAGAATCTTGTGAGTTTTCCTGTCTCTTTTTATTTACTTTTTAGAATGATTGAAACTATTTGGTAATTAATTTCTCCAATCTAACCATCATCTCATCTTTCTCCTTAAGCATCCTTTCATATAAAGCAATCTTTTCTTCGTGCAATTGAATAAGTTTCTCCACAGGATTAACATTAAAGGTACCCGTATGTCCGGTATTTAAGAAAGCACCATTGTCAAAAGTATTAGAAATAATATTAATAGCCTGCTCCTCATCAAAATTCTGAAAAGCCTCCACTGGGATTTTCAATACCTCAGATATTTTAGCCAACAAAGGATCTTCAATCAACTCCTTTTGCTCCAACAAAGAAATTTTCTTTTGGTTCCATTCTTCGCCAAGGTCAAAAGCCAAAGCTTCCTGCTTAATACCGAGCATTTCTCTGAATCGTTTTACGTTGCGTCCCTGATGTATTTTCTGTTCCATGTCTGCTTAGTTTTTTTCCGCCGTAAAGATACAGCCATTCTCTTAAAAATCTGAAAAGTAAAGTTAATTATTATCTCTTAAATATCCTATTCTAGGGATATATTATTCCCTTTGAGAATAGAGTAGACACTATTCTTTTCGCTACTTCGCACTACCATAAATTTAAAACGATGAAAAACAAAAAAATTCCTTTAGAACCCGGCTTTTGGACAGCCGACTGTATCACAAGTCCATTTGAACTGATCGATGCTTTTTTCGATTATGCGCATCATGATGCTTACCGCAAAGTATTATCTGAAATGATGTCAGTGATGTACAAAAAAGAAATCATACGCAAAGAATATCCCGGTCAGATATTTGTGTTTTATACCGCCTTCCGTTCATTTATTCGTGCTTGTTACAGATTACAGTTTAAAACACACCAATGGCAAGTAAAAGCAGATGAAACCCCACAGAACTATTCAAAATTGTGCCTTGGTTCTTTAACTGAAGAGGAATTTCAAAATCCATTTACTGTTTTTGAAAAAGCATTTACAGAGAAAAGTTTAGAAGAATATGATTTTTTTCTCTGCGAAATCGTGCATCTTTCATTATGTCCCTGCCCTGATGTTTCTGATTGGGATGTGATGACCCCCTTCACTTATTTAACAAAAATGTTAGATGCTGCTCAACTTATGCGAGAAAGAGGGCTTGAGAAAATAAAATGATAGAACTGCCCACCTATTAACTATTCAAAACCACGGATATCATATCCTTATTTAAAATAGAATAGCTGGTCACAATTCCGCTACTTCGTACCACAGTAAATTTGATGTGATGAAAACCAAGAAAATAGATTTTGAAGCTGAGTTTTGGGATTGCCACACAAAGCATTCATGTTTGACACTGATCGATGCATTTTTCAAAATGGATGATCTCACCGCTGTTAAAGATCAATTATTTGAGGTGATGAACTATTCCGTAAAACCTCAGGTCTTGCTGAAAGAAGATCCTGCATTGATTTTTAATTTTTACTTGTGTCTTCTTTCATTGATTAGGGCAAGTTCTGTTTTACCCCTCAAAACAAAAAAATGGAAAGTGAATGACGCTCCTGTATATTGCTCGAAATCATTGCAAAGTTCGCTTTCAGCTGACGAATATAAAAATCCTTTGCTCGTATTCCAAAAAGCGTTTACAGAATTTAGCTTAAAGGAATTTGAGTATTTTATCAAGGAAATCATTTATTTCTCTTTAAGTTCCTATGCTAATGACGCTGAATCGACTACGATCACATTTTTTATTCATTTAATAAAAATGCTGGATGCCGCCCAACTGATTCGGGAAAGAGGAATGGAGAAAATAGTAGAATAGCTCATCGTAAATTATTTGAAACCGCGGTTATTTTATCCCTTTTCAGAATAGAATAGCTATTCACTATTCTACAACTTCGTATCAAATTAAATATAATGTTATGAAAAAACAGAAAATAGATTTTGAAGCCAGATTTTGGGCAAGCTACTCAGGAACCTGCCCATTAAGAGTAATTGATGAATTATTCAAGAGCGATACCTTAAGTGATACTAAAAATCGGTTATATGAACTCATGCATTTTGCGATGAAACCAGAAGTATTCTTACCCAATAACCCATCCCTTGTTTTCCATTTTTATACCTCACTAAAATCATTTTTGCGTGCGGCTTACGTCTTCAATTTAAAGTCCAAAAACCTTAAATTGAATGAACATCCTGATTATGTTTCTCACGTCATGCAAGGTTCATTGTACGACGATGAATTCAATGATCCGTTTTTTGTATTTGAAAGAGCTTTTGAGAACTATTCTCTTCAGCAATTCGAAGATTTTTTAACCGAGGTGACCTATTATGCCTTGGGTCCACACAGTGATCATCCAGAAGGAAATATCATCTCCCCATTTTTACATCTTCAAAAAATGCTCGATGCGGCACGGATCATCAAAGAAAGACAAATCGAAACGTAATACCACAGAACGGTCACCACTAATGGTACAAAAACTCAGATATTGGATCTCTTCCGGGATAGAATAACTGCTCGCAGTTCTTCAATATCGCATCCAGATCAACCAACGAGCAGTAAACAGCCATACTATTGAACCGAAAAGGGACAAAACCCATGAATACACCGAATCTAAAATAGAATATTATATCTGTCACAAATATTTAGTAAATTTATAATAATTTCATTTTTAAAGAGTAACATTGAAAAAACAGAAATGGAGAAAAAAAATACAGCTATTCAGAATCAATATTTAAAAACGTTTGTAGAAACATTGCGTCCAGAAGATGCCGAAATCCGTAAGCAAGTCGACATCGGTTATACCTGGGAAAACAATACGGCTATTCTATTTGAGATTCGCCCAAAATGGGATCATCCAGAAGAGTTGCTCCATACAGAATTTGCAAAAATCCGCTACACAAAAACCCAAAAGGAATATAAATTATATTGGATGCGCAGCAGTGGAAAATGGGAAATTTATGAACCTTTTCCGACCGCCACTAATTTACAGGATTTATTAAACGAAATAAAAGAAGACACCCATTCGTGCTTTTTTGGATAAAGATAATTTAAATAAAGCTAAATTATACATTAAAATATCTTATTTGCTTTAATAATGAGTAAATAGGCACATTGTAATCTATCTATTTTGTATATATTTGTATAAATAAACAAAATAATGAATAATCCACGTCTTATTCCCACAGAAAAAATCATCGAACGATTGCGTTACGAAAATCCCTGGTGGATAACACAAGAGATTCCATCAGTCTATAAAGAAATGTCCAGACGTTTATATTTTGATTTATTTTATCCTTTCGTCATCGAAAAAGAAATTCGAAGAGCGGTAGTTTTAATGGGACCGAGACGGGTAGGAAAAACAGTAATGATGTTTCATACGATTGATCATTTGATTGGAATTGACAAAGTAAATCCACAGCGCATATTCTTTGTGGGAATTGATAATCCTATTTATATACACCTCAGTTTGCAGGAAATTTTAGATTTGTGCAAAGAAGCTTTAAAAGTAGAAAACCTAAATGGTTGTTATGTTTTTTTTGATGAAATACAATATTTGAAAGATTGGGAAAGACACTTAAAAGTATTGGTAGATTCGTATCCTGAAATCAAGTTTGTGGTTTCTGGTTCTGCTGCCGCCGCTTTGAAGTGGCATAGTACAGAAAGTGGAGCTGGACGATTTACTGATTTTATGTTGCCACCTTTGACTTTTCAAGAATTCATTCATTTAAAAAATAGAAATCATTTGATTCACAATGGTTTTATACAATATGGAAAAAAAAATATCCCTTATCGTGTGACTCACGATATTGTTGAATTGAATAAAGAGTTTTTGCAGTACTTAAATTTTGGTGGATATCCTGAAGTTGTTTTGTCAGAAAAAATTCAAGGTGATATGGGACGATACGTAAAAAATGATATTGTGGACAAAGTTCTTTTGCGAGATTTACCAAGTTTGTACGGTATAAAAGATGTTCAGGAACTCAATCGTTTTTTCACCTACATCGCCTACAATACAGGGAACGAATTTTCTTATGAAACTATGTCAAAGGAAAGCGGAATACAAAAAGAAACTTTAAAAAAATATTTAGAATATTTAGAAGCGGCTTTTTTAATTAAAGTATTAAATAAAGTAGATGTAAACGCCAAAAGGCTTAAAAGAATTACCAGTTTTAAAGTTTATCTCACTAATCCTTCGCTGCGAACGGCTTTGTTTTCGCCTATTAAAGAAACAGATAGTGAAATGGGAAATATGGTAGAAACAGCTATACTGTCCCAATGGATGCACCGTGAGAACTTGGATTTAGCGTATTCTCGGTGGAAAGATGGTGAAGTAGATTTGGTTTTGGTTGATGATAAGAAATTTAAACCAGTTTGGGGTGTAGAAATTAAATGGAGCAATCGCTACTTTGAGATGCCTCAGGATCTTAGCAGTCTTATGCAGTTTTGTAAGTCGAACGAATTTGAAAATGCTTTGGTAACTACGATTGATAAGCAAGGAACAAAACAGGTGAGTGATTTAAACTTTACGTTTGTACCTGCATCTGTTTATGCTTACAACATTGGCGAAAATACTTTACGAATGAAATCAACAAATTATTAGGATAGAAAAAACTGAAATCGTAAAAAGCCATTCTCGCATTAATTTGTCAAAATCAATTATTTCCTTTCCTTACAATATTTGGAAAGTTTCGGGAAAGTTTTGATAAATGAAATTACCAAGAATTATAAAAGAGATCGTCCTCGATCCAAATATATTAGATTAGAAAAAGGAATGTTGTTTCATGTGGCTGATTATTTTGGTAGATCATTATTTTGAACCGGAGATAGAATTGCTCTTGACAAGATTTCAATTAGATCTGAATTTATCTCCATGTTATTTTAGGATGGGTCAGGCAGGTTGCTCATCTAAAAATTGGCAGAGGATCCTTCCGGGAAACGGATCAAATACGCTAAAATACGTTTTACCGGCAAAATTCTAAATACAAGTCAATTTCTTAAAGAAAAATACAGCAATTGTTTATCAGAAATTTCAATAACTAGATTGAGGATACAATCTCAGGTTTGTGAACTTGATACCCTTGCAATGGTGATGCTTTACGAACATTTAAGATATGCTTTTTAATATTTTTTGAACAATTCATTTAAAATTAAGTCGGTAACACTGAGCATTAATTATCTATTTAGTCTTATAAAAGCTGTGTTGTAGAAGTTATTTATACGAATCTCCCCTAAGATAAAAATGCAAAAGTGGTATGTCGGGATTTCCGACTCGTCACATAATATTTTTGCTACAAAAGGAAAATGACGGTTGTTTCAACTTGTGCAAAAACCCCACAAGTTCGAAAGTTGGAATAGAATCTTCTTCTGTACTTTTTATGAATTGAAGAAAACCGATATTTACATTGCGTTTTTTAGATTATGGACATTAAAAACCAAATAGAAATTTATCAAACTAATTACAGCACTTCTCAAATAAATGCACAACTTGAATAAGAAACAGTTTGGCTTAAGCAAGCACAAATTGGAGAGTTTTTTGAGACTTCACCTCAAAATATTACGATGCACTTGAAAGGTATTTTGAAAGAAGAAGAACTTAACGAAAGATCAACTTGTAAGGAGCTTTTACAAGTTCGAAAAGATTGAACGAGAACTATAAAAAGAAAAGAATTGCACTACAATTTAGATGCGATTATTTCAGTAGGGTATAGAGTAAAATCAGTAAGACCAACCCAATTCCGTATTTGGGCAAATAGTATTCTAAAAGAATATCTAGTAAAAGCTTATTCCATCAACGAAAAATCATTAGCGCAAAAAAAACAGGAATTCCAACTCCTAAAAAATGGACTTCAGATTCTAAGCAGCGAACTTTTTTAACCGTCACATTTCGGCGTGTTGGTTTTCCATCTTTGTGAAAATAAATTTCAAAACATGGAAACAAAAATCACTCTCAACGTTTTAGAATGCATCTGAATATTCCGCTGTTAACTACACCACACAGAAAGTGTATATTAATTAGCAAAAAATTCTGGATGGAATATTTTTAAAGTTGATATTTCCGAAACCAAAAGCATGTGGTTTGGCGAAAGTCAGAAATTAATAAAGAAAATTTTCACGCAATATAAATACATGAAAATAACAGAAAAATTGTGTCCCATGTTGCTCTTCAATGAAGCAGATGCCAATATTGGCAAACGAAAATCTTTGTAGAAATTCCAGGTGCAGAATAGAATGTAGAAAGAAAACTTGAGTGGAGAATGTTCCTTCCAAAATCTACGGATGTGATAGAATTAGCATTGTTAAAAGGACTCTTGCTTTTCTTCCGTATACTTTTGGTGTTATTTTTCATCCGTTGTAATTGCTGTGCTATTCAAAATATTATGAAAAATCATCTATAACTTCTAAAATATAATTCGGTCACAAATAATTTATATCGGAATTAAGTTTATAAAAGTATCATCCGAAAATCCTTATCAATTACTAATTTCTGACAATGCAGGGATTTCTTGGAGTCTTGTTTTTAATGGTTCAGAAGTTTTAGGAGAGTTCTTCGAATTAGGAAAAAGAGATCTCACCGTTTTTGCCAAAAATTCAAAAGGTAAATTTCGTTCCATTTCGGAAGTGAAAGAATGGTCGAAAATAAATTACTGAAAGTGTAGAAGAGAAAGAAAAAATACCTTCTATCATATCAAAAATATATCAAAGAATAATTAGAAATTGAATGGTGTAGTATTTAGTTAATAAATGTATTTTTAAGAAAAAATTGATAAATATGAGTTTAGACTTATTTAAATTGGCAGAAGAAGAAAATGACCAACTTTTTGCAGGTGAAAATGTGATTTTTGACGGCATTGTTGATTATGAACAATACAGTAATGCATCCCCTAAAATTCTTTGGATTTTGAAAGAAGCAAATAGTGAGGATTCTGATTGGACAATGCGAGAAGCGATTAGAGATTTAAAAAATAAATCTGGTAAAGGACTTAAAAATGGTTGGGCAAATACTTTTACGTCAATTGTATATGCTACAAACGGTATTTTTACTGGCGAAGATTGGGGTTCTATGGGAAACTTTAATGAAGATCAATCAATTATTGACGTGATGGAAAAAGTAGCATATATCAACGTAAAAAAAATTCCGGGTGGAAGTGAAGCAGATTGGAATTTGATTAAGGGTTATTATTCCGAAAATAAAATTGCATTACATAAACAAATAAAATTAATTAATCCCGAAATCATAATTTTTGGAGGGACTTATAATTTTTTTGATGATGATTTTTTTGAATTTTTCGGTGAATTAGAGACAAACGTAGAAAATAACTCATTACATATTTATCAAAATAATAAGCATTTGCTTCTCAACGCTTATCACCCTAATAATCGTGTAATAAAGCATGAGACTTATTGTAACTTAATTTTGGATGCAGTTAAAAATTGGCAATTAAAATACAGAAAGTAAATCACAACCTAAGCCACTCTCGAAGTGGCTTTCTTCTTTTCAAAAGCAAAAGTACAACTTCGGTAAAAGTAGGAATTTCATTAAATTGGAATGGAACAATGACCTCATTTTGCAGGTTGATAATTCCATATTTCACTTTTCCTTGAATATCTTTTCCCACAGCAAAAAATATATTTCCCAAATGTTTACCTTTTAGATATTCTGCTGGAATTTTAAAATTTTCATTTCGGTCGATGAATCCGAAAGTAATTCCGTTTTTACTCACACAAGCGAATCCATTATAGAATGACGCAACTTCTTTGAAATGCATTGAATTATTTTCAACATTTTTAAAATTATAAAGTTTCCATTTTTTATTTTTTCTTCCCCAAAAGTGAAATGTAAATGCAGGAATGATTTCATCATAAATCGGAGGAATAATGGTTTGGAATTCGTCTGTAATTAAACCAAATAATCCATTTGAAGCATATGTAAAAACATCGTCAATTACGAATATTTTTGTTCTTTCCGATTCAAAATTCAATCTTTCAATTTTTAAAACAGAGTATTTCATTTTTCTTCAAAATTAACCGGTGAAGCGGACAAAATAAGTCATTCAACTATTGCTGAAATTTATATTTTTAAGTGTCTCAGTTTGTCTTAATCACAGTTTAAATTTGCTAAATAATTTAAAACAATATCAACATGAGTACAATGATTAACTATGAAAAAGAATTAATTCGAATCAGTCCAAAAGATTCTAAGAAAATTGAAGTTTCAACAAATGATGGACGAACTTGGAATTCGCGTTATGGTGGTTCTTCAATACAAGGAAACTTTCAAGATTTAACAGGCAATGGCAAAGAAATCTTAGCAACGACTGAAAAAGGATTGTTTGTCTCAAAAAACGCAGGAAGAACCTGGAATAAAAGATAAGCTAAAATCTTTTTTATGCCACAATTAATAGAATTTAAAAACCATTTTATTAGAATCTGTCCTACGAATTCTTCACATTTATTGCAATCAAAAGATCGTGGAAAATCGTGGGAATTTCTTTTTGATGGCTCAGTTTTAATGGGTGAAATAATGAATATCGCAGCAGATAGTAACCTTATTCTTGTAGATACTTGGAAAGGTTTTTTTATCTCAAGTTGCGGTGTTTTTTGGACGAAGATTGAAAACTTAAAACAACTTGAAGATTTGAAAGTGAAATATTAATTTTATTTGGAGATGTTCCAAAAATATTAAAAGGAAAGCTTTCAAGTTTTTTGTCTTGCAGCATCTTTTATGTTTAATTTTGTTTAAAATGAAAAAGAATGAGTAAGAAGTTTTTGCGAATGATTATTTTAGTGCGGACAATTTTAAATGATAATGGTAAACTTACTGCTGCTGAAATTAAAACTAAAGTTGAAAATCAATTTAAATCTTATCAGGATATTAAGAGTTTAAAGATGGATAAATATTCTGATACTACTTTTAGTACTGATAAAACTGCAATTAAAGATGTTTGGAAAATAGATTTAGAATGTGATAACTTTAATCGATATTCGATCAACGCCAATTTTGAAGGCCTTTTTCAAAATGATTTACTCAATTCTGTCATCTTTTTATCTTCTTTAAATTCCGATTTGTTGCTTCCAGGGTTTGTAATTCCTGAAACCAGAAAGAATACGGGTCTGGAGCATTTCTTTAATATTTCTAAAGCAATTGAAGAAAATTCGGAACTAAAAATTTCTTATTTCGATTATGTTTCGGAGCGAGAAAAAAATAAAACTATTCAACCGTATCGTTTGAGGCAGAAAGATTTTAAATGGTATGTTTTAGCCACAGATTCTACGGAAGTTCCGTTTAAAAGTTATGCTTTAGAAAGAATTCGGGACATAGAAGTCTTAGGAAAATTTAAGCCGAAAAAAATTGATTTTGAAACCCCGTTTCAAAATGCAATCGGAATGTTCACTAATCATGACGCTGTAAAAGTGGTTTTGGAATTCGACCATCGAGACGGACATTATTTGAAAGCGAACCCAGTTCATCATTCCCAAAAAGTATTTTCTGAAAATAAAGAAACCATTCAGTTTGAATTTTTCGTAAAACCTACTTTAGATTTTATCATGGAAATCATGAAACGAACTTGGTCGTTAAAAGTTATTGAACCAGAGTTTTTGAAGGAGAAGTTTTTGGGTTATTGGAAAGATGCGATTGAGAAGAATAAATAGAAAAGCCACTTTTTTGGAGTGGCTTTTTGATTAAATTTTTGCTCTTTTGAAATTATTATGTTTTTTATGCATTAATTCTAATTGCATTTTGTTGATAATCATCTCAAACTCAATTTTCAATTGATTTTCATTAATTTCTTTAATCAAAATTATATTTTCTGAGTATTTTGTTCCTCTTGCGATTAGTTTTTTGTAAGTTATAGGATTGTTTAAACCTTTTTTAAGCAATTTTGAAATTTTTAATAATTCAGGAAAGTCTTCTGGTTCTTTTTTTATTTTTTTTAAAATTGAATCCATTGGTTCTGTATGATCAATGGCAATCTCGGATAAAGATTGAACGTTCATAATTGAATATTTACTTTCTTTTAGATCATGTGAAAATATGTTTTTTCCATTAATCAAAACATCATTATTTTCACTAATTATCAAATAATTTAAACTCTTTAGAGTTGAGAATTCATTTCCTTTGTCATTGATTTTGAAAGTAATATTTTCGATTTGGGTATTAATTATATCATTAAAATATTTCTTGTTGTTGGTTTTATAAAAATATTGCTTCAAGAAAGAAATTGGGTAGAAAACTCCACATTTGTTAAATCTATTTTGTGTAATTAACCTCAGAAAAAATATTTCTTTAATTTTTTCATATGAAAATTCATAATTAGAATTTGAAAAAATACATTCGATATCAGGCTCAATTAATTGGTCTGCAGTTTTTTCATCTTCAATTTCATCACTCAAAAAAACATCATTTATTTGATTTGTAAAATTAAGCAACATTTTTTCACGGATAAAATCAATATATTTATTAAAGCCAGCTTTGTATTTTTCTTTTGATTTTTTATCCGAAGAAATAATAATTTCATTTGCATTAATTTTTAAATAATCCAACTTTTCAATGTCATTATCTACAAATATATTTTCAATTATTTCAAATAAATTATTGTTTAAAATTATATTGCAGTTTTTTACATAATTAATATAATCACTTATATTCTTATCTTTTTTTATATTATTTTTTTTACAATATTTCTTAAATTCTTTTTCTAAATAAATAGTTTCGTTCATAGTTTGTTTCTTTACTTCAAATATACATTTTAACTTAAAGTTTTCTACTACAAGCAATTCTTATCCATATCCAAAACATTCCCAAGTAAGTTTCGGTAGTAGTAATGACCATTGTAGAAGCAATCAGTTACAGATTTGTTGATAATGATTTCTAAAAACTGACAACCCAATAAATTTCGTTTATTAAAGGTGAATTGATGCTTCTCTTTGTCAAAGGTTGAAGTCAAAAGTTTTTCTATAATAAAACCGTTATCCTCTTTTTGAAATAGACTGTTTTTAAACTCCATATTTTGATTTTGACCAAAAATTATTTTGCCTCCGGCCGTATTCAAAAACGCACATGCACTTTCTAAAAGTCGTTCTACACTTTCTGTTTGATTCTCATAATCTATAAATTCAATTTTACTAGTTGGTTGATTTTTGAGTTTATTAATTTCTGCAAGTTGCTCTAATCTTTTGCCCGTAGTTGCGATGGTAATCTTTGGATCGTGCTCGAATTGTAATTTTAGTAATTTAAAATATTTTCTCTCCGTATTTTCTCCGCTTTCTAGTCGTTTTCGATCTCGACCTAAAAGATTGTAATGTGCTTTTATCAGATATTTAGTATCTGCTTTATCTGTAATTCCAAACTTATTTACGTCTTCATTAATTCGTAGATAAATTCCAATCCCTTGATCGTAGTTTTCAGGATTTTTATAAATAATTTTGCCAGAATGATCATCTTTTACAATTTCACCTTCGTGTTCCAAAATATGAATTGCAGCATTGTAATATTCAACAGCGTTCTTACGTGCATTCACAATGTTTTCATCGGTAAATACTTTTTGATAAAGTGTTTTCAATCCAGCATTATTGGTAACATATTGTGTTTTTACAACATAACTAATTAATGGTTTTTGGGTCTTCATAATTTTAAATTTTAAATGATTTTGATAATATTTTTTAACTCTTGGTCGTTTGTTTTGATTTCTATAATGTCAGAAAAAGTAGTGTGTTCGTCAACTTCTATCACTCCATTAAAATCTCTTATAAACAGTTTTCCGGTTTTCGAATAAGTTAGTGAGCAAGAAATATTTTCGTGGGTATAAACATAGAAATGAATTCCCTCTATTTCTAAATCAGTAAAAAACTCAAATTTATTTTCAGTTGAATAAGTTTGAACCAACAGGTCTATAATCTCAATTGAATATTTTTGGTAATCTTTTGAAATAAAAAGATATTTTGTAATGAAGAACGTATTTTGAATGGAGAGAAAAATCTTTTCAAATTCTAAAAAACAATCTGTATTTAGTATCTCTTTTTGATAGTTATTTTCTTTATCAAAATAGAGTTCTTTAGCTTCCTGTATTTTCAGTTTTTCAAAATAATTTAATTGATAATTTTCTTTCGCTCTGCGAGCCAACGAATTTCTGTTACTACCTTTTTCTTCATTTTTAATTTTGAACACAACTGATTTAATATGTCTGTCAGATTGACTTGCTGCTAAGGCAAAAAACCCGTAAGAATCTAATCTCTCTTTGGCGCTCCCATGAATATGCTGATTAAAGACTGCGTTTTTTCTAATGTACTTATTAAAGGTATATTTAATTTGACATTGTAGAATTCTCTCAAAATTTAGATTTCCATTTTCTTCTGTATAAATGGACTGATTCAGATTTGTAATTTTTTCCAATTCTGAAGACTGATCATTCTCAAAATCCCAAATTTCCATCACTTCTTTTTCGACTGCTCTTCTCAATACTTCTGATAGGTAGCAAAGTGCTTGTTCTTTTGCAACTTCATGATTTTCATTACTGAAGTTTTTTGTTTCCAATTCTAATAGTAAATAATGAATTGGTGGTATTTCTACGGTGTAAATTGTTGTTGACATAATTTTGTTTTTAATATTCTTGTGCAAAGAAAAGCGGAGCGACTTCCAAAAACAGAAAGTCGGAAAAATAACTTTGATAATTTTTAAGTCTAAATAATCTATTGATTTTTATTTCACTTTATTTAATTGTAGTAGTTACTGTTAAAGTCTTTTAAAACGTCACATAATGGCGTTCAACTTAGGTACCTTTACGTCCTAAAGAAAACCCAATGGCTAAAAAAGAACAAATGCTTCGCTTGAAATTTATTGAAGAATTTTTAAGAAGAAGAAAAGATCGAGGTGCATCTTTCGAGGAAATTAACGAATATCTTGAAAATAAATATCAAGATCGTGGATTGGAACTTGACGATTTAAAATTTACAAAACGCACTTTTCTTCGCGATAAAGAAGCTATTTTTGAAGTCTTTGGCGTCCTTATTATTTACAAAAGATCAACTAACTCTTATGTCATTGATGCTGATGAAATAGACGAATATCACGAAGATGTTTTTGATAATTTGTTACTCGTTGAAGCATACAGAGAAGTGAAGGGCAAGAAAAATGTGATGTTTTTTGAGCAGCGAAAATCCCGTGGATTGCATTGGTTAAATGGTTTGGTTCACGCAATTACGCATCAAAAAATTATTACTTTAAATTATACGAAATTCTGGGAAGGTGTTTCTCATCAAAAAACGCTAGAACCTTATGCCTTAAAAGAATTTCGGAATCGATGGTATTTACTAGCGTATGAAAAAACTGGTAAAGATTTTTATTTAAAGACTTTTGGCTTAGATCGAATTTCTGATTTAGAAATATCAAACTCCACTTTTAAACCACAAAAAATTGATATCGAAAAGTATTTTATTAACTCTTTTGGTATTATTTATTCCGAAGATGAACAGCCAGAAGAAATCGTCTTATCATTTGATTCGGAACAAGGGCAATACATAAAGACGCTTCCTATGCATCATTCTCAAAAGGTTTTAATTGATAACGATAAAGAATACAGAATTCAATTGACCTTGTTTCCGACTTACGATTTTGAAAGAGAAGTGCTTTCACACGGAGAAAGAGTGAAGGTGATTTCGCCTAAAAGTTTTAGAGATCATTTGCAAAATGAAGTGAAAAACATGTTGAAGAATTATAAATAAATTACAAATGAAATCAATTTCCAAATCACGTTTTCTTTCTGGAGTGCAATGTTCCAAGAAAATCTATTTTGAATATTTTAGAAAAGATTTGAAACTTCCTGTAAGTCCATCAACACAACAGATTTTTGATTTGGGACATACTGTTGGTAATTTAGCGCAAAAGAGTTTTCCCAATGGAAAAGATGCAACACCAGAAGATTTCTCTGATTTTTCGAAATCACTTGAACAAACCAAACAATGAATTGCTGAAGAAACAGAAACTATTTACGAAGCAACATTTGCAACGGAAAATACTTTGGTAATGCTCGATATTTTACACCGAAAAGATGATGAAATTTGGGCAATTGAAGTTAAAAGCAGCACTTCTGTAAAGGATTATCATTTCACAGATGCATCTTTTCAATTTAATGTGATGTCAAAATCTGGTTGCGTTCCAGATCGATTTTTCTTAATGCATATTAATAATCAATATTTTAAAAATGGCGAACTTACTTCAGAATTATTTCACTTAGAAGACATTACAAAAGATATAATAGATATGCAACCTTGGGTTGAGGAAAATTTTCATAATTTATTGAAAGTTCTCGAGCTTAAAGAAGAGCCTATTGTAGAAATTGGCGCACATTGTAGCAGTCCTTTTGAATGTGAATTTACTCATCATTGTTGGAAACATGTTCCTGAAAATTCAGTTTTTGGATTGACGAGAGCTGGAAAAAGATCATGGCAACTGTATGAGGAGGGAATTTTAAAATTGGAAGATATTCCAGAAGATTATCATCTTACTTTTTCTCAGCAATTGCAGGTGAATGGAATCAAAAATAATGAATCATATAAAGATTTACCAGCCATTCGAGATTTCTTACATACGTGGAAATATCCACTTCATTTTTTCGATTTTGAAACCATATTTGCGGCAATACCAGTTTTAGATGGAACAAGACCTTATCAACAAGTGCCTTTTCAATATTCTTTGCATATTTTTAATGGTGAAAATATTATTTCTCATAAAGAATTTCTTGCCGATCCAAGAGATTTTATCAATTTAGAGATGGATCCGAGAAAAAAAATGATTGAGCAAATGAAATTGGATTTTTTGGATTGTGGAAGTATTGTTACTTATAATAAGAGTTTTGAAGTTGGAAGATTGAGGGAATTAGCTAAAGATTTCCCGGAAGACGCTGAATTTCTTTTCGGTTTAATTTCAAGAATTGTAGATTTATTGGTCGTTTTTAATAAACGATGGTATTATTTACCTGAAATGGGAAATTCCGCTTCCATTAAATCTGTACTTCCAGCAATTGCACCGGAATTTTCTTACATCGATTTGGAAATTAGTGATGGTGGAAGTGCAAGTACATTATTTCATGCAAGTATTTTAGTCGATACCCAAAATACGCCTGAATTAAGGGAAAACCTTTTACAGTATTGCGAAAGAGATACTTATGGAATGGTAGTGATTTTTCAGTTTTTAAAACTTGAATTGGATAAGTGTTAATTTTAAAATTTTCCGACCTTTACATTGTATATTATAAACTATGGAAATTAAAGACCAAATAGAAATTTATCAAGCGACTGATGGTTCAACTCAAATCAATGTGCAATTTGAGCAGGATACTGTTTGGCTTACACAAGCGCAGATGGCAGAACTGTTTGGCAAAGGCAGAACTACAATTACTGAACATATTAATAATGTATTTTCGGAAAATGAATTGGTTAAAGAATCAACATGTCGGAAATTCCGACATGTTCGAACCGAAGGGAATAGAACCATCGAAAGAGAAATAGAACATTATAATTTAGACGTCATAATTTCTGTTGGGTACAGAGTGAAATCCAAGCAAGGAACACAATTCCGTATCTGGGCAAATAAAATTTTGAAAGAATATTTGCTAAAAGGTTATTCCCTGAACGAAAAAAGATTAGCTCAAAAAGAACAGGAAGTTCAACTTTTGAAAAATGGTATTCAGATTCTAAGCAGAGCTATTGAAGAGAAATCTGAAGAAAATGAATGGCTATCGATTTTTTCAAAAGGATTGCAATTATTAGATGATTATGATCACGAAGAGCTGGATGCTAGTGGTTTAACTAAAAAACAAGCAATTTATCCGACCAAGGCTGATTATCAAGAACTCATTAATCAAATGGTTGTTGATTTTGATTCGCAAGTATTTGGAAAAGAAAAGGATCAAAACTTTGAAAGTTCCATCGCTCAAATAGAAAAAGGTTTTGGAGAAAACGATTTTTATCCAACATTGGAAGAGAAATCCACGATGCTTTTGTATCTCGTGGTGAAAAATCATTCTTTCGTAGATGGCAACAAAAGAATTGCTGCAGCATGTTTTCTCAAGTTTTTACAATCCAATGAAATGCTTTTCAACGCTCAACGGGAATTAATTATTGGCAATGATACTTTAGCAAGTTTAACGCTCTTCATTGCTTCGAGTAAACCAGATGAAATGGAAACCGTGAAACGGTTAGTAATTAGTGTACTAAATAGAAATAAATAGACAACTATACTGCTCCAACTAAGATTAGCACATAGTACCTCTGTCGCAAATATATCCTAAATTTGCGACAGAATAAATAGAAAGTAGTAACGTAAAGTTTTGATAATAAAATAGTTGAAAAATTTAAAAAAGCGAGTAGGGGTTCGCTATTTTATACTGAATATTTTTTAAAACTTACTCTAATATTTTCTGTATTTTATATCACCTCACATATAAACATGCTTTAAAATTTTTAATATATGTAATTGCATATATTTTTCTATATTTGCTGTAAATACTTGCAAAAGCATATAACAATGTATAAAAATTTAGCCCAATTTACCAAAGATAAACGCAAAGAAGCAAAACTTACACAGAAGGAGTTTGCTGAAAGAGCTGGTGTTGCTTTGACGGTGGTTCGGAAAATAGAGCAGGGAAAGGATAACTTAAGTTTAGCAAAAGTGAATCACGTACTACTAATGTTTGGCAATAAATTAGTTCCGGCATCATTAAGGGAAATTGAGAAATAAGAATGATGGATCTTTACTCGTCATCCCGATACTAGAGAAATATTAATTTTAACTCCAGAAAATGATAAAAATTATAAAGTTTTGATTATTAGTCGATTAGACATTTTTAGATAGAAATACACCTATTATTCAATACCTTATTTGTACCATTAAATTATAACTATTTGATTTTCAGTACCTGTTATTTTCGAAGAAGTGAAATAATCACTTAGTCAAACAATACTTATATTAGAAATTCCCCGGGTGAAAACCTGGGGAATTTTTCATTAATAAACTATTTTTTCTTCTTGCGAGTTCTCCGGAATCTTAACTTCGAGGCGAAGATTTTTCAAAGCTAATATTTATAATTTCTCTTTAATAACATCACCATTCTCAAAAAACCTATTTTTACCTTAAATAATAAACAAATGAATTTCACAAAGATCTTAATATTCACATTGGCTTTTGGTTTCATGCAAAATTTTGCGGCTCAGGAAAAAGCTGAAGTAGTGATTGCAAAAGCCCAAAAGAAAGCCAAAGCAGAAAATAAAAATGTCCTGGTTTTCTTTCATGCATCCTGGTGCAGTTGGTGTCGGTTAATGGACAAAAAAATGAATTTACCCGAAACAAAAAATCTTTTCGACAGTAATTATGTTTTAGCTTCTCTGGATGTGCAGGAACACGGTGAAAAAGAAAAATTAGAAAATCCAGATGGCGAAGCGTGGATGGCAAAATATGGAGGAAAGGACGCAGGTTTACCCTATTTTGTTTTCATTAACAGCAAAGGCAAAGTGCTGGAGAATTCTCTAACGGATAAAAATGAGAATTTAGGCTGTCCATCTACAGCAGCAGAAGTTGCCTCCTTTATTGGGAAATTAAAGAAAACTTCTAAATTAACTGTTGAGCAATTAAGCGTCATTAAAAAAGTTTTTGAAGAAAGATTGTAAACGCTTTGTTTATTGCGCACAAAGTATTGTGATTGTCAAAGTAACTGCGATTAACGATCAAAACAAAAACAGAATTAATTCAAAAATAATGCCTCTTTCGAGGCATTTACTATTTATTGATAAATTCACTTACTTTAAGTGCATCTGCGTTCATCGGATCATATTCCAGTGATTTTGCAATATGCATTTTTGCCTGCTCTTTATCGGTTTCCTGAAGTTGGTAAGCGATGAAGAAATGAGCGTAAGCCAGATTCTTTTTATTGGCTTCTAATTCTGTAGGTTTTACAGCAGCAATATATTTTTCGTACATCGCTTTCGCATTTGCATCATCTTTCATGTTTTGATAAACATAACCCAGGCTGTAATAAGAAGGAGCCCAATCCGGGAGTAATGTCGACATTTGATTCCAGGTGGCTAAAGCATTAGTCCAGTCTTTCGCGTCCTGATAAGCAGTTGCCAGTTTTACGATGGCATCGGTATCTTTTGGATTGGCTTCGATCTGTTTTTTCAACGCGTCAATCGCCGGATCTTGTTGAGGTGTAACCACTTGTGCCGTTGCAGTTCCTATAGTTTGCGTCGCAGTAGTTTTTTCCTGCGCGTATCCTAAACTCACAGCCCCGAAAAAGAAGGCAGCGATCACCGCTTTCTTCGTGTTAATCACTATTTCCTTTTTCATATTCAATTTTTTGATTAATATTTAATTGCGGTTGTGACTAGCAATAATAACTCCACGATTTAGGAAATTTTGAAACTTTAGCACTATTTATAAGAAGTTAACTTTTAACAGATCTATTAATAAATTAAGATTTTTCTTCAAAAATTTCCTGCTTCAATCTTTTAAAAATTATCTTTGCACCCACAAAAAAATTCAAAAATGCTCTCTAAAATCATCGTTCATAAAGTCGGAAATAAAATCAATCAGGAAAATCTTTTTCTCTCAGAAACAGAGTTGCAGTTAGAGGAGGATATGAAAGAAATTTTAACCGATTATTTCCTTAACGCTTTTAAATCCGAAGAACAGTTTCAGTTTTACAGCGATTCTTACCTTTCTCTAAATCCGATTTATTCTTCCGCTTCAGAGATTTTTGAAGACAAAGATAAATTCCGTTTCGAATCCGAAAATATTGCGAAACATCTTTTTGAGATCAGCGATAATCCCCGAATTCAGGGCGGCGAAATTTTTGTGGTTTACTTTGAAGGCGGCATTACAGAAGAAGGAAATCAGATTGATTCCATCGGAATTTTCAAAACTGAAAATAAAAATCCTTTCCTCAAAATATTACCCATCGACGAAAATTACGAGATCCAGAAAGATTACGGAATTTCCCTTTCAAAACTCGACAAAGGATGTTTGATCTATAACACCGACAAAGAATCGGGTTTTGCGATTTCTGTGGTCGATAATAATAAGAATGGCGACGCCGATTATTGGTTTGAAGATTTTTTGAAAGTAAGACAGCGCGACGATGAATATTTTCACACGCAGGAAACGCTTTCTGTGTTCAAAGATTTCGTGATTAAACAGTTGCCACAAGAATTTGATGTCAACAAACCGGATCAGGCAGATTTTTTAACCAAATCGCTCACTTTCTTCAAGGAAAAAGAAACGTTTGATTTCGATGAATTTACGAATGAAGTGTTAGCGGATAAAAACGTGATCGAAAGTTTTGTCAATTTCAAAACAGATTATGAGCAGGAAATGCAGGTTTCTATTTCCGAGGAATTTCCGATTAACCAAACTGCAGTGAAAAAAAACCAGCGTTATTTTAAAAGCATTATTAAATTAGATAAGAATTTCAGCATTTATGTTCATGGCGACCGAAAAATGATCGAGCAGGGACAGGATGAAAATGGCAAGTATTACCGACTGTATTTTGAGGAAGAAAAATAAATTATGTTAAATAAAAACTTATCTTTGAACCTTTGAAATTTCAAATGGATAAAGATTTTGTCGCCTGCCACGAAGAAAAGATTCATATTCCCGGTCACATTCAAGATTTTGGATATTTGCTCGGTTTAGATTCTGTAACGAAAAAAATAAAATTTCTGAGCGAAAATCTTTCAGAAATTTTTAACGTAAACGCCCCCCTCTTTGGCGCGGGGATGGACGATTTTCCAGAAATTTTTGCACCCGTTCTTTCTTCCGAAAACTATAGAAATCTGAATGAGATTTCTGTCGAGGAAAACGCCTTTGCTTTAGAGCAGATCACACTTCACAGCAATGCTTATCATTTTACAGCTTTTCGTACGGGAGAAAATATTTTTCTGCAATTCGAAAAAGTAAAGGTGATCGTGCATCAAAAAAATTATGTTTCCCACATTTACGAAAGCATCAATAATTCTAAGACAGAAAGCGATGTTTGGACTAATCTACTTAATGCCTTTGGTGATACGATCAGTTATGACCGAATGATGGTTTATCAATTTTTAGAAGATGGAAGCGGAGTCGTTGTTGCAGAAAAAAAGAAGGAGGATATCGAAAGTTATCTCCATCTTCATTATCCCGAAAGCGACATTCCACAACAAGCGAGAGCACTCTATTTAAAGAATAGAAAAAGGATTCTAAGCAACGCAGATTCAATCCCAGTCGCAATTTTAAGCAACACGGAGGAAAAAATAGATCTTACTTTTTCCAGTTTACGCGCGATGTCTCCGGTCCATGCTCAATATTTAAAAAACGGAAATGCGATCTCCAGTTTCAGCACGTCTATTATTGTTAATGATAAATTATGGGGTTTGTTGACCTGTCAAAATATCACCAGCAAACATATTGATCTGCTCAGCCGGATCAGAGCAGAAGTTTTTACCATTCTTGCCGCAAACACTTACACGGCCTTACAAGCCAAACATAACTTAAGGCTCAGCATTGCTTTCGATAAAAAAAATGCTTTACTCATGCAAAAGCTCCTTCAGTTTGACGATCTGGATGTTGCGCTATATGAAAATATCGAGGAGATCTGCGGATATCCCGATGCAGATGGTCTTGCCATTGTAATTGGTGACAAGGTTGTAACGGCAGGTCTGGTTCCGGATGAAGAAAATATTCTGAAGATCAGAGATTGGGTACAAGCAGAAACGAAAGAAAATTACTTCTCCAGCAACGAGTTTCGTAATAAGTACTTCCCCGAAATGGAAAATGCAGCTGGAATGAGCATGGTTTATTTAGACAGTACCAAGAAAGAACTGTTGATCTGGTTTCGTCAGGAATTTGAAAAGGATATTCTTTGGGCAGGAAATCCAGAAAAAACCTTTGAAGCAGTTATTCAGAATGGACAGGAAAAAATGATGATCTCGCCCCGCAAATCTTTTGCGATCTATAAAGAGAGCGTTAAAGGAAAATCTGCGCCGTGGCAAATGAAAGATTTCCTGGCCATGAAAAAGATCACCGAGATCGTTTTAGAAGCTTCTCACAATCAATTTGTAAAAGTAAAAGAACTGATGGCAGAATTGAAGGAGGTTAACGAGGAGTTAGACAGTTTCTCTTATTCTATTTCTCATGATCTGGGCACGCCTCTAACCGTGATGAAACTGAATGCACAAATGCTTTTATCAAAAAATAGAGACAATGCAGATCTTCAGAAAAAATTGACGGGAATCGTGAATGAGATCGACGATATGGCGAATATGATGCGCGATGTATTGCAATTAAGTCGTGCAAAATCGATCGAAATTGTATTGAACAAAATACCGACTAAAAATATTATCGAGAAGATCAACAGTGACGCAAAAATGACTTACGGGACATCGCAAACTCAGATGTTAGTGAAAGATTGTCCCGATGTTTTCGCCGATAAAACGCTGGTTCATCAGGTATTTCAGAATGTGATCACGAACGCCGTAAAATATTCTTCGCAACATGAAAATCCAGTCGTAGAAATAGCTGGAGAAGTAGTAGATGATGCGGTGGTTTATCGAGTTTCAGACAACGGAATAGGAATTCTAAAAGGCCAGGAAGACAAAATGTTTAAGATCTTTAACAGAATGGATAATGCGAAAGGTTTTAAAGGAAATGGAGTAGGTTTGTCTATTGCAAGCAGAATTATGAAAAGACTCGGCGGCGATATTTCTTATGAAAGCGTTCCAATGAGTGGAACGACCTTTATTCTTACCTTCCAAAAGCCTTAATTTTATATGATCGCGATCCTTTTAAAACAGCAGACCCAAACATTACATGATTTTGTAGAAGAAAAACTGCAGTCTGCCAAAATAATGGATAAAAGTTTTACTTTAAAAGAGTATCACCAGATTCTTCGCTACAACTACTCCTTTATTCATCATTTTGAAAACTCGGTCTTTTCTAAAATTTCTGCAAAAAATGCTCAAAAATTAAATCTTGAGCACCGAAGGAAATTACCTTTCATTCAAAAAGATCTTTCGGAATTTCAGGATATTCAATCTGAAACCCTCGAAAGCTTAGAAATTATAAGTGAAGTTGAGGCTCTGGGAATTCTATATGTGATGGAAGGCGCAACGTTGGGCGGCAATGTGATCGCGAAAAATCTTTCTAAAAAACCTGATTTTGTGGGAATGACATTTAATTATTTCGGATGTTATGGCGATCAAACCGGTATTCTCTGGAAAAATTTCCGGGAAGTTATCGAAGAAGAAGCAAACGCTTCTAATTCTGAAGATTTTTTAATTGGGGCGAAAAGAGCCTATCAATTCTTATTAGATCTGTAAAAATCGATAACTTTGATTCAGTTTTAAATGACTTTGGAAACTGAATAACAGATCAAGATTTTTATACCCTATGAAAATTCAATTTTTTAAAAACTTTTACGTCAATAATTCAGCGAAACTTTTGCTGTCTTTACTGTTTCTGATCTTAGCCTTGATCGTGCTCGCCGCAATTACAGATGAAATGATTCTCGAAAAAGAAAATAATATTGATTTTGTGATCTTTAAATTCTTCGATGAACATTTTGTCAGAGAGCGTTTCACGGGATTTATGTATATGATTACGCAATTTTCTTCAACCCCGTTCATTAAAATTGCTTATCCTTCTGTCATTATCATTTTACTTCTGTTTAAATTTTACAGAAAAGCTATTTTTACTTTCGCAGCCGGCGTTGGCGGTTTGCTTTTGATTTATGGAATGAAAATGTTTTTTGCCAGACCAAGACCTGCGAATCCCTTATTGTATAAAGAAGAAACCTTTAGTTTTCCCAGTGGACATGCTACTTTCAGCTTTATTTTTTATGGAACTTTGGCTTATTTTATCTGGCTCACCGATTTGCCAAAAGTCTGGAAGTATATCGCAATGACATTTTTAATCGCCTTATCTCTCACCATCGGGTTTAGCCGTGTTTATCTGCGCGTTCATTATCCAAGTGATGTTATCGGAGGATTTTGTCTGGGTTATTCCTGGTTATTTCTAATGATCTTTGCTTTTCGGAGATGGCTACCTTTAAATAGATAACTTCCTTTTTAAAATTTATCAAATGAGTTACTTTGATTATTTCTGAATGAATTTAGCTTTACTATTATAGGAATAAAGTCTGCAACCTTTGTTTACATGTCTCACAATTTGTAAATTTGAAAAAGCCTGAAATTTCAGTCCTAATGATCATCTTTTTTGATGATTTATCCTCCTTATTAAATTCACTTATAAATAAATTCAAATGCCAGAAGGTCCATCCATACTTTTTTTGAAAAATAAACTGCAGCGTTACAAAGGCAAAACCGTTTCCGAAGCTTCCGGCTATGGCGAAATGGATAAATCTGCCATCGTCGATATTAAACTTATTGATATTGAAACCTACGGTAAAAATTTACTTTTCGTTTTCAAGGATTTCTTTGTGGGCGTTCATTTGGGGCTTTTTGGAAGCATGTTGGTGAATAAACGTAAGAAAGTGAATGCGAGTTTCTCTTTACATTTTACGGAAGGTGAGATCAATTTTTATGTTGCTAAAACGAAATTGTACAAGGGTAAACCTGCGGATCATTTCAATTTTAAAACCGATATTTTAAAACCGGAATTTGATCCGGAATTTATTTTGAAGGAACTGCAGTCTGAACATGCAGAGGCAATGATCGGCGATGTTTTAATGGATCAGCATCTTTTCGCGGGTGTTGGTAATATCATTAGAATCGAAACGTTGTACCACGCCAAGATCCATCCGGATAGTCTGGTGAAAGCGATTCCGGAAAAGAAATTAATTTTCCTGCTGAAAATGGTCGTAGATTATGCAGAAGAATTTCTATCCTTACTAAAAACCGACGGTGTAAAAGAAGCTGCTTTGATTTACAGTAAAAAAATCTGCCCGAAAGATAAAACCGAATTGGTCATCGAGGAAATGGGAAAAGTAAAACGCAAAACTTATGTTTGCGAAAAATGCCAGAAACTTTATCAATAAAAAAAATCCTGCATCGCTGCAGGATTTATTTTATTGATGTAAGAGTTTAATTCAATCTTCATGGTAACACTAAGATATTATCAAATAATTTAGACTATTTAAAATCGCATCGGTAACTACGATCTTTCACTCTTCTTCATGATCTTAACGCCTCGTATTTTCAAGAAAAAACTTTGTGACTTTTTTGGTTCAAAAACCATCAAAAATAGCTTAAGGAAATTCTAACCGTTATAAACATTCTCTTCAAAAAGTCCATCTACAGACCAGTATCTTTCGCCCGTATCATAATTGAAAGTCAGAACAACAGAGCCTTTTGGAATATCACCTAACTTTTTATTAATCGCAGCAAGAGAAGATCCCGTGGAGATTCCGGCTAAAATTCCCTCTTCGCTCGCCAGTATTTTCGTAAATTCAAAAGCCTCTGCCTTTTCTACGGCAATTGTTCCGTCTAAAAGATCGGTGTGCAAATTTTTCGGCACAAATCCCGCTCCAATTCCCTGTAAAGGATGCGGTCCAGGTTTTCCGCCAGAAATTACGGGTGAATCGGCAGGTTCAACCGCAAAACTTTTCATATTCGGGAATTTCTTTTTCAAAACTTCCGTCACTCCGGTAATGTGACCGCCAGTTCCAACTCCCGTGATCAGATAATCAATCCCGTTTGGGAAGTCATTTAGAATTTCCTGTGCTGTAGTTTCTGCATGAATTTCCGGATTTGCCGGATTTTCAAATTGTTGTGGAATCCAGGAGTTTTCAATTTCCTCCGACATTTGCAGGGCTTTTTTGATGGCTCCGGAAGTTCCTTCTTCTTTCGGCGTTAGCACAAAGGATGCTCCGTAAGAACTCATCAGTTTCCGTCTCTCAACGCTCATGCTTTCCGGCATCACCAAAACCAGTTTGTACCCTTTTACCGCACAAACCATGGCCAAACCAACGCCCGTATTTCCGGAAGTCGGCTCGATGATCAAAGTGTCTTTATTAATTGTACCGTCCTGCTCCGCTTTTTCGATCATTGCCAGAGCGATTCGGTCTTTCAAACTTCCTCCGGGATTTTGTTTTTCCAGTTTCATCCAGACTTCTACATCGCTGGAGAAAATTTTATTGATTTTTACGACCGGCGTATTTCCGATGGCTTCTAATATGGTATTCAATTTCATAATATGAATTTTTAAATTTGTTAATTTATTTGGTGCAGTCTCGTTCTTAAATCGAGAAGCTCCATTCAGTTCGGGCTGCGAGAAATTCCGTTTCTAAATGCTAAAAATGATGGGTTCATTGCCGGGGAATTTATTTTTGACCGTGACTTGACCTTTATGAAAAACTACAGAGTTAGGTGCTACACTTTCTGTGATCCAGACGTTCCCGCCAATTAATGCATTTTCCCCGATTACCGTATCTCCACCTAAAATTGTGGCGTTCGCATAAATAACAACGCCGTCTTTAATGGTTGGATGTCGCTTTATATTCTGTAAATTTTTTGCAACCGAATGCGCTCCTAAAGTTACGCCTTGATAAATTTTTACGTTGTTTCCGATGATCGTGGTTTCTCCAATCACAATTCCCGTGCCGTGATCTATAAAGAAATATTCCCCAATTTGAGCGCCTGGATTAATATCAATTCCGGTTTTACTGTGCGCAAATTCTGTCCAAATTCTCGGGATGAGCGGAATGTTGCTTTTATAAAGTTCGTGTGCAAACCTATAAACGGCGATGGCGAAAAATCCGGGATAAGAGAACATTACTTCTTCTATGCTTTTTGCAGCCGGATCATTTTCTACAATTGTTTGCGCGTCGTTTTCCAGCTTTTTATAGATCGTCGGGAAACTTTCGAAAAAAAGATCGGTTTTAAAATTGTTTTTTTCATCATTTACAGAAAGTAAGATTTCTTTAAACTCCGCTTTAAAATGGTTCAGGCGAATCTCGATATCACTGGGATCTGAACATCGCTGGAATTCCAGAAAAAAAATGAAACGAAAAAAACGATCGATGAAATCTTCAATTTTCTTTTTATCGATGTCATACTTTCGGTTAGAATAACCCTCGTGCAATCGTTTGGCAAACTCCATGATCTATCTAATTTAAAACAAATTTACTATTAAAATTAACCGGCACGCATTGATGTAAGGTAAATAACAGAAATTTTGTTGAGAAAACTTCTTCATTCGAATGAACCTAAGACTTTTAATAAAACTTTAGTAATTCTATAATTGCCCAAAACTTTAACATTTCGTAAATTTGGGATTATTGATTTAGAAGATTGAATTAAGAATTTTTATTGAACCGCTTCGAAATCTTTGAAACCGTTGAGTTGTCGTGATCACGAAATCGCAGCCCGACCTGAGCGGAAATCCTTTTTTTGCAGCGGCGAAAGCACAGGCAAAAAAGATTGGGAGTGGAGGGCGGAAATGTCTGCCCAAAATTAAATCGAAAAATAGCAATACATAAATATGAAACCGCAAGGTTTTAAATCACCATTAAAATAAATAAATAAAATAAATATGAAAGTTACCGTAGTTGGAGCAGGAGCAGTTGGCGCAAGTTGCGCAGAATACATCGCGATGAAAGATTTCGCCGCAGAAGTTGTTTTAGTTGACATTAAAGAAGGTTTTGCCGAAGGTAAAGCGATGGATTTAATGCAAACCGCTTCTTTAAATGGTTTTGATACCAAAATTACAGGAACAACCGGAGATTACAGCAAAACTGCTGGATCAAAAGTAGCCGTAATTACTTCTGGAATTCCAAGAAAACCTGGAATGACTCGTGAAGAATTGATCGGAATCAATGCCGGAATTGTGAAAGATGTAACAGCAAACCTGGTAAAACATTCACCGGATGTGATCATCATCGTAGTTTCTAACCCAATGGATACGATGGCTTATTTGGTGCACAAAACTTCCGGACTTCCGAAAAATCAGATTATTGGAATGGGTGGAGCTTTAGATTCTGCACGTTTTAAATACCGCTTGGCAGAAGCTTTGGAATGTCCAATTTCCGACGTTGATGGAATGGTGATTGCTGCTCACAGTGATACTGGAATGTTGCCTTTGATGAGCAAAGCAACCAGAAATGGAGTTCCGGTAACTGAATTCTTAGATGAAGCAAAACAAGATCACGTTGCCGAAGAAACTAAAGTTGGTGGTGCAACCTTAACAAAATTATTGGGGACATCCGCTTGGTATGCGCCGGGTGCAGCAGTTTCTGTAATGGTACAATCCATTCTTTGCGATCATAAAAAAATGATTCCGTGTTCATTAATGTTAGATGGCGAATACGGACAAAGCGATATTTGTTTAGGCGTTCCTGCAATTATTGGCGCTAATGGTGTCGAAAGAATTGTAGAGATCAGTTTAACAGACGCGGAAAAAGAAAAGTTCGCTACCGCTGCAAAAGCTGTGAGAGAGGTAAACGGTGATTTGAAATTCTAAAGGATTAGACCACGAATTCACGAGTAATTTACGATTGTTTGATCATTTGGGAAATGGTTTTAAATTTAGATTAACGGGTTCCAAGCCACGAAGTGGCGAAATCAACAGCAAAGGGTGAAGCCCTTTGAAAATTCCAATATCGATTTTAACAAATCAATATCAAAATCAACATCAATATAGAAACGCATCTTTTCGAAGGTGCGTTTTTTTTGGAGCAACAAGATTTATTCTTTCGTTGAAGATCCGTCCCGCTTTCCATTACAATCTTTTTTGTTATTGCGAAAAAAGTGAAGCAATCCTTAGAAAAACTTCGCAATCGCAATAGCAAAAAAGGATTTTCATTACGATCGGGGACTAAAAATTAAGATGGTTTTGTTTTTCATCACTTGTCTACAATTGTTCATTAAAAGTTCATTCTTGTTTTTAGAATTAAACCCTTAAATTTGTCTCTAAAATTCAAACATCAGTAAATTTTTAATTATGTTGAAAAATATTTCTATCGTTTTTTTAGCCCTTCTTTCGACGGGTTTTTCTGCTCAAAAAAATAAATCTTCCCAAATCGAAAGACCGAAACTCGTTGTGGGTTTAGTCGTAGATCAAATGCGATGGGATTACCTTTATCGTTATTACGAAAAATACCAGAATGATGGTTTTAAAAGACTATTAAAAGAAGGGTATTCTTTAAACAATGTTCATATTAATTATGTTCCAACGTACACAGCGGTTGGACATACGACTATTTATACAGGTTCCGTTCCTGCGATTCATGGGATTGCCGGAAATGACTGGTTCGATAAAACGACCGGAAAAAATGTTTACTGTACAACTGATGAAACCGTAAACCCAGTCGGAACAGTTGATGCGAAAGTGGGCAGTCATTCTCCTAATAATTTGTGGTCGACTACGATTACTGATGAACTTCGTCTAGCAACTAATTTTCAGGCAAAAGTGGTCGGAGTCTCTTTAAAAGATCGGGCATCCATTCTTCCGGCAGGTCATAATCCGACAGGAGCGTATTGGTTTGATGACACGACGGGAAATTTCATCACGAGTTCTTATTATATGAATCAACTTCCAAAATGGGTTAATGATTTTAATAGTCAGAAAATTCCAGATCAATTAGTGAAAAACGGTTGGAATACTTTATTACCTATCAATCAATACACCGAGAGTTCACCAGACAATTCGAAGTGGGAAGGACTTTTGGGAAGTGCAAAAACACCTACTTTTCCTTACAATAATCTCGCTGCAGATTATCAGTTGAAAAGAGATAACATCCGTTCCACCCCTTTTGGAAATACCTTAACGCTGAAAATTGCAGAAGCTGCCATTAAAGGAGAAAATTTAGGAGCCGATGCAATTACTGATTTTTTAGCTGTTAATTTGGCTTCAACCGATTACGCCGGACATAAATTCGGACCTAATTCTATCGAAGTCGAAGATGTTTATTTAAGACTGGACCGCGACTTGGCTGAGTTTTTTAAATATTTAGATCAGTCAGTTGGTAAAGATCAATATACCGTTTTTCTTTCTGCAGACCATGGTGGAGCGCATTCTGAAGGTTTTATGGAAGAACATAAAATGCCAACAGGTTTTTATGGTGAAGACAATAAAGAATTTAATGTGATGCTGAAAGAGAAATTTAATGTTGATAAATTAATTTCTAAAATAACGAACAGTCAGGTTTATTTAGATGACAAATTGATGACTGACAATAAATTAGATTCCGATCAGGTGAAACAATATTTGATCGATATTTTGAACAAAGATAAATCGGTATTGTTTGCAGTGGATATGAAAAAAGCAGGTTCATCATCAATTCCAGAACCGATCAGAACTAGAATTATGAATGGTTACAACTGGCAAAGAAGTGGAGATATCCAAGTTATTTATCATGATTCCTGGTTGCCAAGTTATTCAAAACTGGGAACGACTCATGGCGCATGGAATTCTTACGATTCGCATATTCCTTTAATCTTTATGGGTTGGGGAATTAAAAGCGGCGAGAGCAACAAAGATTACAACATGACCGATATTGCACCGACCCTTTCTGCATTGTTGCATATTCAATTCCCGAGCGGAAATATTGGAAATCCAATTGTTGAAGTTGTTGGGAAATAAATTTTAAATAAAATTTACAAATTCACATCTTATAAAAACTGTTTTGGGGCAGTTTTTTTATTGAAAGAATTATAGTCGATTTAATAAACTTTTTCAAAAGGCATCGAAATGGTTGGCATCAAGAAAAATTTTTAGGAAACCTCCAAAAAATTTCTTTGTGTGAAGTCTCGTTCTGGTGACGAGAAAAATTTCAGAGATTTCAGGTTTATCAATAGATTTCCAACCGAAGTTTGCCAAGTCTCGAACTTTTGATCCGTTTGCTGATAGAAGGATAAGAAAGAATAAATTGAAGTTTGTTTTGCGGTCCGGATAAGAATTGTATATTCTTTTTAACGCAAAGACGCAAGAATATTTAAATGTGAATGCTGTTTAGAAATAGTGCAAGAGCGTTTCACTTAACAAAGGGTGGTTATTTCAAGAAGACGCTTTTAAACACGAACTGCACAAATATTTTCACAAATAGCACAAGAGTGAAGTATTGTCAAGATTCAATCAAGATCTTATTTAATTAAATCCTAAACTATGATACGTAAAAGCTAATGTGTTCTTTGAATCAGCCTAAAAAACTCAGGTGACTAATGTGTTAAAAAAAACACCAAATGAGGCTCTGACTACTTTGTGGTTTAAAATTGTTGCCGATTTTTTCGCTATTAAGATTTTGTCTGTTTTTATTTTCATTAAGAAAAACCAGTAGATTTTTGTCATTAAGATATTTAAGGTTTAGTTGCTGATACAATTACAACAGCTTCATGATTTTTTGTAATTCTGTAAAAGCATGAAGCTTTTGCAAATTTACCTCATTTATTTATTCCTGTTTTTAAGGAATAAGTGAACCTCCGATTTGTTATAAAACAAAAAAAGACCGCATCACTGCAGTCTTCCGTATTTTTTAAAAAATTATTTCATTTTATTTGGCGGATAATTCGCCATGATCTCCGCAACAATTTCCGGAATCTGTTTCTGTTTGGATTTAGGTCGGTCTACCGAAATTCCGCTTCCCACACCTTGCCAAACCAATTTCTGGGTTTTCGCGTCAATCAAGTCCAGAATCAAAGCACCTTCATTATAGTTGGATGTCCAGGTTCTGTTCATTCCAACGCCCCAACCAAAAGGTCCGCCCCAACCGTACATTCCGTAAGGTCTGTTACTTTGTACATCCTGAACCTTCTTGTGATTTGCTTTCACATTCACAATAAGATCCGGATTATTAGAAACGCTCAAACCTTTCATCTGTAGCTGTTTCGAAAGTTCGTTCAGCACGCGATCCTGATCAATGTCGTTCATTTTCAGGTCATCAACGCGTAATTTGTAGGTCTTATATTCATTGAAGTTTGCAGTTTCTGCATAATCAGATTTAATCTGAAACGGGCTGCAAGAAGCAAGTCCCAAAGTAGCCGAAGCCAATAAAAGAATGATATATTTTTTGCTCATGATTTGGTAAATTATATTGTTGTGTGTATTTAAATATTGACTGCTAAATCTATTAACTCCTTGTCACTCATTTATCTGTCTGCATTGGGCTTCGTCTCGGGTCTCACCGTCTTTTTAAAAGTATCGGTCTTTTTATCATAGCCGTACGGACAATGTTTACAACCACTTTTGCAGCAATGGCCGCGTTTCAAGTGGTAGGCTTCTGTAAAAACTTTATAGCCTTGCTCGTTATAATAAAAGTCTTCGTGTTCTTTGATGATTTTCTGGTACATAAGTTAAATCAGATTTCCTGAAATTAATATCTTTGTTTCATGATCCTGATTTGCCAAAGACTTCTCAAAAATACAAAAATTTCAGGGATCACGCTCTTTCCATTCATCCTCCTTCGCAAGCCGGAAGATCTTCAAAATAAAACGTTGATCAACCACGAGAAAATTCATTTGCGGCAACAGCTGGAGCTGCTGATTATTTTCTTTTATATGTGGTATGTTTTAGAATATTATTACCACTATTTCAAATTAAAAGATTCTTTCCTCGCCTACAAATCCATCTCTTTCGAGTGCGAAGCTTACGCCATGGAAGATGATTTAAACTATCTCACCAAAAGAAAATTCTGGAGTTTCTGGAAATATATTTTAGATTAATTTTTTGAGGCGCACATTTGACTTTGTCGAATAGGAAATTATTTTTTCTTGGGCGCCTATTTCCGTCTGAGTTTATCCTGAGCTTGTCGAAGGATTCCCGCTTTTTTAATTGCTGACTTCGACAAACTCAGTCAACAATTAAAAAGAACTCCACTCAGGTCGGGGCTTAGATTCAGGCTAAATTGATTTCTATTCCCGCAAAAGTGTCTGCGTTCTTTTCAAAAATCTTGGTGTTAATTACAGTATGAAAGTTGTCAAAATATTTTCGACGTGTTTTTTTTGTAAGATTAAATCTTGATCTTCAGTTTTGATCTTTTTAAATATCTCCAAATAAGTGGGAAGCTCGCTATCTTTTAAATAATACAGTTCTCTTGTGAAATTTATGAGGGCTTGGTTATAGAAGTAATCATTTTTTAGAATTAACGAATTTTCCATAGCTGTCTTATAGTATTGTTTACCTTCAGAAATATTATTTGTTCTTATAAAGAATAGTCCAATTGTAGCCTGTAAACTTATTTTCAATTCATTCGAGGACAAAGATTCAGCTGTTAATTTATTTAAATGTTGCTTTAAAAACTTTTCAGCATTTTCCAAATCATTATTGAGACAATAATTATATATTAGATTATTAATAAATCCAAGTTCATTAATGTCGTACTTTAAGCCTAATAAACATAAAAAGATTGCTTTGTCGTGTTGCTGTAATATTGTTGCGATATATGATGCGAATATTAACGGTCTTTTGGAGAATGGAATATCTAAAAACCAATCGATACAATTACGAAATGATTCTTCGAAATTTCCAACTTTAAAATTTTCAAATGCAAATGCTTCAAAAGGATTTTTTACATTTTCAAAATTATTTGGATTGAAAATTAATCTTTCATCTTTTTTACTTAGCCACTCAAATTGTGCTAAACTATTATCATTAGCTTTTTTAATTGAAAGCTCCAAAAAAGGTTTCGCTTTTTTAAAAGTACTATTTTCTAATTCTAGCGAACCTAATGAACTTGATAATTCAGTGATATCGTAATCGGAATAATGCTTTGAATTTATTAAAGCAAAACCATTTTTAATAAAAGGTGAATATCTCCCTAGCAAATTTGATGATGCAATGTGCGCGGAAATTAACCAAGGATCATGCTTTATGCTTGTTGCTTTCTTGAGATAAAATATTGCTTTCTCCTCTTGTTCAACATGTATATAGAATCTCGTTGCTGACCTTAAGACAAAACGGTTATCTGGAGCAAGGTTTAATCCAATTGTTATACATCGTTCGGCCTGCTTTAGTTGACTTTTAATAGTGTAAAGTCTTGCTAATTCAATCCAATAAATTGCATTGTCCAAATGATTTTTAGTTAAATTTTTAGTCTGAGATATTAGTCTGTTTATAAGCTTATTATCAAATAGTGCATCAAATTCTGCAAAGGTTTCAATTTTTTTTTCCAAAATTTTCGTTGAATAATCTTGAATAGGATTGAGTTCTTCTTTAATTTTCTTAATGAGTAATGTAAGAGAATTAGATGAATGATTCTCGTTTCTTTCCACTAACAAAATGGCATCTGCTAATTCTTTGGAATGCAGATCGTTAGAAATGAATGAATTGTTTATGAGATCTGCCGCTACTCCAATTGTAGGATTGTTCAACCAATCTAATTTTATAGCCGAATTATCATTAATAGGAAGTTTTGTAATTTTATTTGAGCCTAATTCTCCTATTTTAACTGTTCTTCTAAAGTCTCTCCAATTTGGAACTAGTAATCTTTTTTCTAATTCGTATATTTTAGTCATTATTGTAGGCTTTTAATTCAGCTCTCCTCTTTATTAAATCAAGCTTTGAAATTACTCGTTTAAAACTAAATTGATTTCCGATACTATTAATATTTTTTACGTGACCTCTTTTTTCTGGAATTGGATAACAGCAATATGCAATAATTTCAATAATATCTTTTGAAAATTCTTTATTCTCTAAAGTTGAAGAAATTTCATCAATACATTTTGCATAACTGTTTATCAAATAGCTACTAGCATCATCAAAAGTACCATCAAAATTTGTCCATCTAAATCTTTCATTTAAATGTTTAGCAAGTAATGCAGTCATATTTACACCTAAAAAGTAATAAGTAATAAGGCTTCCGAATAGATACATATCAGTGGCATTTACTCGAGTATTCCAGTCGGGTATAATATAGCCATATAGAAACTCAGGTGGCGAATAATTCATTTGCCCGGTAAAGTTGCCATCATCATGAGGCGCTGGGATTGATGAACAAAGTGATCTACCAAGATCGCCAACCTTTGAAATCTTTGAATGATCAAATAATAGGATGTTTGATGGTTTTAAATCTTGGTGCGCAATTTCTACGCTATGAAGTTGTTCCAAAGCAATTGCGACATCATGTAAGGATTTTATTTTCCATACTAGATCAATATTATTTGAAAATTTTATATTAGAACGAATATCTCCCTCTGCAATTTCGAAAATGAGATATGGAACATTTCCTATAGTATAACCGTCAATAATCTCTTCGCCTTCATCAATAATCATGGAAACTTTAGTTAGTCTATTGTTTCTGCACTTTAATAAAAGTTTTTTTTCGAATTCAAATGCATTAGTTTGTTCCTGTAAAATCTTTACAATACTTTGACCCGGAAACATTTGAAAAAACGAATTAAAATTCAAAGCTTTTAAAAATGCTTTTTTACCATCTTTTTCTACTAAGTAACAAACACTAAAAAATCCACCAGTAGCTCCGTCTCCCGGTTCAATCTTTCTTGTAACCATCCATTCATTTGAAAGTGTTCTTCCGAGTAAATTATGTGCGGCTATATCGTGTTGACTCATGTGTTTTTAAATAAGATTCTCATGTTATTTTTATAATTTTCAAATATAGTTAGAATAAATAGAAGATCGATATGATATTCTCATTGTTATAGTTGAATATTAATGTAGTTCGCAAAATATTGTTTATTAAATTATTCCCGAACTTCACCCCAATGAAAATCCCCACCATTTCAATTCCCATCATCCAAATCCCTCTTCAGAAAAACATTCAGCTTTTTCTGAAAAGAGAAGATCTCATTCATCCCCAAATTTCAGGGAACAAATACTGGAAACTCTTTTATAATATCAATTCATATTTAAAACAAAATCCAGCAAATTCATTACTTATAACTTTTGGTGGCGCTTTTTCCAATCATATCGCCGCAACTGCAGCTTTGGGAAAAGAATTTCAATTGAAAACTATAGGAATTATTCGGGGAGAGGAACTTCAAAACAAATGGCAGGAAAATCCAACCTTAAAACTAGCGCACCAAAACGGAATGAACTTTCGGTTTATAACACGCGAAAAATATCGGAATAAAGAATCTTTAAGCCAACTTTTAGCAAATGAATTTCCCGAAGCTTTGATCATTCCGGAAGGTGGAACCAACCCAAACGCCGTGGAAGGCATTCAGTTTATGCTCAATTCTGATACAAAAAGTTTTGATTATCTTTGCACCGCAGTTGGAACCGGTGGAACGATCGCCGGAATTTCCAAGTTTGCAGAGGAGAATCAAAAGGTTTTAGGTTTTAAAGTGGTAAACGATGACTCCTTATATAATAAGGTGACAGAACTTTCAAAAAGAAATAACTTTGAACTTATTGAAGCACATGATGGAGGTTACGGTAAAATAAGTGACGATAATATCCGTTTTATCAATGACTTTAAAGAAAAATACGGTATTAAGCTCGATCCGATTTATACTGGAAAGATGATGAAGAAAATTTTTGAAATGATCGAAGAGGATTATTTTCCGGAAGGAACAAAGATTCTGGCTTTTCACACAGGTGGTTTACAGGGAATTTCCGGAGCCAATGAAATGCTGAAAAAACAAAACCGAGAATTGATTAAAATTTAGAGCACAGAATCATAAAGATAATTGTGATAGTAGGGATTAACGATTCTCGCAGATTTAAAAGATGACGCCGATCTGATGCAATTATTCATCTGCTTAATGCACTTAATCTGCGAGAAGTTTGAATTGAAATATGATATGAAACTTTACTGGTTTTAAGATCATTAAATAAAATTTATGAATAGAATATTTTTTGCATTTGCACTTCTTATTATAGCAAAATTTCACGCTCAAACCTGGAAAACAGATGAGCAATACATCCAAAAATTCGCGCCATATGCCGTAGAGGAAATGGAGAAATATAAAATCCCGGCTTCTATCACTTTAGCACAGGGACTTTTGGAAACTGGTGGAGGACAAAGCCGTTTGGCACAACAGGGGAATAACCATTTCGGCATCAAATGTAAGGAAGACTGGACCGGAAAAACAATGACCCACACTGACGATGCTCCGAATGAGTGTTTTCGAGTTTACAACGATCCACGACAATCTTACGAAGACCATTCAAAATTTCTTGCTTATCGATCTTATTACGTGAATCTTTTCAAACTCAACATGATGGATTACAAAGCCTGGGCACACGGTTTAAAAAAAGCCGGCTACGCGACAAATCCGAAATACGCCTACATTCTCATCGATAAAATTGAAAAGAACAAATTATATGAGTACGACAAAACGAATTCTGGCGAAGTGCTTTATGCCGTTTTGAAAATGTATCCCGATTTAAAGAATGACCGTATTTTTATGGCGCAGCTGGATCAAAGCAGATCTTCCTCAAAACCAGTAACTGTAAAAGTTCCATACGAACAGGTTTCTTACGCAAAACAGCAGAAAAATGTAGATAAGATCGTGACCAAAGCAGAAACGCTGAATTCGATTTTAATCAAAAGTCATCCGAATGGTGGTAAAAAATTCGTTATTATTCCGGATGATGTTGACTTAGCAGCGATTTCTAAAAAGTTCCAGATCACAGAAAGTGCTTTGATGAAATGGAATGAACTCGACGGAACACAACTGAAAAGAAATGATATTCTCTTCTTAGAATCCAAATCTTCAAATGGAAACGTCGCGACGTATAAAGCTCAGGCTGGCGAATCAATGCACGATATTTCTCAGAAATTCGGAATCAAACTGAAAAAACTCTATTCTAAAAATAGAATGGATTTTGGTCAGCAAGCAAAAGCCGGACAACTCGTTTACCTTCAGAAGAAAAAACCCCGAAAATAATCCCATATTTTTAACTGAAGATCTGTTGAATACCTTTAACTCATCCATCATCCATCATCCATCATCCAACATCCAACGTCTGACATCCATCATCAACAATATTATGAATTACCAAAGAAGTTCAGCTTTATTTGACGAAGCGTACCAATATATTCCGGGCGGCGTAAATTCTCCCGTGCGTGCTTTTAAATCCGTAGGCGGTGTTCCAATTTTTATGAAATCTGCAAAAGGCGCTTACATGACCGATGCAGACGATAATCAATACATCGAATATATTAATTCTTGGGGTCCCGCAATTCTCGGACATACGCATCCCGAAGTTTTAGAAGCTATAAAAAAGCAGGCAGAAAAAGGTTTTTCTTACGGAACTCCGACCGAACTTGAAACCGAGATCGCAAAATATATTGTAGAAAACGTGCCGAATATTGATCAGATCAGAATGGTCTCTTCCGGAACTGAAGCTTGCATGAGCGCAATTCGTTTGGCACGAGGTTTTACAAAACGTGATAAATTCATTAAGTTTGAAGGTTGCTATCACGGACATTCCGATTCTTTTTTAATTAAAGCCGGAAGTGGAATGGCGACTTTTGGAAATCCAAGTTCTCCAGGTGTAACAACTGGGACGGCGAAAGACACTTTGCTTGCAAAATACAACGACATCGAACAGGTTGAAGATCTTTTTCGACATAATCAAGGCGAAATTGCCGCGATCATCGTAGAACCGGTTGCCGGAAATATGGGTTGCGTTTTGCCGGAAAATAATTTCCTTCAAAAATTAAGAAAACTGTGTGATGAAAATGGCGCGCTTTTAATTTTCGACGAGGTAATGACCGGATTTCGTCTGGCCTTTGGTGGCGCTCAGGAAATGTATAATGTGAAAGCAGATATCGTAACTTTTGGAAAAGTAATTGGTGGTGGACTTCCGGTTGGTGCTTTTGCAGCGAGAAATGAGATCATGGATCAATTGGCGCCAAAAGGTGCAGTTTACCAGGCCGGAACTTTAAGCGGAAATCCTTTAGCGATGAGAGCAGGTTTAACGACTTTGCAACTCATTAAAAGTGATGAAAACTTTTACCAAAACCTGAGTAAAACAACTGAAACTTTAGATTTTGAGATCGGAAAGATCTTAAACGAAAAATCAATTGCGCACCGAATTAACCGAAAAGGCTCGATGATGAGTATTTTCTTCCACATTAATGCGGTTTCTAATTTTGACGAAGCGGCTCAGGCAAATCATGCTTTATTTAACAATTTCTTCCATCAGTTGTTGGAGAAAGGAATTTATTTGCCACCAAGTGGTTATGAAACCTGGTTCATTTCTGATGCCATCAAAGAGACGGAAATTGATAAAACTTTAGAAGTTATTCGAAAGTTTCAATATTCTTAAAGTTTTCACGGCTTATTACACGCTTATTTCACGCAAAGCCGCGAAGGAATTCACGCAAAGAGCGCGATGATTTCCTTCAATTTTTACACATAAAGAGACCGCAATAATTAAACATTGCGGTCTTTGCGTTTCTCTTTGCACCTTTGCGTGGAATTAAATTTTCGCCCGATCGTATTGATGCGGGAAGAAACAATCTCCTTTTCCTTCAAAAGAATTTTCAACTGCCAAGTAAGGGTTTCTCAAAATTTCTCTCGCTACAAAAATTAAATCCGCTTCTTGTTTTTCTAAAATTTCTTCTGCAAGTTCTGCAGTTTTGATTAAACCAACAGCGCCCGTTTTCATTCCGGTTTCCGTTTTAATTTGTGCTGCGAGCGGAACCTGATAACCATCAAATAAAGGAATTTTAGCACCAGCAATATTTCCACCACTAGAAACATCCATCAAATCGACCTTTTTAGTTTTTAAAACTTCAGCCAGTTTTACGCTTTCTTCAATATCCCAACCGTTTTCAGCATATTCCGTTCCGGAGATTCTCACAAAAAGTGGATGATCTTCATCAAGTAATTCATTTACTGCATCTACAATTTCCAAAAGGAAACGCATTCTGTTTTCGAAACTTCCACCGTATTCATCGGTTCTCACGTTAGATAAAGGAGACATAAACTGATGAATCAAATATCCGTGTGCAGCGTGAATTTCAATGAGATCAAAACCTGCATCGAGTGATCTTTTAGCCGCATCTTTAAAAGCCTGAACAAGATCTTTGATTTCTTTGACGGTTAATTCGTGTGGAACTCTTTCTCCTTCTGCATAAGGGATTTTTGACGGAGCTACCGTTTCCCAGCCTTCTTCTAAAGAGATCTGCTTTCCATTCCAGGTTGAAGCTTTTCTGCCGGCGTGACCCAATTGAATCCCAATTTTACTGTCTGAATTCTGGTGAACAAAATCCACAATTTTTTTTAAACTTTCTTTCTGCTCGTCGTTCCAAAGTCCCATGCATTTATTGGTAATACGACCTTCGGGAACAACTCCGGTTGCTTCTACCATCAATAAACCAGTTCCACCTTGAGCACGACTTCCGTAATGAACATAGTGAAAATCGGTTGCAACACCGTTATTGCTGGAATACATACACATTGGGGACATCACCCAACGGTTTTTAAGTTCGAGATTTCTAAATTTAATCGGCGAATATAAAATCATAAATATTTTTTTTAATTAAGAAGGCAAATTTACGAAAAGTGGAGTGGAGCGGCACATTTTTAGCCATTCAAAAAAACGATGAAAGAGAAAGGTTTTTTATTACAAGATTTTTTTTAATGATAAATTTCTTCAAACAATACTTTTATCTTTATTGAACTTTTTGAACTTCAACAATTAACTTTGACTGATTTAAAATTATATTTATGACTAAAACTAATATCCCGGATAGTGATCTATCGAATATCGCCATTATTGGAAGCGGCCCAACCGCGCTATTTCTGCTCAAATATATTTGGGAAAATATTGACATTTTAAGATCGAAAATTAAAAAGATCACTATTTTCGAAAAAGAAGAACTTCTGGGAATTGGAATGCCTTATAATTCTAAAACAACCGATATTTTTAATTTAGCCAATATATCTTCCGAAGAAATTCCGATGCTGCAGGAATCTTTCGCAGACTGGCTCCGTAAACAAAGTCCGGAATTATTAGAAAAATTAAATGTGAAGGATTTTCCAATCGATGATTCTGAAGTTTACAGCCGGATTTCGCTCGGCCATTACTTTGAAGATCAATTTAAACAATTAATATCGGCTTTGGAATCGAAAGAAATTGAAGTCATTCAAAAAGTGAGCTGTGAAGTTGCAGATATTTCAAAGGAGGCAGAATCTCAATTAACCGTCACCGATTGTCATCAGGAGAAAGCTCAGTTTTCTACGGTAATCATCGCAAATGGCCATGAATGGAGAGGCGAAGATAAACCTGAATCCGGATATTTTGCGTCACCCTGGCCAATTCATAAATTAATTCCGGAAAGTAATGAAGGTAATAATTTTCCAGTCGGAACTTTAGGTGCTTCTCTAAGTGCGTTTGATGTCGTGACTTCTCTATCGCATCGCGCTGGAATTTTCAAAAAAGAAAACGGAAAATTAAGTTTCAAAAAAAATAAAGCAAATCCAGATTTTAAGATCGTTTTACATTCCGCAGATGGTTGGTTGCCGCATTTGCAGTACGAACAAAAGGAGCCAATTCGGGAAATCTATCGACATTTTAACCGCAATCAAATTTTAGAAATAATTGATGAGGACGGTTTTTTGCGGATTGAGATTTATTTCGATCACTTATGCAGACCTGCTTTAATAGAAGCTTTTCGGAAAGATAAATTAGAAGACGTGGTGAAAAAATTGGCTGATCCTTCTTTCAGTTTCAAAGATCTGGTCGCTTTAATGTCTAAAAAACACGATTATATCAATTCATTTGAAGGAATGAAAAAAGAAATGATCACCGCGAAAAATTCCGTTGAAAATAAAATTCCGATTTACTGGATGGAAACTTTGGACGATTTGATGTACAGTCTGAATTATCATGCAGAACTTTTGCCGGCAGAAGATCACCTATTTTTTAACAAAGAAATAATGTCATTTTTGATGAATGTCATCGCTGCTTTACCGCTACAATCTGCAAATATTCTTTTGGCCTTATACGATGCAGATTCCATAGAACTGAAAGCCGGTTTTGTAAATTTCCCGGAAGATGCTTTTTCGAATGGTAAAACTAAAATCACGGTAAAATCTGAAGATGGAACAGAGGAGGAAATGGAATATCAGTTATTCGTGAATTGCGGTGGAGCGAAAAAACTGGAATTGGAGGATTATCCTTTTCAAACTTTAGTAAAACAAGGCATTGTTCGATCTGCCACTGCAAAATGTGCGGACGACAATTACCTAAAAGAAGAATCGAAAAAATTAGATAAAATTAATTTGGTTCAAACTGATGGTTTAGCAATGAAATTATCAGGGATTCAAATTGATTCAAGTTATCGAACGATCAATAAAGAAAATAAAGAAAATGATTTTCTGTATGACATTAACTTTACACATGCAAATGGCTTACGACCGTATTCTTACGGACTTCAAGCGTGTAGCGCGACAAGTCTGATCGTAGTACAATCCTGGTTGGCGGAAATTGTTGAAGATAAAAATGTGAGTCAAGAAATTGAAACCATCACGGAATTGTACGAAGATGTCGACGGGTTATAAAAAATAAAAAAAAAGAAAGGCTCCAATGACGGAGCCTGTTCTATTTAAGTCAAAATATTAAGCAGGTACAACTGGATTTTTTTCGCGTTCCCAGAATCTGTGCTGTTGAATATTTTTTACAAAATCTTCCAAACTTCCATTGGTAGAAACTCCTTTTGCTGGTAGTTTAATTTCTGGAATTGCTTTTTGTAAGAATTGTTTAGCATCTGAATCACAAGCAATCGGTTTGCAATGTTTAAAGGCTTCCGCAACAAAATGAAGCGCATCGGGATTTGATAGAAGCGTTTTCAGATCATCACCACCTGCGACATAAACTGCATCAAAAACAACAGAAGCAGCCGTTAACAAACTTTCATCGATCGGATATTGGTCGCCGGATTTCGTTGTGACAAAACCATGTTTCGGTGCAATTACTGCAACCATCGCATCCAGGTCACACAGTCCTTTTTTAATTTTGGTGAAGGCTTCATCATTGACGCCATCTGCGGTGATCAAAGCAATTCTTCGTGCTTTAATATCTGTGGGTAATTTATTAGACATGCTCAAAGACGGTGCATCTTTGATTGGAAGTTTCTCTTTTAAGGAATGATAATGTTCCAGATCTCCATCTGCAGGAATACTTCCCGTGATTGGTTGTGGTAATTTTTTCGGAATCAATCCTAAATTATCGGCCACGATTTTTGCCAATCCTTCATTAATTTCCAAAAGCATATTCACCATTCTTTGGCGGATCGGAACAATTTTAACTTTTCCTAATTCAAAAGAAAAGGCATTTTGGATGTGTCTTTTTTCATCCTCGGTCATACTTTGATAGAATAAATCCGGCTGACTGAAATGATCGAAGAAACTTTTGCTTCTCATTCTGATTTTTTTCGAATCAATGCGTTCTTCAAAAGAGGCAAAACCACCTTCCGCAATTTTTGCCTGGAACGGACAACCTCCACCCATAGAATTTGGGTTATAGGCGACTCTACCTTTATTAATTTGCATTCTGTGCATTCCGTCGCGTTGATTATTCGTCACTTCCGGAATTGATTTATTGATCGGAATTTCATGAAAATTCGGTCCACCTAATCTTGAGATTTGGGTATCGGTGTAAGAAAATAATCTTCCCTGCAATAAAGGATCGTTCGAAAAATCAATTCCTGGAACTAAATGTCCGGGATGAAAAGCAACCTGTTCCGTTTCTGCAAAGAAATTGTCTGGATTTCTATTCAAAGTCATCTTGCCGATGATTTCTACAGGAACCATTTCTTCCGGAATTAGTTTCGTCGGATCCAACAAATCGAACGGATATTTATGTTCATCTTCTTGCGGAACGATCTGAACTCCTAATTCCCATTCCGGAAAATGTCCTTCATCAATGGCTTCCCACAAATCTCTTCTATGGAAATCGGTATCTTTTCCGGCAATTCTCTGCGCTTCGTCCCAAGCCAAACCTAAAACTCCCTGTTTTGGTTTCCAGTGGAATTTTACAAAATGAGATTTGCCTTCGTCATTAATAAAACGGAAAGTGTGGATTCCAAAACCTTCCATCATTCTTAAACTTCTCGGAATTGCGCGGTCGCTCATGAGCCACATTACATTGTGCATTGCTTCGGGCATCAAAGAAATAAAATCCCAAAAAGTATCGTGTGCAGAGGCTGCCTGTGGAATTTCATTATGCGGTTCCGGTTTTACAGCGTGAACTAAATCGGGGAATTTTGTGGCGTCCTGAATAAAAAACACAGGCATATTATTTCCCACCAAATCGTAATTTCCTTCTTCAGTATAAAATTTCACGGCAAAACCACGAACATCTCTTGGAACATCCGTTGAACCTCGGAAACCAGCAACGGTTGAAAATCTAGCAAAGACCGGAGTTTTTATGGAAGTATTATTGAGGAATTTTGCTTTCGTATATTTTCCCATAGGTTTATACAATTCAAAAACTCCATGCGCGCCGGAACCTCTGGCGTGAACAATTCTTTCCGGGATTCTTTCGTGGTCAAAATGCGTAATTTTTTCCCGAAGAATAAAATCTTCCAATAAAGTTGCGCCTCTTTCGCCTGTTTTTAAAGAGTTTTGATCGTCATTTATTTTTAAACCTTGATCGGTCGTTAAAAATTCGCCTTGATTATCGGTGGTGAATTTCCCTAATTGTTCCTGTTTTGGATTCGCGCCATTTTCAAACGGTTCGCTTTCGTTTATTTTCATAGTAGTATTTCTAATGTTGGTGATTTATTTTAAACGGCATTTAAATCTTTAGACTGAAGTTTTCCATCAACCGCCTGAGAATTTAAATTCGTGTCTGCGATTGTACTGAGTAGACAGTCGGATTTTTTTTCTTCGCCCAGCGTTTTTAATAATAGATCGAGCGCGGTTCTTTCATTTAAAGTTTTTGCAAAAGCGGCTAAAGTTCCATAAGTCGCAATCTCATAATGTTCTACTTTCTGCGCACTTGCAATAATTCCGGCATCACGAACTGGACCTTCTGCGGTTTCCTCCATAATTTCCTCGCCTTCTTTAATGATTCCGTCCATGGCAAGACATTTTTTTCCTTCCGCTTTCAAGCCCATCGATTCGAAAACTTTCTCCAGTCTTACGACTTGTTCTTTGGTTTGAGCCAAATGATCTTTAATGGCGGTTTTTAGTTTCTGATCTGTCGCCTGATCGAACATTTTAGGTAAAGTTTTTACCAAAGCATTTTCTGCCCAGTAAATATCCTTCAGACCATCGATGAAAAATTCTTTCAAAGTTGTTGCAATTGCTTTTCCTTCTTTTTTTGAAGGTTTTGATTTTTTAGCATCCATTTTAATAGGTTTTATATTTAATAATTTTAGTGATTCGAGTTGACTTTTAACTCAAAGCTTAAAGAAAATTTAAGAGTTAATTGATAATTTTTAGGCACTGTTTTTTTTAAATTAATAATTTAAAAACAATGTATTCATTTACTAATAAGGGTTTTAAGTGAAAATTGGAATCAACTTTTAAACCAAATTATCAAAGATTGTCGAAAGATTTTAATCTTTTTTGTACTCGTTAAAAAGTTAAATAAGGAGGAATGGCAAGTAAAAATTTAGCAATTGCTAAGGAGGATTAAATTGAAATCTAAATTTAAGAACGAAAAAAAGTATAGAGAAAATTTGTTTCGATTTAAGTTTTGCGCTGCCGAATTCCGGAAAGATGGAATTATTTCTGTTTTGACTTACAGAAAACGTTCAATCCAAAAAAGAATGATTCGCAAAGTATGGGAAAGGTAGCAAAAGCGACGGTTGAAAACTAGTTTATTTTAGTCATAAGCCATAAGGAGAACGGAGAAAATCCAGCAATTTCTTTAAACAACGATTTAGAATTTTTCAGAAAGAAAAAATTTAACTTTTATAACCTTCGACATGAGACGCCAAAAAAGCATCAAATAATCCATTGATTTTGTTTGATACGAACTCGTCTTCCGCCTGAGCGCTAACGGCTAAAAGGGTGGCAGCCTGGTGGTAATTTAAATTAATAGCGACATGAGCTAATCCACCGTAAGAGGCTATTTTATTGTAAGAAAACTTTTGCGACACCAGAATAAGGGCTATTTCCCAGTTTGCAATATCATCTGAAAAAATAGAAAAATGACTTTTCGCTTCGGCAACTAAAACATCTACCATTCTGCAATTTTTTGTCTTTATCGTTTCATTTCTCAATTTAAAAATTTTTTCTAACCGCTCTTTATGCTTTAAGTGAATGGAATAGTGAATTTCGAGAATCTCCTTTAATTTAGGAGTTATAATATGATCTTTAATATTCCCGAATTCCTTTGTGATCGTATTTTCTGCGTAATACATTTCTTGTAAAGAATCAATAAAAAAAGATTCTAAGTCAGACCTTGATCGTTGCAGGTCTTCTTCATCGGTGGATGGATTTGGTTTATCTGAATTTTTCATAAGTCTTCTTTAATTGGTTTCTAACGGTAAAGACCTGGAAATTGGTTTAGTAAAATTAAGGCTAAAGTTTCATTCATGATGCCTTATTTGCACCGTGATAACACCTATTCTGCTATTGATTCAGCAAGTGAAATCGAAAAATCACTTCTCGTTCTTGTTTTAGGAGCTTTATCTTTTTAAAATAAAAGGGGAAAACGATAATTAATTATAAGCACCTAAAAAAAGATCAAACGGAGTTTGTATTTCAATCAGATCCTTGGTCGTTACAAAATAAAGTTAAACCAATATCAGACCCTTCTTTTCCTCCTGCTATGCTCTTGTTTCAAAAAAAGCTATATCTTTACTCCCCATTTTTAATACATGCAAAAACAATTTACCACTAGTTTTGAATCCATCGAGAGTTATAACGATCTTGATGATACTGAAAAAAAACTATTCGATACCGCCCAAAAATTTCGTGATATTGCGTATGCTCCTTATTCTAACTTTACTGTTGGGTGTGCAATTTTACTGGAGAATGGCGAAATAATTTCCGGGAGTAATCAGGAAAATGCAGCTTATCCTTCAGGTTTATGTGCAGAAAGAACAACGATTTTCTGGATCGGTGCTAATTTTCCGGATGTAAAAATTAAGAAACTGTTCGTTATTGGCGCACCAAGAGAAGCTTTAAGCTCGGTTCCAATTCCACCCTGTGGAGCTTGCCGACAGTCAATCCTAGAATATGAAGCCAAACAGGTAGATCCGATAGAAATTTATTTCGCATCTATTGGTGGCGCGATTTATAAAACAAAATCGATCCGCGATCTGGTTCCTTTTTCTTTTGATGCTTCGTATCTTTAAATCAAATTAATTCTGAAATAATGAGAATTGCAGCCATAGATATTGGTAGTAATGCAGCACGCTTGCTGATCAATGAAGTATCGGAACCTAAAAAAGGAAAACCGCAGTTCACCAAACTTAATTTACTTCGTATTCCGCTTCGTTTAGGGATGGATGTTTTTACGAAAGGAGAAATTGGTGCCGAGAGGGTTCAAATGGTTCTGGATTCTATGATCGTTTTCAGCAATTTGATGAAGATATATAAAGTGGAGCATTACCGAGCCTGTGCTACGAGCGCGATGCGCGATGCAAAAAATGGTCAGGATATTATTAAACAGGTTAAGATAAATTCCGGGATCGATATCGAAATTATAACGGGCGATCAGGAAGCATCGCTGGTTTTTGAAAATCATATTGCAGAAGGACTTGATAAAAGTCAGGATTATCTTTACATTGATGTTGGAGGTGGCTCTACAGAATTAACTTTTTATGAAGATGGCCACAAAAAATACCAGAAATCAATCAATATTGGAACAATCCGTTTGTTGAATGGATTGGTGAAAGACGATCTGTGGAAGGAAATGAAGGAGGAGATCCGTAAAAACATCAACAGTAAAAAACCGGTTGTGGCAATTGGTTCAGGCGGAAACATCAATAAAATATTTTCGATGAGCAAAACAAAAGACGGCAAACCAATGTCGAGTGCTTTTTTGAAAAAATATTATAAGGATATGAATGGATTAACGGTTGCCGAGCGAATGAGCAAATTCAATCTTCGAGAAGACCGTGCTGATGTATTGGTTCCGGCCTTAGAAATTTTCAATAATATCATGACGTGGAGTGATATTCAGCAGATCTTTGTTCCAAAAATTTCAGTGGCTGATGGATTGATCCACAGCATTTACGAAGGTTTGCAAAAAAAATAGATCAGATCCAACTAGAATTCATCATCTCCATCTTCCTCTAAAAAATTTAATTCGTCATCGCGCTGCACGTAATCCTGCGGAATATTGGGTGGATTAAAAAGTCCCCAATCATCGACAATGAAATGTTTCGGATTAAAATCAGCGACCCAATCTCTAAAAAGAAGACGAAATTCCTCGAGTTGTCTGCTTACAATTTTATAATATTCCACTTCCTCGAAACCAAACATTTTTAAATTGTGGTACAACACCACTAATTCGCGGGAGCTTTTTCTGATGATCGCTGCATTTTCCATTTTTACGTCCCACAGTTTTACGGCTTCAGCACCAGCAAGTTTGGCCTGAATGGTATAAATATTTTCAAGAATATGTTGTTTGGTGAACTCTAAGTTTTTATTATCCTCTGGAATGAGATCGGTGATGGTTAATAAGGTGTGGAGTATTTCATCGGACTTTTTAAAAATTGGAGTATCGCGGTATTTTTTCATGACTTATTTTTGAGATTACATTTAAATGATATTGTTAGGATTTATTAAACACTTGCTTAAAGTAGAAAGTTTCGACAGGCTCAACTTGACAACTTCAAGAGATTGCAACTACAGTATTAACGGTCATGCTGAGCTTGTCGAAGTATCATTAAATTCTTCTAGTATAAGTAGAAATTCTCGGCAGGCTCAACTTAACATTGATAAATAGTGATTGTCATGCTGAGCTTGTCGAAGCACCTTACCTGTGTTCAATAAAATAATAGCAGACAACATCCTATTTCTTGCCTAATTCAATCACTTCTAAATTTTCAATCTGGTCTCCATTAATTTCAAAACGCATCATGGTTCGCTTTTGGTGCCACCCAACTTTTCCTATTGCACCCGGATTTAGATGAAGAAGTTTGTTTTTTTGATCATACATAGCTTTCAAAATGTGGGAATGTCCGGAAATGAAGAGTTTCGGTGTTATTTCTTCGATTTCTTTTTTAGCCAAAGGCGTATATTTTCCGGGATATCCGCCGATGTGGATCATCAGAACTTCTACTTCTTCACATTTAAACCGTAAAACTTCGGGAAATATTTTACGGATCTCAGTACCATCGATATTTCCGTAAACACCACGCAATGGTTTTATTTTTTCCAGTTTCTCTACAACTTCCATGTTTCCGAAATCGCCGCAATGCCAGATTTCGTCTGCTTTCCCGGCGTAATCTAGAATACGGTCGTCGATATAAGAGTGGGAATCGGAGAGTAGGAGTATTTTCATTTGATAAATTTCTTACTTTTTTTTAAAACTACAAAGTTGCAGCGTTATATTCGACTTACTTTGATGGTAATTTTTTTGACACTGAAGTCACATACGTTTAAGCTATTATTTTCTCTATAAATTTCACTTTAGTCATTTGGATTCTTAATTTTCATGGGGAATTTTTATTTCTTTATTTAATGTTGAAAATGTTTTTCGCAGATGTTGCAGATTTAGCAGATTTTTCTTTGAAAGTGTTCTGAAAAATTCTGGAAGAAGAAATGGTTTTTATTTTAGTCCCGATTGAACGGCATGTTTGAGCTCTCCCAATGCATTTGATTGGGAAGCGAGTAGTGAAAGCGGGTAATACTTTTGAAAGAGAACCAACTTTTCTGGCTTTTAAAAAATCAGTAAATTTGCAGCCGATGAGGTATTTTATTGAGTTTTCTTATTCCGGTAAAAATTATTTTGGGTATCAGATCCAGCCCAACGAGATTTCTGTGCAGGAAGTTTTAGAGAAGGCGCTGTCTACGATCCTGCAGGAAAAAATTAAAACGACAGGAGCGGGGAGAACCGACACCGGTGTTCACGCGAAGAAAATTTTTGCCCATTTCGATACAGAAAAAATGTTGCCGGAAAATCTACAGTATCAACTGAACAGTTTTTTACCTTCCGATATTTCTATCGCCAGAATTTTTGAAGTTACAGCTGATTTTCACGCTCGTTTTGATGCTACTTTCCGAACTTATGAATATTATATTTCTCTTGATAAAAATCCCTTCACGCAAGATTCTTCCTGGCAAATCTGGAAACGGGAACTGAATATTGACTTGATGAATGAAGCGTGCAAGATCCTTTTTGATTACGAAGATTTCACGAGTTTTTCTAAGTTGCATACTGGAAATAAAACCAATAACTGCAAAATTTACAAAGCGTTTTGGGAACAGAATGGCTCCGAATTAAAGTTTACGATTTCTGCAGACCGCTTCCTTAGAAACATGGTTCGCGCAATTGTGGGAACACTGGTTGAGATCGGGAACGGAAAAATTGAACCTTCCGCCTTACGGAAAATCATAGAAGATAAAAACCGAAATTCTGCCGGTACTTCCGCACCCGCACAGGGTTTGTTTTTGGTTGATGTAGGTTACGATTTTTGATCATCGATTAAAGTAATTATAAAACTCAATCTTTCGGCCTACTTCATCCTTACAAAATTCCTTATTTTTGCAGAGAATTTTACATAAATATGAAGCAACAATCGACTTGGGATATTATTAAACGCCTGTTTTTCATCGGGATGAAATTTCGGTCGTGGTTCATTGTTACCCTGATCATTTCTATTTTCCTGGCCTTGGTTTCTACCTATCGACCGTACCTCACGATGCTTATTGTGGATACCGATATTATTCAGCTTCGCGACAAGGAGTTGATGATGAAGCATATTTACATCCTGGTCGCCCTGGTTTTTGGGGAAACATTTCTGAATTTTTTCCTCGTTTATTTTTCCAATTATATTTCGCAAAATGTAATTCGGGATATTCGCGAACGGCTGTACCACAAACTGATTTATTTTAGAACTTCATTTTTCGATAAAACAGCGATCGGGCAATTGGTAACAAGAGCTGTTGGCGATGTAGAAACGATTGCAACGGTTTATACGGATGGTTTCCTGATGGTTTTCGGGGATATTTTGCGAATCGCGTTTGTTCTGGTTGCCATGTTTCAGGTTGATGTGCATTTGAGTTATATCTCGCTTGCGATTCTTCCTTTAATGGTGTTTATCACCAGATTTTTTCAGAAAAGATTAAAAAAAGCTTTTACCGATGAACGGGTCTGGACCTCTAATCAAAATTCATTTGTACAGGAACGACTTTCCGGGATGTCTTTGATCCAGGTCTTTAACCGGCAGAAAGCGGAATTTCAGAAATTCGATGACATTAATATTACATTAAAATCAGCGCTTCTTCGCACGGTTTTCATTTTCTCTCTCTTTTTTCCTGTTGTTGAATTAATTTCTTCTTTATTTATTGGATTTATTTTATTTTATGGTGGATTTATTACCATTAAAGCGGGTGCGGTGATCGCCTTTATTCAATATATATCGATGTTGATTAGACCTTTGAGACAAATTGCGGATCGGTTTAATAACATCCAGAGAGGAATTGTTGGTGCAGAACGAGTTTTGGGGGTGATGGATGAAGATTTTGCCTTGCCGAATCAAGGTAAAATTATCAAGGACCATTTCGATGGGAAAATCGAATTTAAGAATGTTCATTTTGCTTACGACGATAAACAGGAAGTTTTAAAGGGAATCAGCTTCAAAGTAAATCCGGGCGAAACCGTTGCAATTGTAGGCGCGACCGGTGCTGGGAAATCCACGATCATTAGTTTGATCACAAGATTGTATGATATTAATTCCGGAAAAATTTTGTTGGATGATGTTGAATTAAAAGAATATGAACTCTATAATCTTAGAAGTCATATCGGCGTGGTACTTCAGGATGTATTTCTTTTCCACGGCAGTATTTTTGAAAATCTTTCTTTCGGCGATGAAACGGTGACTTTAGAAAAGATTAAAAGTGTTGCGAAAGATATTGAGGTTGATGAGTTTATCGAAAGTCTTCCGGGCGGCTACGAATATGTGGTTCGCGAAAGAGGTTCTTCCATTTCGTTAGGACAAAGGCAATTATTATCTTTTTTGAGAGCGTACCTCTCAGATCCAAAAATTCTGATTTTAGATGAAGCAACGTCGTCCATCGATCATGACAGTGAAAAATTAATTCAAAGAGCTACAGAAAAAATTACTAGGAACCGAACTTCTATTATAATCGCTCACCGACTTTCGACCATCGAAAAAGCAGATAAGATCATTGTGATGGAGCATGGCAAAATTGTGGAGGAAGGCAGGCATCTCGAACTTCTGGATCGGAATGGTTATTATTCCAGACTTTATAAAGCACAATTAAAGCACGAAGTTCAGGAAAGTGAATAGACAAAAAAGCCTTCAAATTTAAGAATTTTGAAGGCTTTTTAATTTTAAATATCAAGGTTAATTCCCGACGATCGTTTTGACATTTACGAATTCTTTCAAAGCGTGAAGCGATAATTCTGTTCCATAGCCAGAAGATTTTGCGCCACCAAATGGCAATCTTGGATCCGAACTCGATTCTTTGTTTAAACTTACCGTTCCGGATTCCAGTTGATCGATAAAAAACTGCTGTCTTTTTTTGTCTTTCGTCCAAACTGAATTCGATAAACCAAAAGGAATATCGTTCGCCAGTTTCAACGCTTCTGCGTCATTTTTCGCGATCATCACCATTCCAAGCGGACCAAAAAGTTCCTCCTGTAAAATTGGATTACCAGCTTTTACTTTGATGAGCCCCGGAATAAACTCATTTTTTGAAATTCGTTCTAAGGGCAGAATAATTTCTGCGCCGTATTTGATCGCTTTTTTATATTGGTTCTCCAGTTCATCAGCCAGATCCGGACGAGCCATTCCGCCGATCAGTGTTTCTTTTTTCATCGGATCTCCCGGAATATACTTTTGATATTCTTTAACGAATAGGGGTATAAATTCCTTTTCAATATTTTTCTGAATGATGAATCTTTTTCCCGCGTTGCAGGCTTGTCCACAATTTTGAAGTCTTGCTTTTGCGCCGCTGGCTGCGGCTTTACTTAAGTTAGAATCATCTAAAACGATAAAAGCATCACTTCCACCTAATTCCAGTAAAGATTTTTTTATGTTTTTTCCGGCGGTAGAGGCGACTTCTGCACCCGCTTTTTCACTTCCGGTTAAACTTACTCCTTTAATAACAGGATTTTCTAAAACCGTTTTCACTTCCGCATGGCCGATCTCTAGATTTTGAAAAACTCCTTTTGGAAAACCAGCTTTTAAAAATAATTTCTCAATGATGTTTCCACTTTCAAAACAAATTGAGGCATGTTTCAAAACAACGGTATTCCCTGCCAATATCGCGGGAACGGCAAATCTCAATGCTTGCCAGAAGGGGAAATTCCACGGCATTACCCCCAAAATTGCTCCTTTGGGAACATAATGGATTTCTGATACCCGGAATTCTGTTTTAATTTTTTCTGGTTTGAAGACATTTTCCGCCTCCGCATAATAACGGCACATTAACGCGCACTTATTAATTTCGGCGATGGATTGCGAAATAGGTTTCTTCATTTCGCGCGTGATATTCTCCCCAAACTTTTCCGCATCTTTCTCTAAAAGATCTGCCAGCTTTTTTAATAATTGTTGTTTTTCTGCTAAAGGAAAAGTCCGCCATTTTTCGAATGCTTTCTGACTTTTTGCTAATTTATTTTCCAAATTCATATTCAAATTTTTTGTTCATATATAAAGAGGTCATATAAACTTCTTTGTCACGAACGTTTCAGTCCAACAAAGATACTAAAAGAAGGAAAAAGTTTTAATTGACATCCTATATTATAATGATAATGAATTACGTTTTTAAACAGACGCGCATTTTTGATTGAAGCAACTATTTTAAAAAATCAAATAATGAGTTTAAACTTGGACGGTCTGAGAATTTTAATTAATTTTGAAAAAATAAAATTTAAGAAAATGAATACACCGTCAGAATTAAAGTATACCAAAGACCACGAATGGGTTATGATTGATGGAAACATCGCCACAATCGGTATTACAGATTTCGCACAGGGAGAATTGGGCGATATTGTTTTTGTAGATGTTGATTCTGTTGACGATGAACTTTCTTCAGGGGATGTTTTCGGAAGTGTAGAAGCAGTGAAAACGGTTTCTGATCTTTTTTTACCTTTATCAGGTACAGTAACCGAGTTTAATGCCGAATTGGAAGATCAGCCAGAACTTTTAAACACCGATCCTTATGGTAAAGGCTGGATCATTAAATTAGATATCGGCGATGCGGCTGATATTTCAGAACTGCTTTCAGCTGAACAATACCAGGAGTCTCTTGGATAAAATTTCGAAAATATTCAGAAAGATTTTGCCCATTTATTGGGCATTTCTTACATATATGCTTCTGCGTCCCGGCTTAGAAAACATGGAGTTTCCCTTTATGTTTAGTGGGATAGATAAGTTATTACATCTAAGCATTTTCGCAATGTTGGGGTTTTGCTTTATGGCAGCGATCCCGCGTATTAAATTTATTTACTTTATTCAGATCATGATCATTTATGGTTTACTTACTGAAATTCTGCAGGATGAGATGCATTGGGGTCGATCTTTAGAAGGGTTGGATCTGGTCGCAGATACGGTTGGAGTTTTAATTGGTTACTTTATATATCAGAAAATTAAAGATATTACTTTCTAATACCTGATCCCATTCGCAAGAGTGGGATTTTTTGCTTTGAATTGAGCTTGTCTTTTTAGTGTTAGAGCAAAAATACGATCAAGTTGAATTTGCTTTCTGCGGTATTCGCTTTCCTTCTTTACTCAATAGGTAACTGAATCAGCTGTTTTCGGGAATAAATTTATGTTTGAGTTCCGTCTGATTCTTGAGGATTAGACTAACAATATACTACTAAGTCGTTCTTATTTGTGAAGTTTAGCTACGATCAGTAGAACAATTGGGATTGATTAAGATAAAGTGGATAACTTTAAGGTTGTTGTAAATTACAGATAATTAATAAGTTAGTTAAAAACTTATACACTTGTTTAAAAAATCGCAAAAAAGATTTGCGAGATAGTTTGAGTCGTATTACATTTGCACCACTTCAAAATAGAAGTAGCATAGTAGGATAATAGG
>NZ_JBWBQW010000011.1:0-56960 GCF_056279225.1 Chryseobacterium sp. UYP7
TCGTTTTTACCACAAAAAAGAGGTGGTCAATTTAAACCGAATTTACATGGTCACTTTAAACCGAATCTAGGTGGTCAATTAAACCGAACTTTGCACCATCAATAGTTTTCTGTTTCACTCCGTTTTTTAGAACATCAAAAGCGTTTTCATCTCTCTTATTTTTGACCATTTTGTATCCGCTTCTCTCGAGTAAAGTTTCCAGTTGGTTAAGAGAACTGATCTTGTATTTCAATAATTTGTTTAATTTTTCATCCTCATTGAGTCCGTATATTTTTTCCATCACTTGAGCCAACGCTTTTTGTGATTTTAGCTTTTCATAGCTATCATTAATCTTCTTCCCGGTTGTTTTGTCTACTCTTGTAGTAACCAGATGCACATGGTTATTATCGGTATCATTATGAAAAACTACTGTAAATGGCTGTTTTCCGTAACCTATTTCATCCATGAAATTCTCTGCAATCTTCACCAACTCCTCTTTCGAATGTTCCTCAAACTTTGTCGAGATCATCGCATGAAACTGAGGTTTTAATACTTTTTTATTTCCAACTGAAATCGCTCTCAAATAATCTCTGACTTACTCTTTCTTACTGGACTCATTAATGAATGATGGGAAATTTTTCATCAGCATTAATTCTCCTTTTCCTTTATCAATTTTCTTATCGTTGTAATTGACTCCGGGAAAACTCGAACCCGCCGCAGCCATAACCTTAACAATCATTTTGCAAGCAAAGAGTAAATTTTTTCAAACATTTCATTTTGCTGTTTTTTAAGAATTGCTATTTCTTATAACTTTTCTGAAAATTTCTTTAATTCTATTTCACTTATAAATTTTTGTCCATTCACGATTTTTGCAACCTGATTAATGTTGATTTCAATTTTTGCAAATAGGTTATCCTGCTTTTCAATGAACACTATTATTTTTCTTCTTTCGTCGTCCAGAATTCTACCTTCTACTGAATTGATGATTAAGCTCGTCAGAGAAATATTTCTTTTCGCACAGTGTTTTTGCCAATCTTCTTTTTTAGAATTCTGAATTCGTAGAATTATCAGTTTTTCTTTCACCATCTTATTTTTAAATATTCCCGAATATTCTTCTGAATAATAAGACCAATAATATTTTTAATTTAAGGTAAATAGGGTTTGGTCCAATTGGAGTACCCTTGAATTTCTCCGTAGGTATAGTAGGTCTTAGATATTGCTTCTAAAGAACTTTTCGGAATTTGTATCGCAAAATTTTCAAGTAGTGCGGGAAAAAATTGGGTAGTTGAAGAACAAGATTTTTTCGATAGCCTATCACCCGTGATTCGTGGTGGAATAATTTCATCATAATCATTCTCATCATGCGGTTTTCCTACCACGTCTAATGTAGCCTCTGGAGTTTGGGTATTGATACCAACTTGTCCCTCAACGGATATTGCTATTAGCAATACTAAAAAATAAATCAATTTTCTCATCTGTATTTTGATTAAAAACTTCGAGACAAAATTGAGGGTTAAAACCGTCTAAAACAATAGCAACCAAAGCGTTTGGGCTAATTAAGAACAATCTGGATTCATCTGGATTTTGAAAAGATTAAAAAGGAATACATTGGGTTAATTTGGAATATTGCTTTAAAAACTCTAATAAAATAGAAAAACGAGTCCCGAAGTTTTTTCCCCTTTTTGCAAAAAAAGCAAGATCGTCTTTGGATATAAAACTTGCGAAAGTTTGTATATACAAAGACACATCTTGCTATCAAAACCACCCCATTTTAGGAGAGTTCTAAAAATAGATGTTTATTACTGTAAAGTGTTTGATTATCAATAAATAAAGAGCAATTGATTATGAAAAGAGAAAAGAATTTCTGCTGGTATTATTTTACGCAGGTGGATGCTTTATCTCTATTCAATTTACGCAGGTGTTATATGTATTTTACCCAGGTTTCGGAAATGACCTGTAATTATTTTGCGCCGGTTGCTGAATCTTTTTTACGCAGGGGCCTGAAAAATCTGTTATTATTTTATGCAGGTTTTCGAAGTTACATTGTAATATTCTAAGCAGGCCAATGTTTTATAATTATACAGATTTTAGTAGAGCCTTGAATAAATTTGGATAGGTAATTTAAATTCGCTTTACAACTTTCTAATCAGATCCCCTAGCAAAAATGTGATGATCATTTAATAATCTGCATCAAAATTTTGCGAAAAACTATAAATCAAAGCTATCCAATACATCTTTCGATTTTTCACAATAATTGTTGCAACTACAAAATATTTTTTTCTAAATCACTAAGCCGGATTACTTCTCATATTGGGAAATTTTCTGAACATAAATTTGTATCAAATAGAAACAATGAGATCAAAAACTGAAAATTATTCTATCGATGAATTTTACATTTATCCTGAAAAGCAGATGAAACAATTAACTTTTAGAATAAATTAGCAAAATTTCTTTAACCAGAAAAATAAATTATTTCAGATCTAGCGAATTACTACATCAGGTTTTTTCTTTTTATTCTTCTATGTAGTTAATTCCAAGACACTTTTAGATCCCTAAATTCTATATTTGATTTGATACTTTCAAATAAGTTCCTTTCAGGTTGAGATTTTGTTTGAAATCTTAAGAGCTTTATAAATAAAGGCTCATTTTGTATGTCTTTAAATGAGAAATTAAGTTTAATAGGAACATTTAATACTAAATCTGGATATGGTCTACTAGACTTAAAATAATCCATATTGTACTCGTTTCCCTCAATATCAATAACAGAGATATCTTCAATTGTCATTTTTTTATTTTCATCCTTTTCTTCGACAAGAAAAGAAATTGTTAAGCTCTTATCACTTTTATTACCAACGACTTTAGTTATTTTGAATGAGGAATTTTCTTTTTCTATTTCCAGAATTGGTTTATTTATATCCAATACTTTTCTTAAATATTCATTTTCAGAAGTCAAAGCTTTATTCGAAGACTGAAGAGTTTCATTTTCTTTTTTGAGAGGTTCACAGTTGGATTGTCCGTATCCCAATGTGACAATTAAGATTAGAATTAATAGAAGTGATTTTTTCATTCGTTTGCTTAAAAATTATTTGCATATTTTTTCAATGTTCAATACCTAATGATTATTAAACGTAAAAATAATAAAAAATTTAAGATTTGGTTTGCATGGAAGATCCAACATTCATTTAGTATTTTACAAAATATTTAATTATTAGAAATCAATTTCTCTGCTATGGTCTGTAATTGAATTTGATTTTGTTGTATATAATTTAAACCTGCCTGAATCAATGCCTTAATATTTTTTTCAGAAGCATCATCCATGTCAGAAGACGCTGACATTAAGCCAAGATTAATTCTATAATAATGGCTTCTATTTCTGGTTCCTAAGGTATTAAACATTTGTTGACATTGATAATCAACAGTTTCAACGTTTGCTGATAATAAAATATCTATTAGGGGTGTGATCCATCCGATTTTTCCTGCATTTTTCATCTTTGCAAAAGAATAGGGTTTAATAACATCACCAGTTCCAACTGAGACAATAATCATTTCGTTGGCAGAAGGGTAATCTGGTTTACTATCGTCATTCAATATTTTTGAAAAATTAATTTTCCGTGCCTCCGCATATGCACATAAAGCCGGATTATTTGCATAAACGCCGCCATCAATCAAATCATATTCGTTACCATAAAAAGATTTGATTTTAGCCGGTTCAAAAATAAGTAGGTGCAGCTGCTGTTGCTCTGCAGATGTCTCGCACAAGAAAATTTCCAATTGGTTCGTTCCCATCTAACGTGTTAAATAATTTTGCCCGGCGATTATAAATATCGTAAGATGTGATTAAACTTGGTTTAATAAGTTCTTTAAGTTCAAGATCTCCGAAAAAATCTAATAATTGCTTTTCAAAAGAATCAATGGATATTTCCTCATTTAATAATCCGAAAGGATTTATTAGCTTTTTCCAAGTTGAAACTTTAAAAATATCACCTCCCTTTTCTGCGTAAAGTTTTAATGCGGTATCAATTGAATATTTCGCTTTTTTAGAATTTTTTTTATCGGGAACTAATAGTACACAAGCAATTAATCCACCTGTGCTGGTACCCGATACTAAATCAAAATAATCACCTAATTTAGCGTCTGGATGTTTTTGTTGTATTAACTCTTCAATATATTTTAAAATAACGCAGGTAATAATACCTCGAATACCACCACCATCAAGACTTAATATTCTTATTTTTTTTTGATTTTTTCTTTTTTCCTCCATGCTAACTAAAAATGTAAATAAAATCGTTAATTCATAAAGATATTTATTTTCTAATCGTAATTAATTTTTGATTCGAATAAATTTAACAATTTATATTTTTCAAAAACAAAGAGTGTGTCGTCAATATAGTAATAATAATCACTTTCATAATTTTGATTTAAATAAAGGTCATTCATTTTTTCTTTGTATTCTTCGCTTTCGTCTTGTAAACCTTCTAAAGCTTTATCGTTTTCTAATACTGACACTATTACATCTGCTTAAATTACAACTTGCAAAATATTGTAATCATCTTCATTTAATTCATTTGTTGCTCTACAACTATTAAGTATGGAAAAAACAAAGAAGCTAATTATTAAAAATTTTATTATTTTAAATTTCATTTTCTCTTAAAATTTTTTAATCGTTCTATTAGTGGTTTTAATTCGCTGTCTTCAAATGGTTTTGGATCAAAGTCTGGTGGAGCAGCAAAAGTGCTCCATAAAGTCATTAAATTTTCGCCATCTTTGAAAGCCGAAAAATTTCCTTTTGTAATTTGTGTTGCTAATCCTTTGAGATCTTTTGTTCCATATATAAAAGAAAGATAATTATAACCTTGCAAAAATTTTATGCATGCATCACTGCTTTCCAATGCTCTTTTTATAGGCGGACTGCTTATGAAATTTGCCGAAATTGGTGCAAATAGGGCAATCCCGCCTTCTACAATTTTATACCATTTTGCTCCTATTTGTACTAACTCTATCAATTTTATATATGGGACAATAATGCCTATAATTTCTACAAATTTATTAATGACATCCAAAATTGTAATCTCATCGGAGATTCCTTTATGAAATGCTTTTAAAGCAAAGGCGGGCATCGGTATTATCCTGCCTTGCGCCAATCCTAATTCTTCGTTCTCGAACCAAATATAAACTTTCAACATTTCATCATAAGGATATTCTTTAAAAAGACCCAAAACACTAAAAGGATTGGGGTTAGAATCTGTAAAATTTAATATAGTTCCATCTCCAACCTCAAAATGGATATCTTTCAGAAACATTGTAGTATCTTTCAATTCAAATAGAATTTGGTCCCATATACTGAACCGAATGTACTACGCTTTCATTTCCCTTATAGGAATAGTATGTGATTCCGGTATTGTAATAAGATAATCTTCTAATCGTTTTTCTCCTCGTTCTCTTAGTTTTTATTTTATCTCATCTTAATTAGAAGCAATACAAATTTGAGATTTCCTTGATTATGAAACTTTCCATCTATTTTTTTAAAAAGTTTTAAAATTACAAATCAATTTCTGCTTCCCCAATTTTAAAGGGAATTAAGTAGCTATTATATAGCATCCAGCCATCCCCATCTTTTTTATAAAAACGAATCACACGATCAAGACCATTTAATATAATAATTATAGCAGCCTTATTTCCATCATAAATTATCCTCGATAACTTTGCTTCCCCTAAATATCTCTCTGATTTTCTTAATGGTGAATTTTCGTCAATACGGATTAAATGCTTTTTTGTTTTGATTTTTGAAAAATCAATTTTAAGAGGAATACTATTTTTTGTATTTCCATCAAAATCATTTTCGTTAAATAATTTTTCTAAATAAAAATTATTTTTAAAAACAAAAAGAGAATCTTCTAAACAATAATAATAATCACTCTCATAGTTTTGATTGTTATACAAATCACTTAATTTCTGTTGGTATTGGCGCGTACCAGAATTTAAATTTTGCATTGCCAAATCTTTTTCTAATAAAGAAGAATCATCTACCAAAATTATTTTTTGAATAATTAATTCCATTATTTTATAATCATTTTCAGTTAAAAAATTTTTATTTGATCTGCAACCCAATAAAAAAAAAATGGAAATATAGATTACTATGTGTGTTGAATTTTTCATATTATATTATTTTACTCTATTGATTTCTTGTTGAAGCTTTTGCATCCTTTTAGATATTATTTCTGATTCTGTGCTATTAATTGCATCATATATTGCTTTATTCACCTCATAATAATCATCCCATAATGTCATTAGATTTTCGCCATCTGATAATGCCAATTTATTCCCATTTTTTATATTAGATATAAGTTCTGGAATACCTTTGTTTATTATATCTTTATTGCTATACATAAAACTGATATAATTATACGCCCGAAGAAATATAGCACCTGTTGGAGTAGCTTTCAATTTTTCGTCTAAAAATGAACTTATATATTGCCCAGTGAAAGCATTTCCTAAACTAATAGAAGTTCCTGCCACTTCACCAAACAAATAAACTCCCTCAGATAAAAGATATGTTAATTTTAAAAAAGGTAATATAATGCCCATAGTTTCAGTAAATTTTTTGATAACATCTGTTATTGTAACATCTTCTGATATACCTTCGCTAAATCCTTTTAAAGCAAATGCTGGAATTGGAATTATTCTGCCATCCGCTAGACCAAAATCTTTATGTTCATTTACTATAAATATGTTAATCATTTCCTCATAAGGAAAATCTTTATATAAATATGAAAAAGGGCTTTCTCCTTGAATAATATACAATCCTGCCCAATAATCAATAGTCGTTATATGTATATGGTCGTTCAATAATTCCACAATTGGTTGTGGTCCATATTGATAAATTCCATCTTTTTTTATTTTTCTTATAGGAATTGTATAATGTGCAGGAATTACAGTAATATAATCTTCTAATCCTGTCTGCCCTTCCGTTAATAACACGTAATTATATCTTATTCTCATTAAAATTATAACAAATCTGAGATTTCCCTGATTGTCGAATTTTTCATCTAACCTCCTGAAAAGATCTGCATTGTTTCCAAAAACATCATTATAAAACAAAGAAGCATCATCATCAGATATATTCTCTAATAGTTTTAATATAAAATCCTGTTCACTAAGCCCATCAAAATCTAATATTCCCCAATATTCTTGATATGCAATCTTTTTTATTAATGCTTTTCTATTTGTATAGGATAATGCGTGTACAAAAATTTCAGGATGATATTTTTGTAAAAAATCAAAAGTCCCGCCACTTCCCAATGCTACACTTACTGCTGATTGAAATTTGTTATTCCATCCATCTAAGCTTAATGTCAGAAAATTATCAAAATCTGTAAAGTCTATTCCTGTTCCGCTTTCATCTTTAATCATAATTAACAATGAATAGGGATAAAATGCATAGGAATGGTTACTTTCAAAAAAATCCTTGGTTCCATATTTTGCAGATATTTTAGTTTTGAAGCCAGCATCCAGTTTTCTATAGTATTCCGAATAAAATATACAGCATTTTCTTTCTATTCCAAGGTGATCATATTTAAAAATTAAATCAGGAAGTAGAGCTCCATAAGTTCCTATTTTTAGATTGAATTCCAAGCTGGGCGTTTTACTTAGATCCGTAAGTGTTACTTCACCTGAATTGGAAAAATTATACATCTCATAGCAAAATTGTAATTTTTCCACAAAAAAATTAAAATGTTCGGGACTCATTATTTTTTCATCCACAATTCTCAAATCCCTTGGAATAGGTCCTGAAAATTTCATTGTAAAATATTGTTTCCTGTTTGTATCTTCGGATTCTGGGTTATAATAAGAAGAAAAGAATTTTATAAATTCTAAAAGAGCTATACTATTGTTGTCCATCTTTTTTCATTTTCTAAAGTTATTGGATACTCATATTCAACAAAACCCGAAGAGGCTAACAAAAAAATCCCTTCGCCGTAGACAAAAACTTTTTCATTCGGAAACAAAATTTGCAGTGTTCCATTTTCGTCCTCATAATTAATTCCCAATGAATATTTAAAATAATATCTGTGCGTTTCATCATCCAGCAAAGGGTTCTGCTCTTCTTCATCCAAATATAATTTTACATTGGATGCACCTGCTGGAATAATCTCCATCAATTTCTCATACTCTTCTTTCAAGATTCCTACGGAAAAATAGGTGGTATCAGTTTCTTCGTTGAGTTTTAGCTTTAATAGTTTAATTGTCTTTGAATTATCTTTTATTTCGTTGTAATAATAACGGTAACTTCTGTCTCCATATAATTTCAACATTAAAAAATTGGCTTCATCATTCGTCGGAACATTAGTAATCATGGAACTTCTTGTCCCGAAAATCAAATCCCTATTATTAGTGAGGTTACTATCTATCGTATCTTCTTTTTTGGCAAGGAATAAAACTTTTTCTTTATACAAGAAATCATCTTCTTCTTGTTTTTTCCCTTTATAAAAAAAGATACTGTTATTAATCACCGACATTGATTGTAATTCAGAAAAAGAATTTAAATTGATAAAGGATTTTTTATTAAAAGAAATACTGGCGAGATTTCCCTCCAAATCCAAAAAAGATTTAACATTAATTAAAGGATAAAGTTCCCTTACAACATTGTGGTGCTTATCTAGAAAATAAGGTTCGGTTGTCAAATAAGGTTCATCTATATTCTCCCCAATGTACAACAGTTTGATAATACCTGATGTTTTATTTATTTTGAAATTTACAGCCTCTAAATAATCTCTTTCTTTATCCGAAATATTTTTCAGCTCTTTTAAAAATAATACATCTTTATTTTCTTCCTGTGGATTTCCAATATCTATATAGAATATTTTATCAAAATAATTTTTATTATGGATCAAACTGACCAGAAGTGTCTCTGAAGTTGAAATATTATATAAAACTTCTACAGGCCAACCTTCTGTCCCAAATTGTTTTTCAACAATATTATCTTCATCAGTTCCGATTTTTATATTATTAAGATTAGAATCTGAAAACTTATAATTTCCATAGAAATTATAGGATCTTTGTCTATTACTTTTTATGTAGAGATAAATGGTATTGGCGGTTTTAAAATTTTTAATGAGATTGTAAATTTCATCGGCAGTTTTCAACGGATCATGTTGGGAACTTACATATACCTTCCCATTTCCATGCGTGTGAAGCCCGTAAAAAGAGGCAATATCTATAAATCGAGTGGCAGATTCTCTGATTAATTTCTTTTCAAAATCAGAATCTATAAGGGTAGGATCGAGCATATATTCCGCAGACCGTACAAATTCCAGATTTAATTTAAAGGGATTAGGATCATTCTCTATTGTAAAATCACCTTCATTCAAAATTATGTCTATGCCTAAAGTTTCCTCTGCGTTACCGAGCAAAGTTCCGGCAGGTACAATGGGCAAATCAAAAGGCTTACTTTCAGTTTCATCATTTTCATCAATAAATTTTGCGATCTTAAAGAAATATTCATCAATAAGATCTTGAGTATTTTGTGGATTAATTTCCGTTGGAAACCCCACAAATCCTGCTTTGAAATCGGGAACAGGTTGCTGGATGAGATTATAAAAATCTTTGAATTCTCTTTGAATATGATTAATGTAGCCTGTCGCATTTTCCGATTCTGGCTTCATAAATTCACCATTGAAAAAATCACTCTTTTTTAATCCCCGATAAATGATATATTTAATTGCAAGTCCGTTGATTGGTTGCCTAAAGGGTTTTAAAACCAAATTAATTTTTTCTACACTCGAAGTATTGGGCTGCAAGAGAATTTGACCAGTACAGATTGAGAAGACCTTTGTATTCCCCGAAAAAGAAATTTTTGAAGTCGTTCGAAAAACAGAATTTTCGCCCGTTCCCACGACACCAAATTTATTTTCAAGAGCTTGGGAAAAAACTTTATCTTTCTCCAAAAAAAAATAAGAATCTGCGTATAATTCAGGTCGAATATTTCTTCCTATGCTGTCGGAGGTTGTTCCTATAGGGTTGGTGGTTGTAACGGGCATATCGATACTTTTTTTAGTTAGCGTGTTTTATTCTTTGCTCAATCATACAATTAATTTTAAAAATCCAAATAATTGTTTTTCACCCATTTTGCATCAATACTTATTTTTGACCAGTCGTTTTCCTGATTGTAAACAAAAACTTCCATTCCTTTAGTGAGATTGCTTAATTTTGGGAATCGGATTCCCGCACCGGATCTTACATTCAGAATATCTGCATTGACCAACGCTCTTTTTACTTCTTTGGTGTACATTGCAGAAACCCATTGTTCAGAATCTGAAGAGATTTTGTACCAATTATTTCTTTCTGCATACACCCTCAACACTGCACCAAATAGCGCAGGTTCACGGTCTTTTACTTTCGACTTAGACGAAGTAGGTCCAGTTCTTATATTTAGTGTATCGGCCGTTACAAAAACATATTTTTTAAGCGTTACTTGTTGAGTGTTATACGATTTAATTTTTTCAATCACTAAAGAAATAAAATTCTTTTTACAGTCTTCTACTTTATTTCCTCCGAAGAAATTGCTTCCAGGACAGGATTTGTTGTTTCCGTTTCCGTTATTTCTTACCCCAGTTGAAAGGTTAAACCAATGGTGATAAACAATTTTATTGGTGTCAGGAATAAGATTGAATTTTTTGCAAAGTGCAGCAGTTACTTCTATAATGGCATTTTTTTGTTCGCTCGTCATTGTATCGGCTCCTTTGTCGAAGTTTCCAATATTTTCTATACAAAAAGCATTGGCATTATTTCCATAGATACATGCTGGAGACTTTTCGAAGCTTCGTCCTGTGACTATCGAACCATCTGGAAAAATGGAAATATGTTGCCCAATATCTGCCCATCCATTCTGGTTGATATGGGTGTTTTTCATTCCTTTCTGTAATTCAAAATGGTTATTCCCAATGAAATGAATATAAGATGGAATATAAGTGTGGTGCTGCTGAATTGTTAGCACCGTACGAGCAATTTTTAAATTTGAAAGATAGGTTTCAAATTCTTTTAAAGTCATTTTTTTAAAGCCATATTTTGTTTCCATAATTTGTAAACTAACAATTTATTTTATATAACTCCCCCTATAATAAAATTTTGCTATTTAATTGAACTAATTTTTGAGAAAAATTCATTCCTAATGTTTTGTTGCGCCGCAGACCTCAATTATCATTTCTTTTAATATTGGTATAAATACATTTTTATTTAATTATGGAATAATCTCACCTGAATCTGCAGGTAAAATGAAGTTCTCCTCCATCTCATCATAGACTCGAATCTCTATCGGTAGATTGTAAAAGAGAGGAGTATCTGATACTGGAACGGGAACGGTTGTTCCATCACCATAATCTAATTTCATATTAAAAATTAAATCAATGTATATATCATTAGTATCATCAGATTCAATAATACTATCAAAGTTGTAATCTGCTCTTAAATTACCAACCGATAAAAATCTCCGTTCAAAAGGAAATAAACCTTCAATGGTTAAATCATTCTCTATTCTGATTTTTTTATCACGTGTAAAATTAATATTAAGATCACCTATAGTATTTGGCTCCAGCAAACTATAATTTACAACATAATCTGGATTATTAAAGTCTACTCCAATATTATCTACTCGTAACAATGCTGAAAAAACCTTATACGTTTTATTCGGAACCTCAGGAATCTCTGAAACAAGAGCCATATTGTCTATAAGATTTGCAAAATTGGATTGTGTTGGGCGTTTCCCTGTTTGAAAATAACTTTTGAGTGTGTCTCTTATTGCCATAATTGTAATTTTTATTTAATGATAAATGTTTTTTCTATAATCATTCCGTTGCTAGTTCCATTGGAAGATATTCCTTGTAAATTATCCCAAACTTCATCGGTGAACAAAGTGAGAATATTTTCCTTTGTACTGAACATATTGGAAGTATTTTCTGCAATTGCTTTGAAATGGTAATATTTCCTATTCCCATCTTCATCGAAAAGCAAAAATTGGTTATATGCGGAGTTAAGGAAAGTTGCAGGAACGGAGATTTTATTTTCAATAATGTCCAGTATTTCTTTATTTTCCCAAACATTGCCATCCGCAGCAATTCCATTATATACTTGAAGTTGCACTTTATCATTATTTTGATTCACGATAAATCTTGCAATCTCGTTCCACTTGCCTTGATAAGTCATATGGTATAAATGATAAATGCCTCGGTAACAATTTCTGTCCCATGCGAATTTTACATTAGTCACAAAATCTTCATCTACTTGTCTTGCACCAGAGCCTTCAAGAACGGGAGCATCTGGATTAGTATTTTCTGTGAGCATCAGCACCAATATTTTTGAAGCTTGCGATGGGACATAATCTGCAACAATAATGGATGTACCATCACTATTAATAAGAGGATCTGCGTACTGAATTTCTTGTTCTACAGTAACTCGGTAAAACAAGGTATCACCAAATGGAATCTGAATAAAATCTTCCAAACTATCATTAATGGTCCATGTACCCCTTTCAGAAATTTCAATATCGGAAATTTCTAATTGCTGAACCTGTTTCATTGAAAGAATAGATTCAGCATCTAACCTATTTTCTGCTCGATAAAGATTAATTTTCTTTACGCTGGCAATTTCAGGATATGACTGAACTTCGATTTTAATCTTGGGCTGAATTCCTAAAACTTTATTTTCCAAAACTGGCAGTCCACTTAAAATTTTAGGTGCTTCAGCAGGATTAGAATCAACTAATTTCACGGGACCAAGAATAGGACTTAAGTCACTCATAGTCATTTGTGATCCTATTTCTCGGGAAGCATAAAAGTAAAGATTGTTTGTCGTACCATTCAATGTGAAATCACTGAAAAGCGTTAAGTTCTCAGCTTTATCCATAATAGTCATCATTGGAGCCATATCAAAAACAGAATCTTGGTTTGGATCTAAACCAGGTTTTAGTAGATAACCTGCTTCGTCGCGAACCCTTTGTTTCTTATTTAGTGGCAAATAGGAAAGATTCTGTTGTGGATGTTGGTACGTTTTAACATGTTGATATATTATAGGAATTTCTGTTAGAGGAACAAAAGTATATTCAACAACTTCCCTAACAAAATCGATAAGTAGAGTTTCATCTCCATCCACTTGTGCGATGATTGATGTATTCAGTTTCATTGTTCCGAGAGGGGTTTCCTCAAAATCTATCAAATCATCATCTGTTCCAAAGGCATCATTGTGAGATTTTATAAATTTGTTAATTCCCTCAAAAAATTCTTTTTTGTCAGGAAGAGGAAATGCATAAGGGAGAATCGGAGATGGGTTATCCTCATCCGAAACTACTTCAGGATAAGGTTTAAATAATCCAGGCATAGAACCATCTTCATGATTAAATGCTCCCAAATATTTATAATCAAAGAAATTATTCCAACGATTGTTAAGAAACTCATCATTATTTCCGCCAAAAGCTGCTAGCTGTTTATAGATCTCTATGACGGTTTCCGTATCATACAAAGCATGAAGTAAGGCATTATTATCCGTTCTACAAAATTGCACACTATACGGTTTATGACTGAACTTTGTTTTAAAACTATAAGTAGCTTTACCATAAAAATCCGGTCGTGTGGCGTATAAACTTCCAATTGGTTGCTCTGGCGGTTGAGGATCAATAATTTTTTGACCTAGAATAATACTTGGAGCAGAAAATTTAGATTTATAGGGAATGCCGTTCGTGTCCGTATTATTTTCATCCACAGAACGAAAACCAAATATAGACTGTTTGACAAGATGATCACCAGTAGGTAATACTGAATCCTTTGTTAAATCATGCAATTCATTTTTATACAGGTAAAGAAAATAGGACGGATAATAATTTATACTTATACCACTTCCTGTTTGGATTTGCTCATTTGGTAAATTATTTACAGGATTACCATTCTCATCAAACTTAAATTCGCTATCATAAACATATAATATATAGGACCTTTTTCCCAAGCGTTGTGTTCCTATTACTTTAAAAACATCTCGCGATTTTATAAAAGTATTTCCAAAAACATTTTTATTTCTGAAAGCTCTTACATAACCATTATTCAATTCGTAAAATCCTTGATCTGTAATGCCTAAAGACTCTCCAAATCCAAAATTCCTAATTATAATTTCATACATTCCCATATGAACGCCGCTTTCGGGATATTGTCTAATTTCAGCTTCCGTCCAAAAACCTCTGGATTTTTCCAGATACTTTTGCACACTTCCATTTTCCGAAGTTGAAGTAATAATTTCTCTATTAATGATCGGAAAATTCAAAGGAACGGTAAATAAATTTGGATATTTATTGCCCCAAACTATAGTTGACTGCATGTTTTCCATCACTACAAACAGATCATTTCCTGAAGTTGTGGGCATTGTTAATGAAGTGAAATTTACTGGAATGGTTCCACCTGATAGAATTGCTTGGCTTACTTCTTCTTTGTACACCGTAAACTTTAATCCAGTAGTGTCATATTCTACATTTTTGATTACATAGGTTTTATTATTTACTAAATAAATTGAGCCAATAAAATTTTCGAATGTCGTACCCAGAGGAAGGATAGAAAGAAGATCTTCATTCGTGCTTGCCAAATGATACTTCATGGTTTTGAAAACTGCACATAGTTTGTCCTTAGGGTCTGCTTTTACATCAAATAATCGTGCATAAATACTCTTGGGAGTTTCTTTCCTATAATACGTTTCAATATAATCTGCAAACAAGTCATATTTATCAAGGAAATATGTTTCTGTATCCCTAATATAATCCGCATCTTCAATTCCAGAATCCGAAGGAATTGAATGTGTCACCAAATCCTGATAAGCATTATAATCGAAGTTGATTCTCACAAAGGTTTTGTCATCCCCTTCAATTTCTGCATATTTTCCTTGTTCAAATTCAGAAGTAAACATTAAAGGTTTTTCTGGTAAAATAAGCCAAGTTTTTATTTCTGAAGGCGGAAGCAATGTATTTTTAGGCTTTATTGTGGTGCTAATATTACTGCTGAAATTACTAGACCTTGCTCTTGAGAATATATTAATACTATAAGTCGAATAATAATAATCCCCAGTCATTGTTTGCCGATGCACGTACAAAGGATCCCCAAAATTTTCAGGTAGCATAATCGGTACAGTTTCAAAATTAGATAGTTGTCCGTCTGCTCTAACATTTTTATAAGCTATATCGTGTGAAAGTTCAGGTTTTTTCCAAGTGAGCAAACTATTACCAACACTTCCTATTTTATATTCTAAACCTGCGTATATAGGAAGCGAATAAAGTGATGCATCCCAAGAACTCGCACTTGAAAAAAACGAAGGATTTATTTCTGCTGACGGTAGAGCTTTACTGATGATACTAATCATCCTATTTTTACCGTCAAAAGTATACCCTTCATCATCATAAAACACCGGAATATCTTCATTAGGTTTATTAGGAATACCTTTATAAAGTTCGGCTATTTCTATAGGTATTGGTAAACGCTCTGTATCGCAAGATGTTGGCAATGACATCGAAAGAAGTTGAGATGGTTTTGGTTGGTTTTCGTTTAAAGGATCTTTTAAAGTTTTATATTCAGTTAAATAAATAAAATCATCTGCAGAATTTACCTCTTCAATAATATCCAAAATACCCAAACCAAGTAATCTCGCAATGTGATAATCCAATGCAGCTATCTGAAGTAAATCCAAATAAGAAATCTTGGTGGTACCATTTTCCTCATTCGGATCTGTAGTTTCTGTAATTATTTCACCATTAGGAGCCGAAAAATTTATATCCAAATAATCTTCAGCTCTTGGATTATCTGCAAAAGTACTTAAAGAAAGATATTTTTCAATCAGTTCCCGTATTCCTCTTTTGGGATCACTCACACTACGAGAAGTATAATTCCACTTATCAACATAGTTTTGCTTTCTAACAAATTCTCCCTCATTATAGCGAAGCCATTTTCCGTTAATATTGCCTAAAATAAGATTAAGTGTCTTAATGTTAGTTGTTGTTGTAAGCGCATAATTCCCATAATCCTGCCATGCATTCCAATACGAAGCAGATGCTATAAAATCACTATAAAATTCAAAATCAAATTGATAAATTTTAGTTCCCTGTTTTTTAAATCGAATACTTCTTCCATTTTCTACCAAAATTTTTGCTCCCCGAACTTCCGCAGGAGTCATTTTTTTTCGGTACGATAAAAATTTAGAAACAATAGGTTTGTTTTCTTCCACAGAAAGAACCTCTAAATATAAATCACCAGTAAATAATTTATTGGTAAGAGGAGAAACCCTAAAAAACAAGTCATTTTTACTTTCGATTTCAATAATATTTTCACCATAAGCTTCTATAAATCCAAAAGGATCTCTAAAAGGGTCTATCGTTGCTGTTACATCATTGTATCTAAATTTATTTCTGAAATACACATAAATATTTTTTTCATTTACTACAAACTTCGCCGAAGTATCATCATTGTTTGAAATAGGAACATCTAATTTGTATAGCCAATAATAACCAGAATTATTTACCAAATGGGGCTTTTCAGTTAAATCTAAGTGCAATCTTACTCTTACGTTATCTGTATACGGAACTCTGTAAGCATTTACATAATCATTAGGTTTATTAAAATTATATTCGTTTGTAGCCATATCACCTTTCGGTAAATGTTTGTTTCCTAAATTACCGCCAAACAACCAGCGTAATTGAATTCCTTTTGGACTGTCTATCCCTTTTGAGCCAACCGCTTGTAAAGAAAAACTTGGAGATTGCAATGAAGTATTATCATTTACATCTACTTGAACGCCATTATTAAATACTTCAAAATCTAAAAGGAAAGGAACTGTGTTTTTTACATCAGCTATATTAATGTAATGGTAAAAATGACCAAAATCCGTAGGTACCGAAGATAAAGGGTTTAATTCAATTTCAATTGTTTCACTCATTCCTGGCTCAATGGAAATGTCATTTACCGTCTGAAAAATAAGTCCAGCAATATTATCCACATCATTGTGAATTATTGTATGTGCCTCTAATATAAATGGTTTGACTAAGCTGTTGTTTTGAATGGTAATCACACCCCTAATCCTGTCACTTACCAAAGTGTCTTTGATGAAGCGAGGGAATCGAAACTCTGAATTGGTAAGTTCGACATCTAGCACATCTTCAATCACCGTAAAAGGAATATTGTAAGTATTTGGTGTAATTTCAGGTGTTAGATCGATTGGGCATGTAAAATTTCCTACAGCTTCGGCGGCTTTAGTTACAACTATTTCAACTTCTTTTTCTTCACCAGGTTTTAGTGTAATGGAAGGTCTAGTTTTAAATTGTAATCCATCAATATCAGGATCTAAAATTGTACTGTCAAGAGTAAATTCCAGTGTTTGTGTGAAATTTTTTATTTTCATTTTCCCTATTGACCGCGGAAATTGGCGAGGGTAATTATATCCTAGAATGAAAATAAGGGGTTGTAGCATACCAAGTTCTGTGATACGGATATCAACTGGTTCGTTTATTACATGAAAAACTATTTCATAATTATTGGGATTAATGATATTATATTGCTGATTTGACAGAGCGATTTTATGTTTGAAATCGCCAACTTCTTGAGGAATAATAAAAGAAACGCTAACCGCGACAATTGAGTTTCCACTTGCCGGGATACTTACTGATGCAGATGTTCTAAATTCAAATTTGTTACTTATCTCTTGATAAAGAATAGTTCCGGCGGGAATTATTAATTCTCGAAGTGAATCATTATTTTTAACAGTGAAACTACCATAAGAATCAGGATTTGGAGTAGCAGGTAATCCTTTGATATAAGTTTTTTCGAATAATGATGAGGATATAATTTCTCCATTAATAGTATCTTCATTGACCACGAAAGGAATCCTTATACTATTTAATAAGTTATCAACAAAAGGAGATGATATTTCTACTAGAGGTGAAAAAAAACCTGATTCGATTGGCGTTCCTGATATGAATATTTTAATTATCGCAGAACCATTTGCTGGAATTTCCGTATTAACATTCTCGGTTTTGAAAGTAACACCTTTTTCTGTGGCAATCACAGTTTTTGCGAATAATGTAGCCTCAGAAGTACCAGAATTCGAGATTATTATATCTCTTACATATGCTTCAGAAATAGGACGATTACGGATTAATGGATTAACGTAAATAGTAGAGGATTCTAATTTGAGGTTGTAATTATAAGTTGGAGGGCAAGCGTCTGTTTGAAAAGTATTTAAGATATTAATTATTGCAGGAGATGATGCAGAATAATTAGGTGTATTATTATTAATTGTAGCAATTAAATTTTCATTATTTATTGAAAAGCTTGACAAATAAAAATTATAATTACTACCTTCAATTGTTTTGCAGTTAATAAAATTATGATCATTTTTTATAAAATAATTATTCAACTGAAAACTGTTACCTGAATAATTAATCCTTTCTTGAAAACTAACATAAATTGTCGAATCACTAATTAAATATGAAGTAAAAGATTCCATCAATAATTCTCTGCTTACAACAGAAAAATCAACTTTTTTAAGTTTGAAGTAAATACCGCTGACAAAAAAGAATAAATAATTGACATCCTGATAAATCCTTGAAAAATGCTGGGTGCGCCCAACTATATCTATATTAGACTTGTAAAATTTTAATATCTGATTCCTGAAAAAGTCATATTCGAGAATACAAATTTGAAAATTTTGAGTTCCTGTTCCAAAATATATTATTATATAACCCTTATCGTCAATTATATTACTTACACTTACAATACTGGAGTGTATAATGGGAGGGTCATTCGAAATACTATATTTTATATGATGAGTATTATTGAAATTTTCATCAAACCTCAAGATCGATGAGAATAAGTTGTTGTCACCTGTCTTAAAGATTATAATTGAATTTAGATATGATACAATCGCTAATGGAGAAATATTTTGAGTATCAGTTTTTTTTGTATGTAGAACGTCTCCATTTATATAATCAATTTTATAAAAGTTTAAAAAATATTTCTGGCGATATTGTGCATTATTAATAACATATCTATTACATTCATTTATTGTCAAAATTATATTGCTATTTTCTAATTCATTTATATAACAACTACTGGCCAAACTTTGATTATATATTTCGTTTGGTATAAAGTAAGTTGAATCATAATATTTTCTTTCCCAAATTTTTTCGCCCGACTTTGTAATATTTATCAGCCACACTTGATTTACACTTATTGTCACTAATAAAATTGACTTATTTCTTAAGACAAGAACGTCAGAAAAAGATGAATCAATAATAAAATCAAACGCTTTCTCCCATAAAATATTCCCGCTAGTATCTCTGCAACATATATATGGCGTAGCTTTTGAACCAACTGTAATCGATCCCACAGCATATGTTTTGGAATCTATCTCGACTACCTTATGAATAAATGGTATACTAGAGGTTGGGTTATTATATCTTTTTACAAAATTTGACATTTGTATTAATTTTTATTTATTAATAATTATTGGTTCAGTAAACACGGTATTTAATCTCTCATCTTCATTGGGAATTCCCGTTTCGTCTTTCACTACGTATTCTCGTTTATTTCCATCCCAAGTCTTATAAACGAATTGGAATTGGAGTTCTTTCGCAGTGATATTTTTTGTTTCATGCATAACAATAGCTTGTGAATAATCTTTGTTCCAAAGCACTTTATATTTTGCCCCGGCTCCTTTTGCACCAAGAACTATCAAGGTATTGGCAATGTCTTGTAAAAGAATTCGCGGATCATTGAAAGGCTCTGGATTTCTTACCAGTATTGCCACAACATTATTGTTGGTGCTATTTACAACTTTCACAAAATCTGTATTTATTGGTGGGTCTAGTGGACTTATTTTTAAAATTCCTTCCATCGCTCTGTCAAATTCATGAATGTATTTTTCTCTCAATAGGTCGGTTTCATTATTTGGAGTTTTACCGACCAAAGCATATAAATTATTAACCTGACTGGTGGTTAAATCTAATCTCACCTCGTATACTGCCTGCTTGCTCTGAATAAAGTTTCCGTTTTCATCCCTTTCGTTCAACTGGTAACTCCAGACCTGTTTTCTGAAGTTTTCGTATCGTGATGTTCTGAAAGCAAATTCATGAACCTTCTGGCTTTCTTCATAAATAATTTTTTCACCGACTATCTGGTTTCTAATTTCGCCATTGCCATTAGCATCATAAGAACTGTAAACAATTGCCGTATATAGTTTTTCAGGTTTTAGATTAGTAAGAGCGACTGTTCTCATTTTTACTGATGGAGAAATTGGAAATCCAAGTTCTACCGTACATTCAACGGTGCCTTGGCTTTCCTGCGCCTCCTGAAGAAAATCTAAATAAGTCTGCACGCTAATAGGAAGTTTTGGAGGTGCTTCGTCTTCCCAATTATAATCGGCACCCGGAACGTCTTCTTCATTCCATTCTATTGGAATTGGAAAGGGTATTATTGCTTCAGAAACCGGGTCTTTAATGATTATAGGCATTTCCATTTTTATGGCACTACGTCCTTTGTAATCAATCCAATCGCTGAACATATGGGAAACATAAGCTTTATCAAAGAACATGTCGATTTTACACTGTTCATCGCCAAAAAACAGCGGTTTTGACCCCAAAATATTGCCGTCAGGATTAGGATATGATCGTTGATAGTCTATATAAGAACGCAATGAGGTTAAAGCAGATTCATCGTCCTTTCTAGTTTTGGTCTCATACGTTCCCGTATTTTCATTGTATTCTTTATACTTTAAATATTCGTCATTCTGTTTATGAAAATGACCAACAGGTCCCATCGTTTTAAATCCGTAGAAATAATCAAAAACTTTGGAATCAGTACTTCCTCCATCTACTTCATCTTTTAATCTGAAATGCAACATGAATGTTGTGTCGGGTCTCCAAATTGGCTGAACAGTTTTATTCATAGCTTTAATGGTTTCTTCCATGTCTTCAGTTACTGCCGGCTGACCTGGAATGGTTTGTTCATATTCAAATTCTGTCATTGTCCTCCAACTGACCTCCTGAACAGAAGTGGTGCAAATAGAAGTAAAAGGTTCAGAACCGTCATTACATCCGCAATCTGCATACGTTTCTTCTATTGGCTTCACCTGCATTTTTTCCACTTGAATAATGGAGTATTTATATTTTCCTAAGTTTCCATTAGCATCTGATTTTCCGGTTTCTCCCGGATCTCCTGGACCATGACCACCGCCATCTCTACTTTCTTCAAACTCACTCAAACACAAATAATCTCCTTTATCTACAATTTTTTTAATACCATTTGTTACAAAGCCATAATCCGCAATATCTAATGACAGATTTAAAATGAGAACACTATTTTTATTGAAATCAACATTAATGTTATTGGAATATCCAATTGTAGTAAGAACATTTAATAGAGTATTTTCATCATTGATAAAAGATTCTGGTTCCTGAAATACAACATCTACATAATGATTTGCCAAAATACTAAAAACAATACTTTTACAATTAACTTCGGAACAAGCAGCACTTCTTAAGAGTGCTAACTCGTCATTTAGCGTATCTATTTGAGAAGATTGGGAGGGATTAAGGATAACCATATTACCTTCTCCTGCATTTGCTTCAGCTTCCAACCAAATCGCAGCAATTTCTTGATGAATAGCACTAATTCTATCCTTGTCATTGGTAGCCGGGATAATTTCTATTCTTGAAAAGATTTGTGGTGTCACACCATTCTCAAGATCACGTTCAGGATTTCCTATTTCTATCTGATGAGCTAATTGTTGTTGTGTAAAAGGAATTTCATCTACTTGAATATATTTTGGCTTGATGGCATAGCCTTTTACCCTCTCATACACTTTGATAATAATGCCTCTGGCATAGGTTGTTAAATTCATTTTCACTTGAGCCGAATCTTCTGGAAAAGTAATGATAAGATTATCTCCATTACTGAACTCTAATGAATGATCATAATTAAATGGATTAGAAGAATTTTTTACAACCATCTTTGCATCAGATGTAATCTGAATAGTATTACCTTCTTCATCTACTTCAATAGTTTGGGCGTAAGTTCCTTCAATATTGTAATAAGCACCACAAATATGATATGAATTGTAACCTGCTGGTGGAGTATATTCTGTTCCTAAAGGAATATTTAAGAAATTAGAAATATGCCATTGCGTTATAAGATGGGTACAGAACAATGATGAAGGCGTAATGCCATATTGCTCAGGAATCACCCAGCCAGGTTCTCCAGGATCCATGTAAGAAAACGGAGATGTTGCCAGAAGGCGAATGGAATCATATCGATCTGTATTTTTTTGCCAGTGTCCAATTTTAAGAGCAGTTACATCACTATTTTCTCCCAAAGGAAACAATGCTTCATAAGGATGATAATCAACCCAAGAATCGTCTGTTCGCATTTTAACATTGATGCTTTCTATAGAATATTTATGTTTAACTTGTTGCAAGGTAAGATTTCCTTTTACGATCTTTTTTGGAGGAATAAATTCCATACAATTATTTGCGACACTAATATGACTGCCAATAATAGCATCAACTAATGCAGAAGGAACTAATCCCTTTTCCATTTTAATGTCAATAAAAGTATCCATTGGAATGATTGCATCAATAGTTGCTGTAATACGAGGATAAATCGGAGCAGCCCCTATTTCATTTTGAGATACGTTCATCAAGGTAAGATCAAAAGATTCATTGGTTAACATATGAACTCCTTTCACTGAATCACTTGTACGAACTTGTTTTGCATAATCGGGATTAGACACCGCTTGGTAAGTTAAAGCGGCAATTGCTGTACGATCAATTGCACCTGGTTTTTGCCACTTGAAAGTAAGAGTAACCTTCAACTTAAAAGTAAACAACCAAGTCACTTTAACCCTGATATCAATTCTCAGTTGTGCAAATATTAAAAATGGTTTTACCATTTCCACACTGAAAAAAATACTTACAGCAAAACTGGCTTGCAGAAACCAGAAATTAAGTGCAAAACCACCTTCTATATAAAGATATCCACCAACTTGAGATTTTTCAAAACTTATTTGAGTGCCTACCTCTATCATCACCCAAGCTCTGGCAATATACAAGTCAAAATCGAAACCAACTCTTGCTCCGGCTTCAATTCCGGCAGCCGAAATCATTAAGAATCCTTGAGCCTTAATATTCAATATATCTTTGAACATTAGTACCGTAATCGGTTTTTCTTTTGTTCCGAAATTAATATACCAAGGTCTTTGATTTTTAAAAAAGAAGCCCGCCTGCATTTCTCCTTTAATGTCAATAAACCATCCTGAAGATTTATTAATTTGATAATTTGCCCCTACGCCGAATTCTAAAGAATCATCTCCGATAATTAAAAAAGCATAAAATGGAGGCACTCGCTTATCACTTTCTATGAGACCTAAACGGTCACTGAGAATGGCTAATCCCGCATCAATAGCAAACATATTTGGAATGGAAAGAAGCATCATTGTTCTCAGTGAAACTATTTTTCCACTGTCCGCAATCGTTGCCATAGAAGCTCCTAAACCTACAGAAAAAGGATTGGTATAACCTTCAGTCTCTAAAGGGTTTCTTAATTTTTCTTCATTGATACCAGCTCTTGGAGCAACATAATAATCGTACCATGTATTATTTTCTGTAAGACCAGGAACTGCTTTTTTATCTGCTACATATTTTTTCCCAATAAGACCTTTAAAACCATAAATCCCAATAGGACCCAATGGAATGGGAGTTCCTAATTCCACCGCAGCGCTTACCAAAAATGATTTATTTTTAGGATTAAGCTTCATATAAGCTTGTCCTGCGATTTTGGCTTTTGGAATCTTTATTGATACACTACCTCCAAATTCAGAACTATCACCTGGAACAGGAATTGTCAAAGAACCTTTAATAATAGCAATAGCCTGCTCTTCTGAAGCATTTCCTGGAATAATCAAATCTATTGATAATGTTGAAATATGAAGAAAACGATCCCCTGTTGGATTTCCTTCAGTATCTAAATACTCCTCATCATCGACAGTATAAAAGTATTTGATTCCATTACCCATTATGTCTAACCCGATAGGATCTACACTTAATGCTCCGTCAAAACCGATATAGTTATAGTTCCTTATTTTTCCATCAAATTCTCTCTGTATAGAACCCAAATGTATTCCGGTAACCGACATTTCTACTGGTCCTAAAGGTAAAGTGAAATTGGTAGGTATAAAACCAATTCCACCAGTGATTTCAAATCTTCCGTTACTGTAAATTCTTATCGCCGGAAGATCAATCTCTTTTCCTTTGAAGATTCTGCCAATGGCAGTATCGTCATTCGGAAATTTTAATTTGGTATCTGCTCCGATAAAGAAATCCCCACCTTCTCTGCCTAATTCGGCACTTTGTAATGTTAGTGTAATGGACTCAAACAAAGACATTTTTAATCCATTGGGAAGAAAACGTGCGGAAAGTTTGAAATTTTCGGTGCTTTCCCATTCTCCAAATAATTCTATATAAAGAGTTTCTATGGAAGTCGACCCATTATCATTTACTTGTTTGAACTTCGGAATTTCTATTGAGGCATGAAGGAAAGACTGAACCACTTGTCCGTGATAGAAATCTATATCAAAGCTCTGAAATCCAATTTTCCATATTTTTCTAGTATTTGTTTCATTTTGTTTTCCCAAATCAAACCATAAGAAGGTTTTAGGATCAAATACATCAATGATCGGACTTAGATTTTTTAAGAATTGAAAATATTCGGTTTCTGTTCCAAAATTTTTAATTTCATCTTCAGGTTTGGTTGTGAGACTTAAAGGAAACTCAAATTTCAACATTGAGGGCGAATCCAATTCAATGTTGATAAAATGCAAAAGTTGGGAATGATCTGTAATTTCAGCTTCCTTTCCTTTAACTTTAATCGGATACTGTAATGAAAAATAGTCTGTAAAATAGTTAATAACAATTTTTTTATCGTTCTCTATTTTTGTCGGGTAAGTAGCACGAACCGAGATATTTCCGGAAATTTCTCCCGTTCCTACCAATAAGTTGTTGGCAGAAATACCAATTGTTTGTCCTGAACTTTTCTTAAACCATTTTTTAGGAAGAAAAACTTCGGTGTAATCCATGTACACTCCCATGAATTCTTTTGGTCTACCATCTGCATCCGCTTCAGCAATATTCTCTGTGGTACTAAGATCTATTTTAAGATTATTAATATCGATAACCAAACCTGTTTTGCCAATACCTGCTGGACAATTAAGATCCAAAACCAAATCCATGTTGTATCCAAATCCTTTCTCTGTATCCGCATAGAACAATGCTTCTCCAAACCGAAGCATAACCTTATTGGGATAATTTTCTTGATTTTCTGGAATGGGCTCTAAAGAAACATCATCATCACCAATCTTTGTACCCTCTGGATAAACGGGCACTAGAATATTTCTTGGAAACTCTATTCCCGCTGATAAAAGCAATGTTGCTCTAAATTTAGGTATGATAACATCTTTTATAAATGCGTCTATATCCTGCGGAATTAATGACCGGAAATAAACTTTAACATTTGCTGACGTTTCTTGTAAATCACTAGTCCCTAAATAAGCGCTGAATGCTATCAAAGAAGCATATTTACCACCTGATTTATTGAACATTTCTGCAACAAGATCCTGCAGCGTTGTTGCATCTGTAGGTAATGTTAGTGGGCTATCTAAAAGCTCTGCTTCATTAATGTGTTTAACGAACTGTTGCAAAGATGAAATATCCTGATCCTCTGGATCTACGAAGGTGTTGACAAAGTGCGCGATCGCCTGCTCTTCAGTAATATTGAGAACCCGAAGTGCTACCTCAAAAATCTGATGAGGGTCAAAAGAAAAATTACCCACACTGAAAAAACGAAGATAAGCCAGAATTTTCCATTGATATTCTATCGTAATCGGAAAAGCCGAGATATTGTTATCGTTTCCTTGAAAGTCAGGATTCAACACAAGAAAGATACCGGTGCCGGGAATTTCTATATCTATTCGTTTTGACACGATGGATAAGCTATAGAACGCAGCATCTCCTTTAGGACTTTTATTATATTGCAAATCCTTAAAATAGATTTTATCAAGTAAATTGATTATTCCTGTTCTAATAAATCCTAAAATATCCGGAATGTCCTTTTCTGATACTACAGATGATAACCTCGGATAATATCGATTTGGTATTGGTGACTTGTTAGACATATTTTAATTCGTGTTATTTGATGTTTTCTTGTATTCTTTAATAAGTCTGTTTAATTATTTTAGTAAAATAGTATTCGGGAATCCATTCAAAATACACTCCAGCATATCCAAGAAATGATTAGTGGAAACGGAATCAATGATGACTCTCAACTTTGAGCAATAGCTTGATCTTGAACGATTTTAGAAGGATTTTAGAAGGATTTTAGAAGGATTTATATCGAAATAAGACTCGGCTAATAATTCTGCGCGAATATTTGTGCCATTTTCGGAAGTGTTTAATACAGATGGAGAGGATTTCCTTGTTGGCATTCTAATATAATTTTAAAAGTGATGGATGATGCTCTTAGCAAAACAAGAAATTTTTTTTATCAAAAATCAGCGTATCTCGAAAGATTTTGCTATATAATTCTAAAAAAAAATCAGAAACTTCTACATTGATACAATCTTCAATCATCATTCTGTGTGTTTTCAAATATAGTAAAGAATCCCATCAAAACAAAATAAATTTACATCAAATAGAGACATTTAACTTCAAATCAATACAGAATAGATTAAACTGCATTACAATCACATTTTTATAAAACCAAAAAAATTGTCATCTTATAAATTTGTACAATGCGCCACTTTCAATCTTTCATTATCTCATCGTTATATGAGTAATAGTGTTTTGCTTTCGTTTTCCGCAATTAAACTTTCATCATAGAGCCAAAAATAGATTTTTTTAAGATCGCCCTAGTAATTTTTATACTTCTGGTAAAACAAATTGTTCGTCTGGTAAATCTTTTCAGATGAGTTATTACAATTTGATTTTTCTACCTGTAATTTCTAAGGCATCTTTATGGTGAAAGTCATTTCCTAACCATTTTAAACCTTTTTGCTTCACTTTTCCATTAAAAATATCAATATTCATCTCATCTTCATTCCTCATCATACTTGTATTTTCCAAGAGCCAGAAATTTTTTCTAAATATTTTCATTTAATATTTTTTTTTCCAATGATCAACAAACTCAGCATTATTAACATTCATTTTTGTTCAATAATCTGTGATGTCAAGAGCATAATATTCAACAAAATATTGATACTTTTCCTGTCTTGTAAAATAACTTGCAGAATTATATTTTGTTAAAGAATCTTATAAAAAAAAAGTATTGAAAATCAACACCTTTTTTATTGCAAATAATTATATTACGATATAAAAGCCAACCATTCTTCCAATAGCTCTTTCATATCAGTCATTGGAATCAGCAAAATATCATAAATATCTACATTGGGGTATTGATATTTTATGTCCATTAATTCTGCATTATAAGGAATAAAGCCTTCATCTATATAATTGCCCTGCGTATTAATACATCGTTGCATATCATCTATAAATGATTCTGTTTCACTTTTGTCTAGGCCACTTATAAATGTTAATATAGGATGACCTACCTTAGGAGTTACTGAGAAAATATTACCCCCACTCTTTACTGTAAATTTTTTCTAATACTAATCCGTATTGATCTTTTTTGCTAATAATTTTTTTAAGAAATATAAGCCAGCCATTCTTATAATTCTTTCATATCGGTCATTGGAACCAGCAAAACATCATCAATATTTAAATTGGGATATTGATATTTTATATTGGTATTCTCTACGCTTTGGGAGTAAAAACCATCATCATAATTATTATTATTTATTATAGAAAAATTCAATTCTTTAATGAAATTTTTAACTTCATTATCTTCTAATCTTCCTACAAATACCAAAGGAGCATATATTTCTCCCATATTTTTTTCTTTGGCAAATTTTATTTCTCTTCCATTTACAGTTACTGTGGAGAAGATTAATTTATATTGTTCTCTCTTACTCATAATGCTATGGCATTTTTGTCCCATTTAAAGGTGGCGTGAGCAAAAAATCTCTCCAACCAATCACAATTTCCTTAAAATCTTGCAACGGGATACTATTAACATAACCTTCATAACCATAGAAATCAACAACATTTTCAGACATCACAAAATCTACAGGTGGAGAATTGCTATCGATCTCAATACTAGGATTTGCTAATGCTTCTTCTATGTCTGGCAATAATGAATTATTTATTTGCGAAACTGAACTCCAACAAATTAAAAATATTCCTAAATATTCATTATTAATATCAAGTGTTTTACTTAATTCCTTTCCTGAAATCTCCCAGTCTTGAACTTTATTTATAAAGCTTATTTTATATTTGTTAATAACAATTTGGTTCATTGTACTATATTTTTATTTTTTAAAATTTGGATATGCTGAAGTAATTATACCATTATCAATGTGAAATCTCGCTTTTACTCCATTAGACATTTCTCCATCGTAAGCATTAAATTTATCAAATTTTTTATTTTTAAATGCAATTGCCAATTCTTCCTGTATTCTTTGTGGTGACCAATTATCCGGAAAAAAAGTGCTTAAATCCTTTTTCACCCTCCAATTTTCTATTTCATCAATCCACACTCTTACTTTTGCTTCATAAAATCCCTTTCCTAAATAGTTTTCTGTTCCCATTATGTCACCTAAAGAATTAGGATAATTATTCCTTAGTGCAGTATTATGATGAACTCCTTTTCCATCATATTTATAATAATGAGGATCAGATGGATTGTTTATTTTTTTGTTTCGCATTTTTTTAGGCACACCTAAAAACATCTCTTTATTCATCTCATCGGCATTCCTAATCATACTTGTATTCTCCAAGAACCAGAAATTTTTTCTAAATGATTTCATTTCTACATTCTTCCATATATCAACAAATTCCGCATTACTAATATTCATTTTTGTCCAATAGTTATTAACATCAAGACCATAATATTCAACAAAAATTGATACTTTTCCTGTCTTGTAAAATAACTTGCAGAATTATATTTTGTAAGAATATTATTGGTTGCGCCAGATAAATCCAAACCAACAATTTTATTAGACATCAAAGTAATTTTCTGGTCAATATTACCAACAGCTACGATAACATCTATTACATTTTGGGGAAGTTTATGCTGGACAGGCGGGTTCAGATTGTTCAATCGTGACATTTCCGCCAATACTTCATCTGCTTCTTTCTCGATTTTTACTCTGAAATTTTTCGCTACAAAAATAAACGAGAGCAGGTTTTAACCTACTCTCGTTTACTTTTGTAAGTTTTGTACAGTTTTGTTATGCGTAGACAGAATTTCTAAAAGCAATCCATTCTTCTAAGATAGCTTTTAGATCTGTAAGAGGAATTTTAGGAAGTTCACTCCAACCGTAATCTTCCTGCCCTAAGTAAGCAAATCCATCATTGAGGTCTAAACGTATTGCTTCATTAGTTTCTGTAATAAACTTATTATCTCCTTCTTCTTCAACACCATCCCAAGTACCAGCCAGTATATTATTTGTTTCTTCTAATATGGTGTCTACCAAGCCCTCTCCTTTGCTACTGCTTCTGTCAATAATTGATCTTAACTCAAATTGTAAATTATTATAAACATTATTACTAACATTTGGTCTTCGACCTAAAATTGGAGTATTAGAAATACTAAATGTTAAACCATATTGTGTATGAACGCTCATATTATTTTTTTATTTTAATTTTTAAAATCCTTCAATTTCGATGTAGTAATGATTGTCAATTACTATATTTCCTTGCTTTTCATAATTTTTCCATATAATTCTTATTGGAGTACCATCAGAAAAACTACTTTCAAATATCTTTTCTACTTGCGGATAGTTTTTTCCGTGTAAAAGACCATTTTTGTTAGTTGACTTTAGTTTCTTATTATGAAGAGAAAAAATATTTTCTTGTATTTTTCTCTCATCACTCCAAATTGGATTAATGATTGTTTTTTCTGTTTGTACTTTTTTTACCAATTTTCCATTCAACACATAACTCTGTGGACGAACACCTTCAAGAGAAGGGTAACGATAAAATAATTCTCCTCTTTTATATTGTATATGTCCTTTTGGATGTGTTATAAAATCACTTACTGAATTTATATTTTGATTAGTTCCCGTTGTGGGAAGATGATCTATCGCAATCCATTTGCCATTAAAACTTCCTGATGAAACTTCTGATCCAGATGATTTTATAAGATTTTTAGACGTATGACCACCAATATATCTGGTTCCATCCGTAAAAATCAGATCATTTATATGAACCCAGTTCGCACCATTATAATTATATCTAAATATTGGAAATTCGTTCAGGTAGTTTAAATTTGCCCTTAAGGTTTTCCCAAAAGCATCGTCCGTAACATTTCTCCAAATAATTAATCTCAATCCTGATTGTCCATCCTCATTTTTATTTATAGTTTTCCAAAATAAAAGGTCGGTTTGTCCCCAATTTACAGGACTTTGGTTTGAATCTCCAACATAATTTTTGAAATGCATCCAAAAGTTACTCTTTTCAATGTTACGAAGATTTTCATAAAAATTATAAATATGGTTGGACTCTCCTAGATCATTTACAGCTAAACTGCTTATCCTGTTTTGGAAAAATATTTTACTTACTGTTGAGATGTTTCTTACGGTATATAATACACTTAAAATATCATCTGGTAAATCGTGTGAGATACCAAAATTTGTTAATCGATTGACCTCCGCCAACACTTCATCTGCTGCTTTCACAGTTTTTACTCTTGAATATACTGCTCCTCCTGCCGTTCCCAAAGTTAAACCCAAAAAGAACATACTTAGTTTTTTATAAAGATCTTTCAGTCTTGGGTCATTATTTATCGTGGCTTCATAATCAAAATAAGCCGTAAGCACGCCAGATGTTACTGCCACTGTTTCTGCAGCTGCATCTATGCCACGCCAAACCAACACGGCATCCGTTGCTACCATTCCTTTCCTAAAGTTATAAATATATTTGAGATAGGAAAGATGTTTTAAAGTAGAAACGCCGCCGGTAAAATAAAATAAGGCAATATCTACGGTTACCTGTATTGTAAATTTATTGCCGCATCAAAGTCTTTCAGATCATCATAATCTGCTGCATAATAAAACAGAAAAGCAGGTATTGGTGTCAGATTTGGGACTTCCAGATCCAGATCTGCCTGATAACCTAATAGAGAAATAGGTTGGTAAAGATGATAATCGCCATATTTTTTAGTAGTGCTGTTTGGAACAGGCATTTGTCCGCCTGGTGTTGTAACTACTGTAGTTGTAGATTCTATTACATCAACTGTAATAACCTCTCTGTTTAGTTCTTTTCTTGGAACATAAGATATTTTGTCATTAAGCACCTGAACATAATAATTCCCATTGTCTTCTACTTTTGAAACTGAAAATGCCAGTACAGGATTGCTCCCGCTTTTAAGATTTCCCTGTGCATCAAATTTGGGATAATATTTTTTTCCTGCGTTGAGGAAATATGAATTTGGATTTACACCGTCATCATTTGCTGTTTGTCTTGAGGATATTTTCCAATAAAAAAGTGTCGAAAAAATCAACACTTTTTTGGAACATTTATGATATTTTTTAATACTGATAATTAATATCCATATTATAATTGGTAGAATCCCAAGTTCCTTGTAACATTTTTATGAGTGCATCTATTATTTTAATTAATTCTGATGTGGGGAAAGGTTTTCTGCTATATAATATTTTAAAATCTTCATCTTCTGTTGGAATTGATTGTAGCTCTGCTATAGAAATATAAGTTCCTTTGTTTTGTAGAGTTGTTTTTACGGTTTGTAAAATTTGAATCATTGTTTCTTCCTCAGCAGTATTCGAAATAATTCTATTCCAACCCAATGTTAAATAACTGCTTTGATAACCATTAATAATAAATTGATGAGACATTATAAATGTCTCTTTATTATCAAAATGATATTGTGATTTTTTAAGTTCTTCATTTACGTAGTAAAACATTAATTGCATAAAATCCTCTGCAATATTAAATCCTTTATCATTTTTATATTGAATAAATGCTGTTGCCATAATTATTAGTAATTTAATTTTATTAGTTTATTAACTTGTCCGTTATGATTCTGAATAATATATTGGTCTATTTTATTTTTTAAATAATTTGCTGGCTGGTCAATAGCCAATGAAATTTCATCAAAATATTTGTAATCAATTACAACATAATCCAAAGGTGGTATTTTACTTATTTTTTCAAAATGAGTTGTAATAGATATTTTAAACTCATCAAACCAATAATTAACAGAATCAATTCCATTACTTGTCCAAGGATTTATTACATTATGAGGAATTCCCATAGTGTCATAACTTAAACCAGTAATATCATCTATTAAATCTCCTGCTTCATTCTCTAATGATGCTCGTAGTTTTTTACTAACTTTTAATTCTAATTCAATATAGTTATCCACCTCGTGAAGCCTAATCATATTCTTTGTCTTACCATCTATAAAATTCGGTGGCAACATTTCTGCTCTTCTTGTATTAAAATACTCTATATTATGGGTTGGTTCTGGGTATTTCAGCAAACGGTCTATATGCAGCTTTGCGTTAGATTTTATCATATTAAAACCTTCTTCTGATGTATTTCCGTATCGTTTTAACAAAGATAATAATTGTGTTTCTGACAAGGAAGTAAATTTCTCAACGAGATTAGGTTCAAACCTATACCTTACCCAGCCTTTCAGTAAGTCATTATCATTTTTGATTTCGTTGCGCAAATTACTGCTAATCTCATTTATAGCAGTCCACCGCTTGGTAAAACTTAAAGGTTCCAAAGTATTTCTTAGAGAACTTATGCTATAATATTCTACTATTGCACTTACATCCGCATCACTTTTAATAATACTTGGAGAAGCCCTGTCCACTATATTTTTTGCATAGAGGCTTTTCCAGTTGGAAAGTGCATTCTCCGCCTCATTCAAGCTATCCCAAACTTTTAGGTCTGTAATACTGCCATATTCTTTGGAAAAAGCCACTTTCAAACTATCGTCAAAAGAATTGTCAAAGATAACACGCAGATTGGGTCTGTCCTTTATAAACTTCGTTCGGAAGTCCGCCATTTCTGCCACGGATATTCCTTTTGCCCTCACAATCATATTATAGATCTCGGGATGCTGTGTTCTGAGCTGGTTGTATAGTGGATCTATGATAATCTCATCCAGTAAAGTATTTATCTTGGATCTCGCAACTCCGGATATGTACGCTCCCATAAGTGTGGATGAAAGCAGATACATACTTACTTTGGCATAGTATGCTTTTTCTTCTGGGGTTCTTGCTGATTCAGAAAGAAAATTCATAAACGACCCCATAACCGAAGCACTGAGCGTGTATAACTCTGATGCATTATAAAGACCTTTATAAAACAATATGGCTTCTGCGCCTGTAGCTTCTCCAATAAAAACCCTGTACACGTTGGTAGTATATTTCAGATATTCTAAACTTTTGATGACCGTAGCTCCACCAAATGCGAAAAAAAGACCAACTTCTATCCCCAACTGTATCGCAAATGAGAGACCTGCATCAAACAGTTTCAGCCTTTCAAAATCCTTTGCATAATAAAATAAGAATGCAGGAATAGGTGTATGATCAGGGACAGATATTTCATAAGTTCCTTTATATCCCAGTAAAGTAATGGACTGATAAAGATGGTATTTCCCAAATGAAAAATTTGTCGTAGTCTCAGACATCCCATCACCGTGAGTATCGTATATATTATAATTTACAGTTGTTACAATCTGATCGATCTCAACTATTTCTCTTTGCAATTCTTTTTTAGGACTATAAGTATTAGCGGTAAAAGATCCATCGTCTCCTAATTTTGTTATTGAGAAATTCAAAATAGGAATACTTCCACTCTTTAAGTTATTTTGTGTATCATATTGAGGATAGTATTTTTTGCCAGCATTTAAAAAATAACAATCTAAATTGATACCTCTATACATATTGCTGCTTGGGGAATAGAAGCTATATTTTGAAAATTTCCAAACGTTATAGATTGTGAATATAAAAAACATTCTATTAGTTGCCTGATCTACAAACCAGCTAATTACAGGATATCTTTCCAATCTTCCATCATCTAACTTATTGTAAACAACCTCAAAATTGGTCTGTGCTCCATTGGATTCCAGCAAATAATCCAATAAACTGTCTGCTTCATCTTTATTTACAAATGTATTGAGAAGTTTGATAAAGTTGTTCTGGGTAGCGGTATTAGCATTCTGTTGTTCCAATTTTACTTGACTTACAAGATCTTTCAACCAAGCCATTCTCTGCTCAAAATCAAATATTCCCAATCCTTCGGTTGTTAGAAATTTGAAAAGATACGCAACTCGCCTTTCACTGTCTTTTTTATCTTTCTCTTCTTGTGAAACGTGTATTACATTGCCGTCCTCATCTAACTCTCCATCGTGAGTGAGGTTTATTCCCTGAAAATTTTTAGGGTTGCCATGATTATCATATTTAAAATATACTTTTTCATCGGCTTCCAGTAATGTGACATAGAAACTTGAGATTGAATTATAATAATTCCTAATAAAATCAATCGATTTGCCATCAAACATAAATGAAGCCTCCACTCCATCAACGTAACCCCAATCTTTTAATAATTCTCCAATAACCTGATCAATTTTAGGCAGTTGGTTATATAATGTATTGTTATTATCTACATATTTTTTCCGCACAGCCAGTTTGATGGTTTCATAATTTTTATCAAGATTGTTATTATCACGCATCGTGAAAATAAGAAGGATTTTATTAACAATATAATCCGTTCTGAAGCATATAAAAGTCAACAACTTCGTGAATTCTATTTTATATGCAGCTTCTATTCCGCTTAGAGCCACAATGTTTTTTGTATAAAACTTGCCTGAGTAAGATTGCAAAAGATTTATTTCTGTTGTAGTAACAGTAGCATTGGGATATGTTGATGGATCAGTAAAATCAATATCCTGGTTATAAACAATATTAAATATATAATTCTTTTGTACATAAAACTTGGAGGGAATAGAAAAATCAAGCCTCTCTATCTGGATAGTATCACCAGCTTTTGCAACCTCAAAATTGCTGTCAAACCAAAAAGTATCAAAAAATAATTCAGCCAACCCAATCTTATAATTTTTATAATCATTATAATGTGTTAATAAACAGAACCCATCGTTAATCTTAACCTCTGTTTGATTTTTATCTCTGTCTAATAAATGTGAATAATTAATAAAAATGTAGAATTCGTAGATATTTTTTGTCTTTGAAAAAACTTTAAATTGTATAATTTTCCCTTCATCGGAAGTCATTAGATATTTTGTTGAGTTGTCTTCAGTCGGCAACATTTCATAATTTTCGTTACGATTATTAACCCCCTTTTCTCTAACAACAATACCAGTCGCTAAAAACAATGCAGTATTACTCATATATTTTAATGTCAAATGGGTTAATAGTTTTTACAATGTCATTTACTTTAGGCATCCACTTCGCGTATTCTTCACTTGCATAAATACATTTATCCACGCTTGTTACAAAGATTTTATCCTCAGGTTCACGGAATTTTAGCTCGCCGTTTTGGTTCTCACCAATCACACATAGACTGTATTTCCTATAAGCTGTTCCTTCAGAAGAAGTAAAATAACTTTCCTCATCTTCCAATTCATTTTTAAAAAAGAATTTAGGATTGTTCAAAGTTTTCGTTTCTATAAGCTCTTTGAAGATGGTGTTTTCTGGTTCCGTAATGCCCAAAAGTTTTTTACTGGGTAAACTGCCGTCTTCCAAATGCAGAGATAAGCCTGTAATGGTATTGCCGTCACCTCCCGTAAAAACTTCGGTTTGCAGATTGTAAGGTTTCTCCGGACGATAAAAATTGTTAAGACTTTGGCTATAACTTATCGTACCACTATTGCTGTTATCCTTATAGGCAGAACGGCTTTCAAAGAAAGAGCCACCATTTTGGCGGATGCTGTTAAGTAACGTTTCGTAGGTAATGCGTTTGAGATTATCAGTACCGTCTTTCACTACCAAATCTTCTGTTCTTTTGGTTGTGACCGTGGCAATATCCTGCCCTCCTGCTTTATTATTGAAGTTGATTAATAATAGATTTTGATCTACAATATAATGTAACTCGTTTGCAGATTTGGACTGAATATGCGGCTCGGCATTAATCAACCCAAAAACATCATCAATGTCTTTCATATAATAGACCGCAGATTCTTCTGGTGTATATTGGGTCGCCGAAATCTGTTTGCCTTCGTAGATCATTTGTATGATTGTAGAAACAGCTTTTGTTTCAACTTTATTGGTCATAAAACCAATGGCTTTGGTAAAACCAACATCTTCGTTATCAGGATCATTATTATCATTCAACAGATTATTATTTCGGATAAAATAATCTTCATGCTGCGTGACCAAAGTATCAATAACACCTTGTTTAATGTACAACCCAGCTCCACTATTATAGTCCGTCGTCAACTTTAAAGAAAGCTGTGAGACATTCTGAAATGCTTTTACAGACCAGCTTTCTCCAAATTTTTCTTCGCCATATTGACCACCATTTAATGCGATCCGAATATCGTTGCTGTTGGAATCAGATATCTTATAATTTCCGTAGAAATTATAACTCCGCCGGCGGTTGCTTTGGACATACAGATAGATGGTGTTTTTCGTGACAAACTTATTCAGTAAAGCATATATCGTTTCCGAAGAGTCTAATATTTCAGTTTTCGACAGGTAAACCTTGCCGTTGCCATAGGTATGAAGGCCATAAAATGCTGCAATATCCATAAACTGCATCGCAGATTCCTGAATGAGTTTCTTTTGGATGCCCATATATCCCGCAGTCTCCAATTGATATTCTCCGACTCTGGCAAATGCTAAATCTAATTTAAAAGGATTAGGATCATTTTCTACCGTATAATCCCCTTCGTTGAGGACAATGTCTATTCCTACTGTTTCTTCAGCATTGCCAAGATAAATCCCTTCAGGAATCATGGGGAGTTCGTATGCAAATTTCTTTTCCTCAGTAGGAGTTTCATCAACTTCTACTATTTTTGAAATCTTGAAGAAATAATCATCGATTAAATCTCCTGATTGTTGTTCGCTCCCAGTTTCTGGAGGATAACCAATAAATTCCTGCGGAAAATTAGTTTGTCCCGGATTAAAATGTAAAAAATCTTTCCATATTTCCTGTACAAAATCGGTAGCTGTTTCGCTGCTCGCAACCACCTTACCTGCAGCGAAAAAATCAGACTTTTTTAAACCTCTATAAATTATATATTTGATAGCCAATCCTTTAATCGGTTGAGAAAAGGGTTTCAGTATCAAATTCACTTTATTTACATCTGTGCTGTTAGGTTGTACCCAGATCTGCCCTTTGCAAATGTTGAAAATCTTCCCCGTATAATTAATAACAGACGTCGTTCGGAATATATTTTCATCAACGACTCCAAACTTTTGAGCAGCAGTTTGATTTTGAGTGACTTTAGAAGGATCTAAATAGAAATAGGACTCGGCATACAATTCTGCACGAATATTTCGGCCATTGTCGGAAGTTGTAGAAGCTGATTGTGATGGTGTCGTGGTTGGCATTCTAAAAATACATGTTAAAAGTGATAAGTTAATCTCTTAACGTAATATGATATACATCCTTTCAAATGTTACCGAATCAAAAAAATTCTGCGGACATGTTAAAAAAGAATCATTAATTCCACATTTTAGAATCTTCAATCGCTATTATGTTAGTTTTCAAATATAGCAAAGATTTTTATAAATACTATATTAGTATACAGCAAAATCATTTATTTAATCTCAAATTAATAATCAAAAACAAAGACTCATAACCAATTAGCTTCTTTTCAAATTTCTGTCTCATTTGTAATTTATTATACTTTGTTTATTTTATTGGGTGGATTCAATATTTTCAAAAATTGGAATTATTAATTTAGCGTCCAGTAAAAATTAAGCTAAAAACTTAATTGTATAGTCATTCGAAGTTTTTAAATTTGTTAATCTTCTTTGCTCAATAAAATTAGTGTTTTTTTCAAACCTTATATCATCCAACAAAACCATTCATTCAAATCATTAAAAGCACTGTATAACAAGGAACAATCTTCCACATTTTGATATTTATTCTGGATAATTTCTTTTGCGGATTTCCCATTTTCATCATTGTCGAAAAAAAGTAAAATTCTTTCGTAATTTTTCAATAATTCGTCAGTTTTAAATAGCATTGCCGTAGAATTTAATATCAAGCAATCCGTTGTTAAATTTTTTGATTTCTCAATATTTTTTAATGTTAAGTAATCAAAAAATCCTTCGAAAACACAAATTTCATTGTTCTGATGATCTGGGTTTTTAATCATGGTAATATCTTTTTTACCCAGACAGATTTTAGAATATTTATTTCGGATTTCCACTCCTCCAGAATTGTTGTAAAACCCAATTCCGAAATAGTTCTTACCATTCAGTTTATAATGAATTTCTTTTACTAAATCCTTTTGTTCATAGACTTTTCGTAATTCTAAATATTGGATCAATGCAGGATGTACAATTTGATTCATTTTTAGAATTTGATAACTATTATTTTTATTAATTACCACGTTATGATTAAGATGCTGAATGGAAACATCAAATTTTTCAAGGTATTTCAAAGCTTCTGAAACTGAACATTTTTTCATCTGCTGAACAATTGAAATAATATCATAACTTTTTCCTGTTCCGAAATCAAATCCCGTATTTTTAACAAAATCAATTGAAAAACTGGGGAATACCTCAACTCTGTCCAATGCAAAATAAAATGCAGTTTTATTGTTTTCTTTCACAGGAAAAAGATTGAATGATTCTAAAACCATTCTTATGCTCACTTTCTCTTTTATTTTTTCGCAATTCATTTTTTTTCTTTTTTAAAGCAAATTTCTTATCCCCATTTTCCTTTTTAATAAAAAAGACTTTTTAATTACTTTTTGATATACTTTTAGTAATGGCTGATACTCTTTATGCAAAGTGGTTTTGTAGCAATTTAGAATGAGTGCAATTCCGAATTATAGATGAGTGCAAATCCGTAATTGAAATGAGTACAAATCCGACAACCCGCCTTTTTTGGAATGAGTACAATTCCGAATACAAATATTTTTTTTTCTGCAATAATTGTGGTTAGTCGTAATTTCACTTCGTTATCCAGAGTTAGAATGATTTTAAAATTTTGAAACGAGTGCAATTCCGAAAACCAGATCCTGTTTCCATTTATTTTAACACTACCTCAACTTCAGCGAGTGCAATTCCGAATTCTGAATGAGTACAATTCCGAAATGAAATGAGTGCGAATCCGAATTCAAATAATAATTGGATAACCATTCGGAATCAACGCTCCCATTTTCGTATTTCTGTACTTTTCTATTATTCTTTCCTGAATTTCATTCAAAAACATTTTTCCCTGAAAATTTGTAGATTTAATTCCTGTTCGTCGATTTATTCTGATAAACTCTTTGAAAGATTGGTCGATTAACACTCTAGTTTGTGGAATGTTGCGGTATTGATGAGAAAACTGAAGCATTTCATTTTCCTGTAAACCATACCTTTTTCTGAAATAAATTAATCTTCGGGTAATTTCCAATCGATCTTGTGTATCTATGGATAAAGTATCATCCAGAATCGTTTTGGTATGATAAGGAATGATGAAAATATGATCCCTTTCATATTTATAATTAAAAGATAAATTATTGAATTTATCAAGACTGATTCTCACAGATTTTAAAAATTTAAAGCAAAAATCATTGGCTGTTTTATAATTCAACTTGAATTTCTTATTCAACGTAGAAAGCTTTAAAACCGTTCCATTTTCAGGTAATTTAGAAAGCCATATTACAAAAATGATATGTTTATTATTTTTGATGTTATACACCAGATTGTAAAGGATGTAATTGTATTCAGGAATGACCATAAGTTTTTTCAACCAATAACTGCTTATCAAAAATGAAGTATAACCTCTGTGGTCGTAACTTGGCGTAGAAATAAGTCCACCAAAAGTTTTAATTTCTCTACCTTTCGAATTAAGCGATTTGTACCAACTCATTTTGAATTTAGCCAAAAACTCATACGCATCTATGACTTGTTTTGTAGAACCACTTGGCGATATTTTACTGTTCCTAATTTTTATAGAAGCAAAAGTGTTGTTTTCTGTTTCAAATTCTTCATCGAATAAAGTCAGTTGTTTCGGACGGTCTTCCGGTCGAAACTGCTCATTACTAATAATTGAAACGATATTGAAAATTACTCGAAGTGCATTGATCGGAATATCTGCCGCCTCACTATTTTCAAAAATGAAATCGTCCACGAAATTATTTCCCAGTCTTATTCTGTCAGGAAATCTCCCCTCTTTTTTTTCAAATTCCTTGCGGATTAATTTCAAATCCTTTTCTGGAATGTTCATATTCGTTTTTTAGGTTTTATTTTGCAGTTTATTACCTGTTTTATTTTCTTACTTATCAATTGAAAACTTAGTGCGCTTTATATTAGGAATTGATGGTATTGTATTTTTCGCGATGTTTTTCATAAAAGGCAAAGTGCTTTTCAATGAAGACTTCCAATTGGCAATAGGTCTGTCTGAACTATTTTTCCAGTTATTATTTACCCAATTTTCATATTTTTCTTTAATGCTGAAATCTAATTGGGAATCATAACCTGCTAATGTTTGAGCATAATCAATGAATTCTTCAATTGTGGGAATATTTATATCATCGACAGCTGTTCTTAATACTTTTGAATACTGAGGTTTGATGCTTTGAGTGACAATTTTGGGAATGTCTTCACTAACATCTTGAATCGGTAAAACAATCTGCAATGGAATTTCTAATCGTTCAGATTTTTGAGAAATAATCTCACTTATCATTCGTTGCTTTTCCGAAACTTCAGAGTGAGTAATCAATAAAGGATATTCTAAAATTAATATGTAATATCCAGGTAAACCATTTTTAGTTTGATAATGAATTAAACCAAATCTCCTTAGTTTCTCTTTTGTATATTTTACCGTTTTCCTTGTCAATCCTAAATGCTTACTAATTTCCACATCCGAAACCTTAAAATCGTATCGATTGTTGTCATTACTAATTTTCAAAAGGTAGAGATACATTGAAATCGTTGTCGACCCTATTTGATTTTCTTTGTTAAAATTCCAAAACCGTTCTATCAACTCAAGGTAATACATGCTTATTTTTTTCCAAAAAGTTCTAATGCCATTTCTATATCGATAATAATGATATTTCCATTTTGTATGATGGCATCATTTAAAATACCCGAAGATTTAACTTCCGAAGCCTTCGACACGGAGCATCCAAGAATCTTCGCTAATCCTTTCAAACCATACTCATATTTTTTATAAGTTTTGAGGTTTTTAGAAATTTCTAAGAATTCTTCCACGGTTAACTGCCAAATGGGTGTTTTAGGATCTATGCTTTTCACTCTGATGCTGCTCTTTTAAATTAGTAATTCATCTGATTATCATGAATGTTCTTGTTTCGAACTTTTTCGGCTTTAGAAATCCAAATCCTCGCGGCAGCTTGCCAGCATTTCATGGGTTTATTATTACTCAACATCCAATTGGAAGATTGATATAAAGAATAAAATTGATCCCCTTCCGCAGCTTGCAGATCACGTTCTGTAAAATATAATTCAACTTCATCAATCAGCGGTACAGAAAAAGGAACATCTACTTTTTTTAATAATTTCCGATTTTGTAAAAATTTATTTCTATCTGCCTTTTCACTTTCGAAATCAGTAATTTCGATCAAGCTTCCTTTGTAGGAGTTGTAACTAGGCAAATAAATAATAAGTCCCGCATCACAAAGTTCTCTAATGCACTTATGGTAAGTAGCGATCGATTTGATTTTACCTAACTTCATTACTTCTCCTCGGCAAATACGAAAAGGATTTTGAAACCTGTTTAAACTCCATAATTGGAACAGAGAAACGTACATACTGATATGAGAGGGATTTAAACGGTCATCCTCAATGACCCGTTCAAAAAAACTGATGATACTTTTAGATTGCTTCATGATTACTGATTAACAATTAATGTTTAAAATCCATCAATAGTTTCTGGATATCTTTATAATTGTAATACAGCGTCCCCCCTATCTTACTATAAGACAAGGTTCCGTTAATTCTTAGGTTTTGTAAGGTTCCTGAAGATATAGTAAGAAGCTCTTTAACCTCAGAGGTTCGAAGCCATAATTTTTCCTCTGTCTTCTTTCCTTGAAGTAAGTTTTCGATACTTTCCAGAAGTTCAATTTTAAATTGCTGAAGGTCTTCTGTGGTGATAATAGATACTGCCATAATTTCAAAATAATTTTATTCAGCAAATTTTCAAAATCACACATAATTTCCTTCGGTAGTTTTTCGGTACTACCGAACGATTATTCTAAAAAGCTTATAAATAAATTATTTTAAAAATTAAAGTTTGTCCATGTTATAACTAGGTTATAGAAATATAAAACCTCTTTGAATTTTTATTGCCAAAAAAAGGAGTTTATTTAATTATTGCCAGTGTTTTTCAATTGACTAGACTCTTTTATTTAATTCTACAATTAATCTTTAGAAATAAACTGGCTTCTTAGACGCAGACTGACTCTGTACAAATTAATCCCACGAAATATCTTTTGGTAGCTTTTCTATATTAACGAAAGATTTCAAATAAATGATTAGTATTAAACGTTAAACATACTTCAAAAACTTCGACAACAATGATTTAAAAACTATACATCTAAATCATCCAGATATTGACTGAAATTTTGCTGAAGCAGCGACAAAAATTTAGTCCTTCCGGTTTTTCTTAATCGTATTTCGCCTAAGGTTTTATGAAAATTACCCAAATCGATATTTAATGATTTCTCTGCCCATCTAAAAACTTCGGCTAAATCTGCCTGACCGCCATTGAAGCATCTTGTTTGATAGAGTGCATAAAGCAATTCAGTCAGTGCCGTTTTGGGTGCCGTCCATTCAATGTTATTATTCTCTACCAAAGAATTTCCGACAGTTTCTTTTGAATCGATCTTCTGTGACAAATACTGATCCAGCATATCATTAGCCAAAATTTGCGAGACAATATGATCGTGCGAAGTCGAAAACTCTTCATCATAGCTATACATCTCAGCACTTAGTTTTAATTTAAAATCAAATTTAAAACGAACAAAATATTTTTTATCTAAATAGGTCGAATTCCTTCTAAAATAACTAATAAATTCCCGCTGTTCATTATAAAAAAATAAGAGGTTTGCTCTTTCTTTTCCGTAATAATCCTTAATAATCTGAGGATCTGAATAAGGTTTGGATGATTCGATCGCTAAAATATTTGAATAATAGATATAAATAGCTACAAATTTTGGCTTGGTATTTTTGAAGAAACTGATCTCTTCACTCCAGTCAGAAAATTTGTACTGTTGTAAAATAGTTTTTAGATTCCTGATGGCGATATCGGTCTCCATTAAAATTTCCTCGCATCGAAGAACAATTTCTGTGTCGTTTCTATTAATTTGATCTATCGCCAATGTTAAGATCTTCCAAATCTCATCAACTTTTTTTCTAAAAGTTATTCCTGTCATAATGCTAATTTTAGCAGTAAAAATCGAATAAAAAAATCACTTTTGCGAAGACTTTTCCAGTTCCTCCCTTCTTTTTCTGATAAAATCCATAGGACGAATGCCGTTAATGTCCAGAAAATGGATAGCAAAAAGCTGTCTGTTCAAAATTCCACATTCTTTCGCTAAAGTGTCCATTTTATAATTCAGATACTTTTTATCTTCCATTAATTGTTTTGTAATATATTGAATTCGAAGGCTTTTAAGATAGCTTGGAAAGCTGATCTGCATTTGCTCATTAAGAACGTAAGACAAATGGGTCCTATTAGTACCGATCATTTTAGCGACTATTGGAATGGTCAAATTCGGTTTAAGAAAAAGTTTCTTTTTCTCGAACATTTTTAGGTTAAGCTTAATTTTATCTGTAACCTCCTCGCTATAAAGATTTTTCTCCGGACTTTTTTGTACTTCTAACTGATCAATTTCATCTGCGTTCATGGAGGTTCGGTATTTTTCCAAAATGGCTTGATACTTACCAGAAAGTTTTTTTTCTCTTTTACTGGATCTGTAAATTAAAAGAAATAGAATTAATACAGAGATGCCAATAGCAAAATATAAAATTTTTACATTAAAGTTCAGTTCACTTATTAATTTATTTTTATCATTGAGCAAGGTTTCCTTGTCATACTGACGGTACATTTTTCCGGATAACATTGCAAAATCCGCATTAATTATGGAGTCCGTTTTTAAGAGCTGATTCGTGTAGTAAAGTTGTTTTTCGGTCTTGTCATGAGCTTTCGCGTCATTAATTAGATACTCATAATTAGACCGGATTTCCGGAGTGACAAACCAAAATTTATTAACAAAAGCATCAACCTTGTTAAAATAGAACAAGGCTTCAGTTCTTTTATTTTTCATGATAAAGAGTTTACCCATATAAAAGTAAACGATAGTGAGTGAGGCATAATCCTGTTCATGATCCAAAATTTCCTCCGCAGCGGTAAAATAAGATAAAGCTTCTTCACTCCTGCCCTTTCTGAGAAGTTGAACACCTTTCCCTTTCTGAAAATATCCATATGCTAAAGGATGCATATTTGTATTTTGAAGTCTATTAAGTCCCATACTTATTAAAGAGTCTTCTTTATTAGAAAGATTAAGATTTTTATAACAGGAACTTAAGCGATAAATGCTGTTGTAATATCCTGATTCATTATCTATAATTTGATTGGGATGCAATTTACTTAGCGTATTCGCCTCAAAAAAGTCAGCGGTTTGTTCAAAATGCGCTGCAGCCTCCTCATAATAGCCCAAATAACTTTTCACCATTCCCAAATGATAAACTATTTTATTTTTCAGGTAACCATCTTTAGAATTTTTTGAGAATTTAAAAGCCGTCAAATAGAGATCAAGTGCTTGTTTATATTGTCGGCGGTTGTAATAGTAAATAATTCCCTTTCCCATATAGGACCGTGATATCTGATCTTCTATTTTTGAATGAATCGCAGTAGCGATGGCACTATCAGCGTAGATTAATTTACGTTCAACATCACCCGTAGAATAGATTGCATGCTCATATCCTTTTATTAATCTCTTAAGATCATTTTCTCTTTTGGCTTTGGAAATATACATTTTGACATACCCGATTGCTCTTTCGTCATTTTCCTCATACGAATTAATAAAACCCAAAATTTTCTTATAGGAATCGTATTGTAACGCCTGACTCTTAAAAAAAGTCAAAAACAGGATGAAGAAAATCATTAAAATACGACTATGATGAGGCATAATATTACGTTATGGTCAAATTTAACTAAAAAAGCTCAATTCCCTGTACGACTAGTAATAATGGGCTATTTTTAAATTTTAAGCAGTTGATTAACAAGATAGTAAATACTAAAAACAACGGGATGGATGTACCAATTTTTACCCATTTTGGGTCCATTCACCCATCAAAAGCTTTTTTCCGATTCGTAATCCTCCTAATTTCGATTTCAGAATTCTACTCATAACCGGCCGGTATAACTTTTTTAAAAACCATTAATTAAAAATTATGAAAAAGTATATATCACTTTTAACTATTGCGACAGCATTTATGATGTTGTCATGTGAAAGATCTGAAATAGAAAAAGATCGAAATCTGCAAAATTCAGAAAAAATGAAACGTGAAATTCAAAGTAAATCAGATTCGATTCATCAGGCAGATCCTGTATATGATGAAGGTTATCCTGCCAATGTCGAACCAGGAGGTGATGACGAGCCTGAAAGAGACAAACAACACTGGCGGATGCTCATTAAATCTTAATTATTACTGGTGAAAATTCATGACAAGACATACACGAGAATGGATAACCAAAAAATATTTTTGCACACAGGGAGGAAATGTTCGCATAGTGGCGAATGGGAAACAGAGGGTCGTCTCAGCACTATAGTTTACGTATCAAAAGGGGAATTAATGCCTGCATATTGTGGAAAAAAAGTGAAGTGGATCTTACTAAAAAAAGGATAAATAAAAACAGCAGAATGGAAACGACTAAAAGCAGATTTGCAGATTACATAAGCTACTTCTTCATCTTACTATTTTGTTATGCAGGATTAAGTAAAGTAATGGATTTTGAAAACTTTCAGGTTCAATTGGCACAGTCGCCACTTTTAAGCGCATATGCCGGAATTATATCCTACGGAGTAATCGTTACCGAAGTATTGATTTGTATTTTCCTGGCGATCCCCAAAACTAGAATTTTCGGCATTGCATCTTCTTTCGCTATCATGTGGGCATTTACAGTCTACATCATACTGGTCCTGAAATTCAGTGACTTCATTCCATGCTCATGTGGAGGAATCCTGGAAAAAATGGGCTGGACAGAGCACCTCATATTTAATTTTATTTGCGTGCTCGCAGCAGGTTTTGCAACTTTCTTATCATTAAGAAGATCAGGGAGCTGGAAAAAATCGTTAAGATATATTACTTATCTGACAATTATACCTGTCTTTGGAATGATTGGATTATTTCTCTCATCAGAGCATATCATGAAGAAGGAAAATAATTTTACAAGACGTTTTCCTCATCATCCCATTACCGAAGATAAATCCTACGATTTAAAAGTCAATTCATTTTATTTTGTAGGGACTGAAAGCGGGAATGTATACTTAGGAAATCCAAGCAGTCCGTTCAGAATTTACAAGCTTGATTCTCAGTTTAAGAAAATGGATACCATTAACCTGAATGCAGAATCGGGGGTGATTTTTAAAAATCTCCGTTATGTTCTCCAGTTAAAGATACTTTTCGCGTATGACGGTTCGGTTCCAGTTATTTACACTGTTGAATTAGATTCGATATCAAAACCCTTGAAAGCTGTGAGCAGGAATGACATCTATTTTGATGAACTCGCCCCGGTTAACAAATCTCAGTACTATGTGCGAATTGAAGATTTTGCGTCCAAAAGGTTGGGACTTGCATACCTCTCGCCCAAAGAAAATCAAAAGATCAAAATCAGTAATTCTGTACTAACAAAAAAGGCAGATGGTGGTTTTGATGCGGACGGTAAATTACTATTTGATCAAGGTCTGGGTGACGCATATTATCTCTTCTTTTACAGGAACCAGATTTTAAAAATCAACCAAGATTTGAAGGTTACCAAACAAATGAAAACCATAGATCCTTTTACTGAAGCTAATCTTGATATAATCACGCTCAAAGACGGTCGGACAAAAATGAACAAACCTTCACAATTGGTAAACAGGAATATGATTGTACATCGAGGTTTGATCTTCAATGAGGCCAACCTGATGGGACGTCATGAGCCAAAAGACTTATGGAAAAAAAATGCAGTTGTTGATGTCTACAACACCAGCACCGCAGAATACTGGGGCAGCTTTTATGTTCCGCATCGCGGAGCAAATAAAATGTTTCAGATGATGATGACCGATGATTATTTTTATATACTGTCGGGTAATGAGATTGTACGTTATCGTTGTGCGCAGACGCTGACTGAGAATTTCATTCAAGGGAGAAGCCGAAAACCCTTTAAAGAGTAGGCAGCACATCAAATATATTTATCATGAACAATTTTAAAAAGTTCTTATTGCCGGCTGTAATGGTCTTGGCTGGAACAGGAAGTGCTTTTGCTACACATGCTGCAAAAGACGATTCAAAAGCACCGCGCCCTGGATATGCTTTCCACGCGGGAGAAAATCCCCAATGTATTGCATCCAATAAACTGTGCGATACACAGGGATTTATTACCTGCACAGGTAATGTTGGAATGGGCACAGAACCACTCTATGAACTGAATGGATCAAGTTGTCCTACTGTTCTGAAAGAAAGAGTTGTAAAATAACTTAAAAAAAAGGGATGCCGATTGGCATCCTTTTTTTATTCGTTCATTTTTTCGATCCAATTTTTCTTCTCCCCTTTGAGGTGATAATCAAACCAGTCAGAAATCTTAACATATAAATCCTCCCGATTCCGTTCTTTGATCATATTATGTCCCTCGTCTTCATAAAAAAGGGCAATCACTTTTTTGCTATTTCTTCTCAGACTGAGATAAAACTCCATGGTCTGCTCCCATTCAATATTTTCATCTTTTGTTCCGGTCCAAAGCAATATGGGACTGCTGACTTTTTCAGCATGGTAAACGGGACTATTGTCAATATATAAATTCTTCGCTTCAGCAAATGATTTGTAAATCCTGTACTGTTGTTCTTCAAACTGCCAAAAGAATGGTATTGAATAGTCATAATTAAAAGAATGGTATGAACGCACTAAGTCAGCATTGCCGGCACCCCCAACATAAGCTGCAAATCTCTTGCTTTGAGTCGCAATAAAATTCGTTTGATAACCGCCGTGTGAATGCCCCAAAAGTCCAAGCTTTTCAAAATTAATTCCAATTTTTCCTTCAAGGGCTTTGAGCGACGATTCTACCGCATCTAAGGCAGATCTTCCGGGTCCTCGTTCATCATATTCAATATCAGGTAGAAAGACAAAATATCCACGATCAAGATAATATCTGATATTCATCCCCTCTGTTTGTAATCCTTTAAAACCATCCAGTAGATAGCGGTTATAGTGATGACTCATAATTTCATAAATTCCCACGATCATGGGGTACTTTATATCGTTTTCATATTTACGAGGATAATAAAGCAGCCCTGTAAGTGGTACCCCTTTAGAATTGGCATAGGAAATTTTTTCCATCCTATATTCACCAATGCGGTGATCGTTCACATTAGTTTGATATACATTTTGTTCTTTTCCTTTCCTGTTGATCAATAAAGAGGGCGGTATATTATAATGTTCCTTCAGGTAGAAAAAAGATTTTCCGTCCGGCAGCAAGATAGGCTGCGTCAAACGAAATGTGGAACTTTTGGTGATCGGCTTCAATTTAGAATCCTGATAAATACTGTAAGATTCAATCAATGTTTTATCATCTCTAATTTTAAGAAGAAGTGGTTTTTTATCATCATAGTATCTCCGGCTGTAATAACCATCAAATCCCGCCATCTCACTTTTACCATTCACAATTATAGATTCATTATTAAGACCGACAGGGAGGCTCTTCAACTTTGATTCAGCAATATTATATTCAACTAAAAAATCCTTTCCCGGAAACAAAATTCGGTCTCCCGATTTGCTGAAGTACGCGTGATATGAACTTTCTAAGGGAATTACTTTTTGTTCCTTTGTTTCAATATTAAAAAGCACCCAATTTTTATTATTCGGGGACAAAACATATTTGCCCTGATAATCAAAAATTTTATTACGCCCTGCACTGCCTAAAAAATCATAGTTCCCCGATAATGTATCGTAACGGTACATTTCATACTCGATTTCTTGCTTAAAGTAATTTTGATGTAGAAAATTGTTGACAGCAACTAAGTAGCGACCGTTTCCTGGATCAGTTTGTTTATCGAATCTTTGATGATCCAATATTTGCATTTCGCTGTTTTCAGGGTTCCAGATGATGTAGTGAAGGGCTTCTTTAGGAAAGAATTTCTTCTCCAGGTTGTTATCATTGCCGTACCAAATGTCCACATCAGATTTTTTTTTAACAACCGGTTCATTAATGTTAAGTGTTAGTAAATATCTCCCGTCGTTCAGTTTAGAAACAGCTGCTATATTTTGAAGTGCTTTTAACGCAGCATTTTCCACTTTTATTTTTTTCTGAATAGATGAATCGACAAAGAAAATATCAGAATTGTTCTGCCCTTCTTTTGAGATTCTAATAAAAGAAATATGATCTTTGAGATAAGAGATATGATATGATACATCATGTTCCGAGAATACTTCCTTTTGAGCGCTGGGCGTCCATTCCATCAGTACATTATTGTTACCACTTTTCTGGGTGTAAAAAATCCGTTGGTCTTTTTGTTCTAATTTGAGGATATCCCCTATTTCCTGTTCCAAAATACCATCTTCATTATAGATTTTAAAAGTTCCTTCTTTTAAAATTGCAATCTTATTATAGCCCTCCATAAAAAAAGCAGTTTTAATTCCATTCCAGACCAGCGGAGTAAGATCAGGAAGTTTAAGCAATTTTGCTGAAGAAGAACCGCTCATGAAAACATGCCCTTTTTTAGAGAACTTTACGGAAATAGGATACACATTAGGAGTTTGAAAAAGAATTCGCCCCGGCTGTTTGGGAGACACCAAAGCCAAAGTGTCAGATGAAGGACCATAATCTTTCTGAAAGGTGAGGTATTTCATATCAGGCGACACTACGGTCCAAAGCACTTCGTAGGTATGGCTTTCAAATGGGCTGTTTGCTGACAGACCACTTTTCTGCGCAGATGTTGAAACATAAAGAAAAAAGGTAGACAGTAATGTAAAAATGTAGTTCAATTTTATAACCATTATTTTGGGGGTTTAGGTTTGCATTCAATAATAATTCAGTTCTCGGAATCGGCCACACCAGGTGGTAGTCTTTCCAGTTTGGCTTGGATGGCAACAAGTCATTCAACCTTCCTGCTCTCTTCAGGCTTAAAAATCGGATACCCCGTTCTGTAAAAAACTCCTTTCTGTTTTCATCTATAAGAGCTTTCACCAATTGCTCTTTGGAGGAACCAGCTGGAGAGAGCTCAATTCCTGCTTTTTCTTTAACTGCATTCAGATACGGAAGCGCTTCACCCAGTTTATTTTGGTTTACCAAAGCCTCAGCAAGAAGCAGGTACGCTTCCTCTAATCGAAATACAATGGAGTATTCATCACTATTTCCAATGGTATTCACATATTTGTCGGATCGGTAATAAGTAGCCTGGTCGATAGTAAGCGCTTTAATCCACTGTGTTCTTCTCAGATCGTTGGAAGCAAATGAATTATAAAGCGTATTGGAAAGCGTGTAAGTATATGGAAGGGCATCCTCAAAATAGTAGAGCACCGCCTCGTTTGTTGCATCGCCTGCATTCAGCGGTTTAAGTTGCCACATGATATGTTTTCCATTTTTCTTAAACGTTTTAGAAAGATCCCCTTCCCAGACATACATGGAGTTCTGAACAATTTCTTTCAGAAGCGGTTCCGCTTCAGCATCTTTTTTTTGCGTCATCAATACCGTGGCTAAAAAAAGCTGAGCTGTTTTCCGGTTTGGATAAATACGCTCCGGATTGGTGTACTGATCATTTAATAGAGATACTGCTTCCTTCAGGTCATCCTTAAGCACCGCTAAAATCTGAGATTCCGGCATTTTCGGAAGACTTTGATTGATGACAAAATCAGTCGATGTCGGGTAAGGAATGTCACCAAAAGCCTGAGTTAAATAATAGAAAACAAGGGAGCGCACAAAGAGCGCTTCCCCCCTGATTCTTTTTTTATCATTTTCAGGTATCGCAGTGCTGCCTTCTACACCTTCCAGAATACTGTTGGCCAGATAAACTTCTTTATATGCATTGCTCCAAAAAGTCTTAATGCTCGTGTTCGATGCCTGTTGCACATTATTATAAAGATCACGATCCGCATCGTTGTTATATTCGTCATAACTGATCAGTTCATCGGTATACGTTCCCAAAAGAGCACCCGCACTCCCCGATCCGCCATTAAGCAATGAATAATACTGCAACTCTGCATATAAATTACTCAGGGCAGCATCAGCCGTGCTCGTTGATTCAAACACCTGTGCCGAGTTGATCTGGTCGATGGGTGACCGGACATCAAGAAGATTATCGCAGGAACTTAAAAGGCCCGACATCATAATAGCACTGCCAGCAAGGCATATATAAAAAAAAGGTAATTTCATGATTCTATATTTAAAAAGTTAATTGTACCCCTACGGAAAGGGTTTTTAAAGGTGGAAGAAATCCAGAGGTTACGAACTCAGGATCGAGCCCAAAATATTTAGTCCAGGTCCAGAGGTTTTGACCCTGTACATAAACCTGTGCCTTGCTCACCAGCGAATTCTTCAAAGGGATTTCGTAGTTCACCTGGACATTTTTCAAACGGACGAAGGAGGCATCTCCGACGGCAGCCGTACTGTTTTTCAGATGCTCCGTCAATATGTTGGTGACATCATCCCCACCTGTTGTATAAGGCATGACAATACCGTTTGGATTATCTGCTGACCAAACATTAAGAAATTCCACGGGCTGGTTCAACATTAAGCCCGGCGCATTCATGGTTCGGAAGTAATTGTAACCGTCCTGTTTCACAAACTGAAAAAGAACAGACAAGTTGAATTGCCCGTAGCGAAGCGTATTCTGCCAACCTCCAAAATAGACAGGTCCCAAAGTCCGTATGGCTTTAGCATCCTCTGTGGTGGTAATTTTACCGTCATTATTAAAATCAGTAAACTGGTATTCACCGGTTTGCTGATCGATTCCCTCATACTGAAAAACTTTAACCGCATTGATGGACTCCCCGATTACATATCGATTAGCATAAGTAGATGTTTCCAGCCCCGGAAAAGCGATCAGCTCATTTTTCGGAAGGCTGATATTAAAGGCACTCGTCCACTCCCAGTTCTTTGATTTAAGCGGACTTCCACTCAGTTCCAGTTCGAAGCCCCAATTTTCAACCGTGGCTCCCAGATTTCCAAGAAAAGACGAAAATCCTGTCATCGACGGCAAAGGAATTCCGACCAACTGATTGGAAGAACGGTTGCGGTACCAGGCACTGGTCAACTGGATGCGGTTATCAAGAAATGCAAGTTCCAGGGCAGCTTCCAATTTTTTGGTCTTTTCCCAGGAAAAGTCTGGGTTATAGAGCCTAGATGGATACAATCCCGGAATCCCGTTGTAAGAATAATATCCAGCGGTATAGGTATCCGTAAATTCAAAATCCCCTATGGCATCACTTCCCGTTAAGCCGTAACTACCGCGTAACTTTGCAAAAGATAACCAAGACCTGTCCTTCAGGAAATTTTCCTTTGATAAGATCCACGCTGCACCAATTGCACCGAAATTTGCAAAGCGGTTATTGGGACCAAAGCGGCTCGATCCGTCACGGCGTGCCGTCAAATTAAGAATGTATTTACTATCAAACTGATAATTGGCTCTTGCAAACGCAGCGGCATAGCGGTACTGTATTTCCGAAAAAGGAGAAGTGGTCACCGTTGTTGCAGAAGCAATATTATAAAGGAGCGAATTACTGGTGAAGCCCTGTCCCGAAATAGAAGAAGACTTCGTAACACTTTCCTGAAAAGTGAACCCGGCTAAAACGTTGAATTCAGATCTTCCTTTCTTTTTCAGCCAGTTCACCTGCGGTTCGACGAGATAGGAGAAAACTGAACTTTCTGTTCGGTAAGCATTGGAATAAGCCGGGCTGCTTCCCACCGGAAAAGCAGGATTATAAATGGTATTGGGTAAAAGCGAATACTCTTCCAGATCCTGAACGTTGAGTCCGGCATTGAGCTTTAAGGTAAAATCTCCTCCTATCCGATAACTTGTGTTCAGATTTTGACTCATCTGCCTCGTCTTGTTGGAATAGGTCGCGTTCAACTGAGCAAGCGGATTATTAAAAGTGTTGCTCTGCCAGTTCAGGTTTCCTGTGGCATCATAGAGCGCAGGCGCATTTGGCGCTAAGTTCAGAGCCCTGTTCGTATAGTCCGTATTCAGAGTATTATTGCTGATTGTTGAAAACAAATTAGAAAGCGCTAAGGAAAAGCGCTGATCCGCAGAACGGTGGGAATAGTTGCCTGAAAAAGTATTCATTTTGTAATGATGATCACCCGGAAATACAGACGTTTGATCCTGATGGGAAGTACTGACGGAGAAACTGTTTCGCTCAGAACCTCCTGATACAGAAAGCTGAATATTTGAGTTTTCTGCGGTGCCCCCGATAAGTTCATCTTGCCAGTTCGTGTAGCGGTTCTGATCCCATTTACCATTTAGATCGTAGGCATTGGCGGGCAAATTGGTGATCCCCATATTAGCGAAAGCCTCCTTCCGCATACCAATGTACTGAGCGGTATTCATCATTTCGAGTTGACTAGCCACCTGACTGAAGCTTTGGCTTGTGTTCAGGTTAAAACGAACAGGGGTTGCTTTTCCTTTCTTGGTGGTGACAAGCACTACCCCGTTTCCACCGCGTGATCCATAAATTGCGGTTGCATCCGCATCTTTGAGGATTTCGATGGTTTCGATATCATTAGGATTGATCGCATTAAGGGGATTGATATTATTAAGAGGTAATATGCCGGTAGAATACTGAGAACCCAATTGTCCTGCCTGTGGCACTCCGTCAAACACATACAGTGGTTGATTACCATCAGTAAGGCTATTTAGAGGATTTCGCAAACTGTTCCTTCCCCGAATCTGAATATCAAAACCACCACCAGCATTTCCGCTGTTCTGTGTAATATTCACCCCTGCCATTCTGCCTTGAAGCGCAGACAACACATTATTCACCGGCTGGTTTTCGATTTCTTTGGAAGAGACTTTGGAAATGCTTCCTGTATTTTCCTTAGCAATGACTTTATAATAGCCTGCGTTGAGAATAACTTCTTCGATTCGCTGAACTTTTGGTTCCAGATTAATATTGATGACAGACTGGTTGCTGACCGTAATTCTTTTTTCAGCATATTCCGGGTGTCTGAATATGAGGATGGGATTTTCTGCGGTAACCTCCAATCTGTAGGTTCCTTTTTCGTTGGTAGTGGTAACCTGATCACTGCCTTCCTGAGAGATCATCACTCCTGAAAGCGGTTTATCGGATGAGGATATGGTACCGGAAATGGTGCGGGTCTGCGCCTTTATATTGATGCTGGAAGCACTTAACATAAGGCCGAAGAAAATACCTCCTATATGGTAATAGGATTTTTTCATAGTTTTGTAAAGGTTTTTAATTTTAAATTAATTACTAAATTCTGCTCTTTCCCTAGGTCGTCAAACTGGATGGGAAGGGGCTTTTTCTTTGTGATTTTTTGTAATTATTGTGATGGATTCATTGATGTATAAAACTTTCCTGTTGCCCTTTGGTATGAAAAAGACTGGTGAGGTCCTGTAATCAGTAACCGCAAGGCACCGGAAAGAATTTGATATGAATGAAATTTGTGTCCCGTGTAAGCTTAAAAGCCGCAATGAGTTGTACACCCCATTGTATCGTGCAGTCTATTATTATACCTTTAGAAAGCAGCTTAGGGTGTAGAGAGAATATCGAACAGCATTGGAAATAAAACAGCGTGGAACTCTACTTACCGCATCAGAGGTACTGGCATACCTTTACCACGAATAAGAGAGCCCACGCCTAGTGCGTGAGCCTTCTACTTATCCTCTCGTGGTAAATAAAAAACGCCAGTTTTCTGATACGAGATTCTAAGCGAATAGCTTCTATAATTTTTTGAAGTATCGCAAAGTTACATTACTGTAACTTATTTTACAAATATAGTAAAAAATATACAAAAGACACTTATAAGTATCCCAAAATTTAATTCTAAACCAAGAATTTTACAAATAATGAAAGATTTAACTTTTACTGATGCGAAGAAAGCTCTTGGTTATAGGATTTTTGAGTTAAGACAAAAAATTATAAATCCCGATACTGGAAAACCTATATCTCAGGAAGAATTAGGATTAAGAACTGGTCTTGTAAAAAAGACAATTGGTGAATTGGAACGCGCAAACACCAATCCAGAATTTGAGACATTATTAGTAATTATAAGAGAGCTAAATGTGACTCTGCAGGAATTCTTTAATTTTGATATTGCGGAATATGCAGAGCTTGCAGAATTAAAAAAATAATTATAAGTTATCTAAATAGCACTAGAACATTACAAGATTAATCCTGACGAGAGTTTGGATTTTTTTGTTTTTACGGAAATCCATAAAGTTGTACAAAAAATGTATTATACATTTGAGAGAAATACAAAATTTAAAAAAAACTACAACTATGAAGTTACTTGAATCAGATGATTGGAAAATCGTTAAGCAAATTAATATCATCTCAAAAAATTCTCATGGAGTTGATATTGCAATTGGACAGATATTGTATGAGAGAGAAATAAACAATTCTTACAAGTATAATGATGACTCAAATGAACACAGAATAACGCAGTTAATAAACTATCCAAAACAAAATTGTTTTCCCACAGATAAAATTGATGAAATAATATTAGGCTCAATTAAAGATAAATATCCTGATTCTTTTGTTACAAGTTATCAAATAATTTTTGATTCTGATTCAGAAAGAATTTTGCATTTTATTGATAGACCAAAAGAAGAAGCATATTTAGAAGTTAAACCAGATTTTTCACAAATAGACTTAAATAAACTTTATGGACAGGAGATTCAAATATTTAGAAAGAAAATAAATATTTTTCAAGATTTTACTTTAGATTGTATTAAAAATCAGTACTTTATTGGCTATTGCGATTATGCTCGACATAAAGATATATTTAGTAGACTTGATGCAATTAAATTTTACTGAGAATGTTTAACTTAATAATGTGTTTGCGGGAAAAATGAGAGCCGCAACAAAAAATTGAAGGTCCTGATGAAAGTTGGGATTTTTCTGTTTTTATGAATGTCGTATTTCAAAATAAAAGTTTATTTATGTATATTTGGAATGATAGCTTAAAACTCCACCCTCTTCAGGCTCAGCTTCTTTTCAAAATTGTCATTTTTACAAGAAAATAACAAAAGTTAAATTATCAAAATGCTAAAAACTATATTTATTCCTGCGTATTTCAAACCAATTATTCAAGATGTTTTTGAAAATATTCCCACCGGAGAAACGAAAAAGAATTGGTTGGGCAGTGAAAAACCAGTTACTTGCAAAGTTCGGTTTAATTGACCACCTAGATTCGGTTTAAAGTGACCATGTAAATTCGGTTTAAATTGACCACCTCTTTTTTGTGGTAAAAACGA
>NZ_JBWBQW010000012.1:0-22141 GCF_056279225.1 Chryseobacterium sp. UYP7
ATTTTCTTTCGTTTCTATATTTCAAAGATAAAACCGTTTTTCTTTTAAAAACCATCTTTTTCAAAAAGTTGAAAAATTGTAGTAGTTCTACTACATGTAATTTTGAGGTTTGTTTTTAGTCCGGTTATGCTCTGGATCTGCTTCTATCAATGCATTTTTCATAACTAAAAATGGGTAACGTAAGGAAATATAGTGATCTTTTTTACCTCTATTTCCGGAAAAAACCTCAAAATGTGTTGTATTTCTACTACAAGATCATCAATCATTTCAGTATAATTCGCACTCAAAAAGCAAAAATATTGGCAGTTCTTTAAAGTTATATTAAACTTGTTTATTTCTGTTCTCTAAATTATTTTGAAATTGTTTGTAAAAAAGACTTCCAATAAAGAGGAAAAGTATATCTTTAAAAGGAATTTTGAGAGTAAATATGACGAACAACGACGTTTCAATTTCCGGTAAAAAATACAATCAGTTGCAGACCGACTTTCGGGTGGAATCTGTAGCGGCGAATATTCTTAAATATTACAATCCGGAAGCCAATATTTTAATCAAAAGGATTGGACTTAATGATCGTGCCTACTTAAAAGATATCAAAGGAATCTCTTCTTCCTTTTATGATCTGGATGAAGAGAATATCATTATCGAAACTTATCGGGAAGGACTTTACGATTATATGCCCGAAGGTATTTTTCATCCACCTTCTTTAGGGATATCCAGCAAAAATGTAGACAGTGTTGTTCGCGAAATGCGGAAACAAAAAGTAATCGAAGAAGATGCGAGAAAGTTTTTTCATCCCTTCGAACTTGAGTTTTTTTACACGCATGTTAGTGCACTTTTAAAAGAATCTGAATTCGATTCTGAAAGTAAAACGGATTCTATGCTGGAATTCGCAATTGAGCTTTGGCCTATTCTAGAAAAAATTGAGACAGAATCTGCAAAGGTTTTGGTTAATCTATTGCCATTTATTCATGAAGTCCGCGGAAATAAAAACTGGATCGAAAGATTTTTGAGTGCTTTTTTACGGGTTCCTGTAGAAATTACTTTTGTTGCAAATACAATAGAGTCGCAGGATGACAAAGAAGGAATTACCGCTTTAGGAACCGCAAGATTAGGAATTACGCTCATTCCAATGGGGAAACACATGGATGGGGACAGAAACTGGCAGATCAATATTGGGACGATTCCCTACGACGAATTGCATCGTTATATTCCGGGGAGTACATTTAGACAACTGTTAGTGGAGCTTTATGATTTTTTCGTACCTGTTTCTGTAAAGATATTTGAGAACTTTATCACCGAAAAAGATTCCAAATCTTTTATGATCGACAAAAACAGAGATACGAGCAGATTAGGATATTCTACCTATTTATAATTAGACAGAATACGTTATATTTACTTTATTATAAAAAATAATTAATCATCGACTATGGAGATATCCTCTATTAAAGGCATTTTTTTCAGGTATATTTTAATGCCTTTATTTGCAGCGATCATGATGTTCATAATGATCCGTATTCGAAAGAATAAGCCGGCCATTAAAATAAAACACATCATTATTTATGTTCTCCTTTGTGGTTTGTGTTTGGCAATACCTGGAGTTTTTGGTTTTACGGGCAATCTTTTTAATCCATTTTGGTATATCGGAGCCGCGGTTATTTATTTAGGACTGGGAGTTTTACATGTTAATTTACTGCATCATTATTTCAGAAAGCATTTTACTTCAAACGTTAGAAGTATTGTTTTCGAATGTATCTTAACAATTACCTGCATGGTGATTGGTGGCTATCTTTTCACTTTACTTTTTAAATGGATCGGGATGGAGCAGGGGAATCCTTACATGGCTGCATCCAGTTTGATTTCATTTATCATTCCACTTTTATTTTATTACTGTTATTTAGCATTCATAAGTATTCCTTTGGATATTTATAAGACCTGGCGGTATGATGCGAGTTTGAAACCTTACGATTTCCGTGGAGTGGATTTTGACCGTTTGATGGTTCTGAATGTAGAACTCAGTAAAAATTCCGAAGATCAGAAAAGATTTAGAATTAAAGCCAAAACAATCCCAACCGGAATTACTTACGGCGACTGGTTTTACAGGGTTGTAGATGATTACAATCATAAAAATCCAAATACGAAGATCGAATTGATGGATCAAAACAACAGTTCTCATTACTGGATCTTTTACATTAAAAAATCTTTCTTCAGCTCGCGCAAGTACATCGATTTTGAAAAAGATATTTTCACTAACAAAATTGCTGAAAATGAAGTTATTATCTGTAAAAGGGTATTGAATCATCAGGAAGAAGACGAAAAAGAAAAATTAATTATTACAGAATAAAAATTAGAATAATGATACAGCCTATAAAACATAATGCCATTAATTGGGTAGATGGAATGAAGGTTTCCCAAACTCATTTTAACGATCAGGATAATTTTATTATTGATAGTATTAGAGACGGAAATTCTTTACAGATCAATAATTTTAATTACGGTATTTTGCCAATTGCGGGACAGTTTGCAGATAAGATGATCTTCGAGATCTACAGTACTGCGACAAATGATGCGCAACTGGTCATTAAAAACTGTAATGCGATCACTTTGGCGGGTCACCGTATAGAAATTCAGGATTTTAGTGTTAACGTAAGATCTTTGGCGAAAAACCTTAATGCTACAGAAGAGAATATCGATGGTGATTATTACATTTTAATTTCTGTAAATCCTTTCAACAAAATCCCATTCGGAGAAATTGATCCGGAGGAAACTCCTCCACGCCATCCACATTCCAAACCAAATTATACGATCGAGATGGTGAATGTTGCTGCCTTGAACAGTAATCTGGCGGGTGGAAATTATATTGTTCTGGGTAAAGTAAATTTCAAATCGAATTTCGCGCAGATCGACACCAATTTTATTCCGCCTACAACTGCTTTACAGAGTCATCAAAAGATGGTTGATTATTATACAGGTTTTGTGAGATCGGTTTCAAACCTTCAGCAGTTTACCTTCAAAATTATTCAGAAGTCTAATCATAAAGATCAAAATACCGCTTTAGCAACCAATGTTAGGTCTTTGTGTAAAGTGTTGATCAATACTTTGGCGGATAATTATTTTCAGTTCAAAAATATGTCTATGGATCAGCCACCTATTTATCTGGTGGATATCTTTTCTAAAATGGCGCTTCACGTTTACAATGCCACCCAACTTATTCCCAATGCGGAGTTGGAAGAAATGCTGAACTATAGTTTAGAATGGAGTGAGGTTGCTCCTCATACTTTTATCGGTCAGTTGACCGTGGTTTCAGAGATCACTTATGATCATTACAGTTGTGGCGAATACATGAAAAACATTCAGTCCCTGCTAAATTGCTTAGAAGTTGTTTTCGGTAAACTGAGTGAGCTCGATTATATTGGACAGAGAAAAGAAAACATTATTGTAACTGAACAGGAAGTAAAATCTAAAACAGATCCTAAAAAAGGCTGGAGTGTATTAGATTAGGAAAAATAGTTAACAAATAGTACATTATTATCATTTAGTTCACCTTTTTAATAAATATATGTCTAATTTTTTTTCTAACTTTAAAAAATCATTTAATCAGCTTTTTGAGAAAAAAGAGGAACAGGAAATACAAACAATTAAAAAATCAACAGATATGGCAATGTTTAATTATGGTGTTGGCGGGAACGAAATTAAAGTGGACGCCAATGAAGCAATTCAGGAAATTCAGGAGAATAGATCCCTGATTGTAAGTCAGTTAACTTCCGACGAAACAATGGTTCCGGAGATTGTAAGAGGACTAAAAACGGTAGAAGACGTTTTTCGACATTTTCAACCCGCTGTTTCTGTACAGCACGAAAAAGAGGATGGGTCTATTATGGACGAAGAATTCCGTTTTCAAACTTTAGGTGATTTTACACCAAAAAATTTAACCAATAATTCTGCGTATTTACAGCAGTTAAGTATTGAACAGGAGCAGTATAACAAAATTTTGCGTCAGTTAAAGAACAACAAAATTTTACGAAGTATGCTCGAAAATGAACAAACTAAAACTGCTTTTGTAGAAGTGTTAAAAGAAGTAGCGAAAGAACTGGAGAAATAGTCCTTCATCAAATTAATAAACTCTTATGGAAAATAAAAAACAAATGTCTGCTCAGGAAGATAATCAGCAGCAGCAACATCAACAACAAGGAGGACAGCCAAAAAAGAATCCGGTAGATGAATTGGCAAAAGTTGGCGGTTTTGGTTTTGTAGAAACCGTGATCGATGGTATTGCGAATATGAATTCTTCGAGAAAAGCCAGAAAAGAAATTTTCATCAATGATCAAAATAAAGAATCAGAAAGAAAAGATCTGCTTAAAAGAATTAACCTTTGGGTGAACCTTTTAGAAGACAGTAAGACGGTTGAAGAAATGTCGGACGCTTCTAAAAAGAAAGCAAACTCGGCTGAAATTAATCTGAAACATAATCTGAAAAATACTTTAGACACCGTTCGCGATTTAGAAGTTTCTTACAGAACGGTAGCGCAGTTTTATAAAAATACAGAGCTCGATAAAGTGGACAATGTAAGTATTGTAAATGCCACTTTGGAGCAAATGAAAGATATTGATAATCCATTATTTATTGATGCGATTTCTGAAGAATTCAAAGAAAATTATGACCGTTTAGATCTTCGGGACAATTATTCTATTCTGGCAGTCCCAGGCTATTTAGGCTCGAATAAAGTTATTGAAAAATGGGCAAAGATCTGTAATGAGAATAAAGTAATGATGGTGACGGATTTTGCAAATCTGGATAAACCGGATGATGTGGTAGATTTGTTCCATTCCGCGAATCTGACGGGTGGAGAAGTTCATAGAAGTAACGTAATTATGACTTGTAATTATTTGGTTGGACGTGGAAAAGCAGAAGAAGTAGGAGAGGAGGAAAATGTAGATTTGCCACCTTCAACTTCATTAGCAGGAAAAATTCACAGAACGCTGATGTCTCAGGTTGCAGCCGGTAAAAAACACGGTAACATTAATGAGGTTGATGCTGTAAAATTCAATTTGAAGAAGAGCGAAATTTCTCAGTTAGAGAAAATGGGCTTGGTTCCAATGGTGAACGAATACGGTAAAATCATGGCTTTCTCTGCAAAAACTTTGTTTACAGGAGACAATATCGGATTGCAGACCTATTCCGTTGTTCGTGTATTTGATTATGTAACGAAAGTGCTTTTGGATTTCTTAAACAGACGAGCTTTTGAAAACTGGACTCCAAGAAACGAAGACGATCTAAGAAAACAAATCGTAACCTTCCTGGATGGAATTAAAGGTGCTGATAAATTAATTGAAAATTTCAAGATCGTAAGATTCGAGCAGGACAAAGTAAATAAAGACCGCGTTTGGTTAGATATTCGTTTGACCCCTTATTTCCCGACAAAAAGTTTTGTTATTAAACTGGATGGTCATAAAGGAGATGAAGGTAACGAGTGGGAATCCAGCTATAATCAGGATTAATTCATGGTAAACTTCATCTATTATTTGACTTGATCTGAAAATATTTGATTATTTACTAGCGAAATAAAAAGTCTTATGAGTAATTCATAAGACTTTTTTCATTTCTTTTTTATAGAACCCAAATGATTATTTAATATCCAAAAAATCAAATTTTCCCGAATAAATATTCGTGAATCGAAAAAGGTTATTCCGGTTGATTGTGTACAAAACCTGTCATCACCTAATCTCCAAATTTCGTGATTTAGAATTGAAATTTAATTTTTTTAAACTTTTTTTTAACGTTATGTAACATTACATAGCCATAAAGTTATTCCGATAATTATATCAATAAAGGATGGTAAGAACTATCTTTTAAATAATCTTTTATAATATTAATGGTATTGCTGGTAAGTTGCTCTTCAGCATTACTCACTTCCACTTTTATTCAACAGCCAAAAATTACAAATTATTTCTGAGAAAAATTCCAACTGTGTTTGGCCACATTACCATAATTTAAAATATTTTTGATTTTACTCACCGTTTCTACATCTGCAGCATTATTAGCATTAATGTCATTTTTAAGGTACTTGTATAATAGAATTTTATGAAATTTTTGATCCTCATTTTTTGCTTAATTAAAGTTTGATAAATTGTAAGCACTTTTTTTCTCATTCAAAGAATTTCGTTCTCTGCATCCCATGAAAGTAGGGAATTATTTTTTTTATCTAAAAAATTAATTGTAGAATTATTTTCTGATTTTATATCCGTTTTGACTTTTATAGGTTGTTTATTCTGCCGCTGCACGAGACAAATAAAACTAGAAATAACAGAAATCTATTAAATTGCCAAAGCTTAATTAAAATAAATTATTTTACACTTTCAGCTTTTATTTTATTTTTGATAAATTCTATATCGTTAAATATTTTTTTCCGCTCAGTCCATGACATTAGAGTTGTGTACAGTGCTATGTGATAAAATGGTTTATCTGTTGCAGTACTGCCTGGAATGTCTTTATACAAATTGATGACAGGCTTAAAATCTGAAATTTCTTCTAATGGATATTTCCAGTTTGGAAGATCATCGTGAGGAACTACAGCATCAAAATCCAATTGCCATAAAGAATTTTGCCAAACAGGAAGTAATTCCTTATATTTCTTAGAATCTGAACCAGCAGACATTCTTTCATGAAATTTGTCGGTATTAAAATCTTTTGCAGAAAAATACTGATCTACAATTTTAACAACTTTATTTTTGGAATCTGTTGTCAGTACATTTTCAGCGGTAATGTTATTCAGCAGGAACTGATTGAGTAATTCTCGTTGAAATACAAGATAATCATCACCCGTATCTTTACTTTGAGACATTTGGAAAGATGCGATCTTTTCTAATTCAGCCTTGGTATTCGAATCAGATTTAGTAAAAACCACCTCGGAAAAAATTAAATCCTCTTTATCATTTTTAATGTAAATATTCGGTTCATTATTTCCATCTTCTTTTAAAATGTAAACTCTTTTTTTAAATGGAATATTTTTAATTTTATCAAAAACTTCCTGACTGTAGGTTCGATTTCCTCTGTATACAAATTTACCGTTTTCAGAAAATTCTAACATAGCAAAAGTAGAAGAACTCTCACTGTAGGTTGGAACAAGAAGCATATATTTTTCTTCTTTTTTAAACAGTAGAATTTCATCTGTTGTTTTAAGATCAGCAGTATCTATAAAATCAAATTCCAGCGCAAAAGGGATCACTTTATCATCAACTGCTAAATAAGAATTTCCTTCGTTAAATACATATAATTTCAAAGGTACTGCATCATTTTTTAATTCAAATTCTGTGATCATACCATCAACAGAATTTTGTTTAGCAACAACTTTTACAGGACTGTATTGTTCAATTTTTTCTCCACCTTCATTATTGTTCTTTATAAGCTGTCCTGTATTTTTTTCACAGGAAAAAAGTGAAGTAAATAGTATTACATATTTAATAAATAAAGCATGCTTTAAAATCATAATAATTATTTTTGAAATTTACCTTCGTTGTGGTGTGCCAATTTTTTCACACCATTAACCCCTGCTATTTTACCTCTGTCCTTTTCTGTTTTCTGTTCTGTTCTTTCTGCAGCCGATTGCTTTTCATACGTTTTATAATTTATGAAATAACCCGGATTGATACGATAATTAGTTCCTGCAGGCATCTTGTAATCGCAGAAAATTTCAAAGTGTAAATGAGGTGCTCTCGTTCCAGCGTTAACTATTAGGTAATCGGATTCTGCTTCGGGCAAATCTTCAAATTCCCTATCTTTATCGCTAATGTCATAATAATTGCAATCGAAATAAAGTTCTATTTCGTTTCCACCATCATCTTCTGTAAACTGCACTAAGCCATCAGTTAAAGTTATTGAAAAACTTGCTTTTCCAATTGCATCTGTTATTAATTCATTAATTTCGGGATAAGTATTTGTTTTAGGATTTTTTATAGTGGAATATAATGTGATAGGATCATCATCATTTAACATTCCATCCCAATCCATTAAATTAAAATCAATCTCACTCCCAGCCGGAACTTTACTTTTATCCATCTGAATATGGAATTTTACTTTTTGTCCAATTAATGCTTCTTCTATTGGATTGTCTTTTTCATCAGTCCACCAACCTTTTACAAAATATTTTCCAACAGGCGGTGGCTCTTTGGGATTACCATGATTGGTACTATTGGCATCAAATCTGTTTTCTTTTCCAGCATTCATGGAAAGTTTTTGATAAAACCCATTAAAATCTTCCTCAATATCTGTTATTGAAGTTCCTAATGCAGTTCTTGTAATTGTACCTCCTGCCATTTTTAATGAGATTTAGATTTTTCACCAGGTGAATTCAACAACAATAGTAGAAGTGAACGTCATCGTCTCAGGCGCTGTAATATTAATATTGCTTCCAGTCGTATCTAAATGAATTTCATTTCCTGATTTATCAGAAATAATAATACTTTCATCTTCGGTGAAAACGATTCGATGTCCACTTCTTGCTTGAATTGATTTTACACGGTTATCTGCTCCGCCACCCAATCCAATGTGTCCATGAAACATTCCGCCCATGACAAAAGGTCGATCCGGGTGATTGTGTACAAAACCAACCATCACCTGATCACCAACTTCCGGGATCGTTACGTAAACTCCGTTTTGCAAAACCTGATTTTTTTAGTTAACAGCAGGATACTATATATATTTAAATCCCTATTTATTATTAAATAGAGATAAATTAATTAATAGTTTGCTGAGACAGCAGTACTCTCAATGAATTAATCAGATATCAATTATGTGAGAATATATCAATTTTATTTTGGTGTTTCATATAGAAATCAAACAACATCTTTTGATATTCAATCTGATACTGATTTTTAGTAGATTGAGATGAGGAAAACACCATCATCAATCTTAAAAATATTAAGAAAAAATTAGATATTTTTGAATTTTGATAATTAATATAACCAATGGCTGGAGAATTTTTAAATTCTATTTCTAACAATGAAGTCTTAATATCTAAATCGATATTACTATTGCTTACAATTTTTTTAAAATAAATTATTTCTTTTGCAAAATTATCAAGATCTTCATTTGCTATATAATCTTTGTTTGCAATTTGTAGAGAATAACTTAAAATAAATTCCAAATGACTTCTAATATTTTCTAAACTCATAAGTTAAGGTGTATATTTACCTCGTGCAGAACAATCAAAATCAAAAAGAGGATTGGCTTTGAACAATGAATCTGAATCGTAAATTACTGTTTTTTGGCTTTTTAGGCCGTGATGAATTAAAATTCCTTCAGTACTTTTTTGTTCTTCTACGTATAGTTATTCTGTAATCTTCCCCAAAAACAGGAACATTTAAAATTAGAGTTTTTAAATTTGAGAAGACTATGAAAAACAGTAAATTTTCAAAAGTTCAGATCATCAAGATATTATCGGAACAAAATCAAGGAAAAACGGTGAATGAGATTTGCCGGGAGCATGGAATTAGCCAGCCAACCTTTTACAATTGGAAGAGTAAATATGGTGGATTGGATGTTCATCAACTTTCGAAAATGAAGGAGTTGGAGAAGCAACTTTCACAATATAAAAAAATTGTTGCCGAGCAAACTTTGGAGATTGTGGTTTTAAAAGATGTAATCGAACTTTGCTACGCAAAATCATGAAATCATTAAAAAAATATAAGACTTGAAAAAAAAAACTCTGACGCCTTGCGAGAAGCGTGAGTTGGTGGATTATTCGAAAGAGATCCATAAAATGAGTTTGCGCAAGGCGTGTAAAGTGTTCAGTTTAAGAAGTTCAGTTTTCTATTATCGTAAGGTGATCAAAGGTTCAGATGATGAGATCCGCTCCGAGTTGGTTCTGCTTGCAGATTCCAGCCAAACTTGGGGGTTTTGGATGATGCACAATCGGTTGAAAAATCTGGGTTTTGGGTGGAATCATAAGAGAGTTTACAGGATTTATAAATCGATGAGATTAAATTTGAGAAGCAAAAGGAAAAAGCGGCTTCCAACACGGATAAAACAACCATTGGTTCGCCCAATTTATCCAAATGTAACCTGGAGCATGGATTTTATGCATGACAGTTTGGAAAATGGTAAAAGCGTGCGAACTCTTAATATCATTGATGATTTTAACAGAGAGATTTTGAATATAACTATTGACAGCAGCTTGCCCTCGGCAAAAGTAATCTCGCAATTGAAACAATTAATTGAATGGCGTGGAAATGCAAAGCATTCGTGAAACCAAAAGAAATATAGAAAATTTGAACAAAACCAGAAAAAATAAGAGTGGACAACGGACCGGAATTTATTGCAGAAAAAATGAAAGATTATTGCCGCAAAGAGAATATCGAACTAGGCTTCATTCAACCAGGGAAACCTACCCAAAATTCATTGATTGAGAGGTTTAACAGAACGTTCCGGACAGAGTTTTTAAGTGTTTACCTTTTTGAGAACATCAGACAAATGAGAAATTATGCAGAAATATGGATGTGGATGTACAATAATGAGAGACCGCATAGTGCGTTACAATACCTTACACCACGGGATTTTTTATTGAAATATGGAAAACTCAATCAACATAACGCAAATGAGCTTCCCACATTCCAACAAAATTTCAACAACGACAACAATAAAATATTAACAAAAAACTCTACTTTTGAATGTGCCTAAAGAGGGGAGGATTACACCACCACCTGCATGTTTAATATTGAAGAAAATCGATATAAATAGAGTGATAAAAGTAATAATATTTCCGACAAGGAAAATAAGTATCCATTTGGCAATTACTATACTACCAATTTTTGCAAATAACTTAATATTTTCTTTCATATGGGAATAGTTAAAATAAGTATTTTTATATCAATGATTATCTTGTTTCCGGCTAACCTTTTATTAATAATCTATAAATTTTACTACGAATTTATCTTTTCGTAGCACTTTTATAAATTTGATAATTTTTTAAAAATAAGGAGATGATTCATCTTGTAATCTATAGCCAACTTTTATATATTCTAATTCTGAACCGCTGTATTGTACACTGTTAAAGAAGAAATGTTTTTGATTGGGACAGTTTAGTTTTCTTTCGTCGTCCCAATATTCTCCCTTGTCTCCTTTTGTACCGCCGCTTTCATTAATCATGTTCATGTTATCATCTCGAAAAGTGAAAATTTGCAGATCTTTTGATTTTCTATTTTTATTAATTTCATTTAAAGACATACCAGAACTTACCACAGCATCGTCTATTGTTACCGATTTTTTATAGGTAATAAAAGGATATACTAAATATTCTTTAATAAGATCTATGTTTAGAAACTCACCATTCTCATTAACACCAAATAATTTAAGATATTTAGAATCATCAATTTGATGCTTTTCCTTATATTTTCTCTGTGCTTGAAAGAAATCAAATTCACCAACAAATTTAAGTTTTCCTCTTCGCCCTGCAGGTGTTTCAAGATTGGAATATAATACATAAAGCATTGTGGTTAAATCTGGTTTTTCATTATTGTGTCCTTCTTCTACAACCACAATTCCCAATTCATCCCAAATAAAGCGTTTGTAATATGATTGAGCATCATCAGGTATATTTCTATAATCTTTCCCAAATATTTTTTCCCATTCTGCAATAGGTTTCCCAAAAGGTAAAGGTTTACCTTTATAGTATGCTTCACATTCTGTAAATCGAAAATCTGTTTCCATAGTCGTTTTTTGTGCTTTGTTGTCGTTGCAAGATAGAAATAAAGTAAATGCTACCAGTAAGTATATGTAATGTTTCATTTTGATCTAAAGTATTTTTTGAATTCTTCTATTTTATCTTTGCCGAAAAGTATTTTTCGTTTTGCACTATCATGAGCATGAGCAACTGGTGTTGGAAAATAAAGATTTTTTAAAAATTTAGAATCATCCTTTTTTGAATTTGCCCAGTCAATGATGTGATTATCCATCCAAGTTACACTTCTGGGATGTTTGGAATAGGTGTTTTGTACATAAGCAGCCAAATCTCCGCCCGTTGGATCTATTGTTCTGCCCTCCCAAATATCTTTAATTCTCTTTCCTACATCTTCTACTGCTATTGTTGCTAGATCTGCCGCCAAACCATTCAAGGGATTATCTACTGCATCTTTTCCTAATTGAGTGTGCGTAGGATCTTCGCCATAATTTGGATTGGTAACGTGAGTTTGCGCGGCTTTTATATCATCATCTGTAGATTCTACTAAAATATTAAAAATTACATTGGTAAAATTCGTTAAAACTTCACCCATAAACTGGCCTATTCTTTCGTATAAACGTATGATCCAGCCAAGAGGGTTGTCTAAGTTTTTTACATATGCTATATAATCATTTAATTCTAATAATTTCTCATAATAGTGGAACAAATCTACTGCGTCCATACCTAAATATTGCGGTGCCTCTTGAGTAGGATCTTGTTTCTGACCATCTGCTAAATCTTTTAGGATGGTGTAAATAGTTTGCTGTCCAAAGGTTCTTTCGCCTGGTTTGGATACCTGATATTCTTTAAAACCAATAGGAAGCAGCATATCTGCCATTTTTGGGATAATACTTGCAGCGGTATCATCTTCTAAAAATTTACCTGTAACTATGGGTATGGTTGTATAATCTTTACCCTGCATACCTTGCACCCAAGGATAAACTTGCTGGAGATATTTGAAATTAGGATTATTAAAACCAAGTTTGCACAGAGACAATTCTACAAAATTGGTATGCGAGAAGTAATCTTCTAATACATGAAGTGCTGCACCAAAATGCCGAAAACCCTCTTTATTTTTCCCTCTCATTACGGCAAGCCGTAATTGATTGCTCATATAACTATCTGAAGAAGGTCTTAACGGATCTGCCTTCACCATATTTTTCTCCCCCAATTTTATTTGGGCATCTTCATCATCTCTATAAATATAATACTTTTGTCCAAAACTGTTTATTTTGAAACAATCAGCCTGCTCTCCTACATAAAATCTAATTGGCTCCGCTCCACTTGGCGTTTCTCTATCAAAAGAAATTTCATTATATACGGCATCTGCAGGTTTTACCAAACCACGAGGATTGTCTATATGTTCTTCTGGTCTGTAAATTCCTAAAATATCCTTGGTCATTACACCATAATTTTCTTGGAATAACTGCAGATGAGGAACATAATTGGTGGTTTTTAGTTTAGCGCTTCCTTTGGTATAGACAAATTCTTTTGCTGCAAACAATTGCACGAGTTCTACCCAACCTTCATGCGAAATTTTACCAGTATTGGTTGCTTTAAGATGTTGAATTCTATCTTGTGTTATAGAATTATCATTCTGAATCTGTTCCCTAACTGCTTTTGTAAAGCGCATGGTAATGGGTACGATAACCTGTGAAACATCCCGAAGCCAGTTTCCGTAGTAAATTTGCAGAATTTCATTATATGTAAATCCAACTTTGTTTAGGGCATTCATCTCAATTCCACCATGGGTACCTGCTTCGAAGCCAAAGCCAAAGTTTTCTATATCGTCTTCTGCAGGGTCATCATCGTACCATTGTTGCTGGTCTACAAATTTTGATAGTTCGCCCCCTTCTTTTGATAAATCTAAAATTAAATTTCCTGTGTATTCTGGTGTTTCAGTTTCTGCAAAATTTAGTTTTTGCAAAATCTACCGTTAATAAATAATAAGCGAATTTTGCACCTTCATCTATTTTATCTTTATCTTCTTTGCCATTGGTAGCATAATCTGTTCTCAACAAATTATCTATATGATGTCCGTATTCTTCCACAAGCGAAGCAAATAATTGTGCTTTTGTTGCATTGTTTTCTATAGCATCATCCAAAAAACCTTTACTTACTAAAATAATTTTCCTTTTGTTGCTGTAGTTTGCTTTATAGTTTTTTATCGGATCTTTAGTTACAATAATTTCTGGTGGCTGTAATTTTTTGTCACATAACTCTTTGTATAATTTACCTAATGCTTCAATCTCTATATCATTTCCAAAAATTTGCAACATAATTAGAATGAATGTCATTTCAGAAAGTTCTTCGGCAATTTTCATTATCTGCTCATGGGCAAAAATACTTTTTAACTTATATTCAGTAGGTTCATATTCTAAATCAGGAAAATTTGGCTTTCCATAAAGGACGCCTTTATCATTTCCAATTTGAATAACTTTTGTTGCACCATTATTTATGATGGAACCTTTGGAATAAATAAAGTGATCTTTACCTGTTATTTTGGTGATTTTACCTTTTACTACACGTGTTCTGCTCATAATTACTTTAATTAATAATTATTGCTTTTTTCACCACTATTATTTTTCACCTCGACTTTGGCATTTTGATGAATAGTTCCATCTGTAGAAGAGTTTTGTACTTCAGATGCATACTCATTCCTCTCCATTTTCGTCTCACTATGCACATCACCCTCAATCATTTCCGTTAATTTACCAGTGATAAACATACTTGCGTCACCCATAACTGAGGTCATTTTCATCGCACCAATACTTTGAGTCGCATTCATTCCTACCGTTTGGCTAATATTCATTCCAATCATTTCACTTGCATTCATTCCAACATTCGTTGTCATATTCTCACCAACATTAATATTCATATTCTTACAATTCAGCGTCATCGTTTCCGGCGCAGTAATATTAATATTACTTCCAGTGGTATCTAAATGAATCTCATTCCCAGATTTATCAGTAATAATAATACTTTCATCTTCCGTGAAAACTACTTTATGTCCACTTCTGGTCATTATTGATTTCACGCGGTTATCTGCAAATCCTCCCAAAGCTGTTCCCCCGTGAAACATTCCACCCATCACAAAAGGTCGGTCCGGGTGATTGTGTACAAAACCTACCATCACCTGATCACCCACTTCGGGAACCGCAACGTAACCACGATTCTGAGAAACCTGATCCGTCCCACCTGCATCGGCTAAAACTTCATCAATCTCAATATGATTTTGTTTGCAGTTTTCTAAAGTCTGATTCATAATCTCCGGAAAAATAACAGAATCTTTACTTCCCGATGTACTAACACAAGCACCTGTTATGAAATGAAAAGCATCATCCACAGCCAATTGTCCAGAATAATTTAATTGTATTGCCTTACCAGGTTTTACAGAAATTTTTGCATCAGGATCGGTGGGACTGTAATGGGTGTGATTGCTTAAGTATTTTGGCCGGATTGCATTGCCTTCTTCATCTTTTCTGTCACTTTTATTATTGCCCGGCATTCCTTTATATTCTTTCTTTTTCCACTCGTGGTGCCCTTCTAGCATTTTCTTTCTGGTCGAAGTTGTTTTAAATTCACTGTTTTCTTCCAGTTCATTTACAAAGGCAGAAGCATCTTCTAAAACTTCTTTTTCCACCAAAGAATCCATAGTCGCATTGGCTTTAATGAAAGCTGAATCTACCGCCATTCTTTTGCCACGAACCATTCCTTTCCCAACGCACAAACTCAAAACTTTACGGAATAATTCTAAGAAAAGTTCTTCTCCAAAAAGAGATCGTGTTCGGGAGATCGTGGAGTGAAACGGTAAACTTTCATTAATATCATAACCAAGAAAAAGACGAATATCTAAACAATTGCTGCAAAAACGAATCAAAGCTCGATCGCTATTAATATTGTTGAGATAACCCACCATTAGAATTTTAAAAAATACAACAGGATCAATGCTTTCCTGCCCACATTTGCCGTAATAGCTTGCGGTAGCTTTATAAAGAAAACCAAGCGAGAGATTTTCATTTACTTTTCGGTAGAAATTATCTTCGGGAACCATCTCATCCAGACTTTGATGGTAGAAGAGTTACGGAGTAATTATTTTCTTTCCTTGCATGCACTAATTTACAAATAATACACTAATTATCAAATAGTTATAGTGTTTAATTTCTGAATATTTACAAAATTTATTTTTAGTATTTTTGATTGTGCAACAAGCACATTGTATATAATATATAACTTCCTAAAAATCTTAGTATAAAATTTTTCATTTTGTTAACTATTTACAACGTTTTCACACATATTTTGTACGGTCAATTTCAACGCTTACCTCATTTTAATTGATGAAATTTTATTATATTTCTCTGAAATCATGCCCATAATATATCAACTATTATAAATAAATCAGTTTTTCCGATTTTTCAGCTGCATATTTTGTTAAGTTATCTCGCTTCGAAAAGATCTTTAAATCATTATTATATTCATGATCTAGTATAATAGAAAAGAGCAAATAATTATTGTTGATAGTGCAATAATTAAAAATATAGATTGTGTTAAATTAAGTTTATTATCTAACGGATGTTTTTTAAAATGAAAGTTTGGAATCAACAATTGTGGTATTGAAAATAAACAAAATAGAAAAAAATTTCCAAACTTATTTTGATTATTAACTAAAATGTGCGGTTCAAATATATACATTATAATCATGCTTGTGAGCATGATTATAAGTAGTATTACTCTTATGTAGTTCTTAACGTATGCTATAACGACAGAATATATAATTGTTGCAATGAAGGTTGCAGGAATCAAAACCCAAAACAATATCATTTTAAAACCACTGAGATTTTCTGGGTCTTCTATATAAATATAAGTGTAATAAATTAACGCACCTATTATATAACTTATAAGATATCTAAGTATAAAATTTTTCATTTGGTCAACCAATTACAGCGTTTCCATTCATATTTTGTTTCGTCAATTTCGGCTTGACCTTCATTATCATTGATAAATTGAACTAGATTATTTTGAAATCCTTTCCATAAAGCATCAGCACCTTTAAACACTTTTACTCTATCGGCTCATTCATCAACATTTTGTGCTACTCTTTAGTGCCAAATAACAGAGATAAATATTAAAGATGGCCAGAATAATTTGCAATTTGCAGAAAAATCATATTTTATTTTTATAATGGAACTTGGGAATTAGTTGTTGAGCTTTAAAATGTATACTAAAAAGATTAACTAATAATATCGCTCTTTTAAAATGTAATGTCTGGAAATATCAAAACATATAAAAATTAGATATAACGAATAATATTGCTAATATAATTTATTGTTTAATCAAAAAAGGACTAATGTTATGAGCTCCCACCTTAATTAATTTTTGCTGAAAAAAATATTATTACTTAGTAATATCATACAACATCTATAATTTATAAAAATTGAAAATTATTACTATTTGATTATGATATGATGCGATTTTTCTTGACTATTATTTAAAACAAAAATGAAAGTTCTATACAAAAAAATAGTTAATAATTAATAATAAAAAGAATATTACTACAAATGCAGTTAAAAATTTATCATAGTTCCTTTTTTCAAGGTTAAAGTTAGGTAGTAGAAGTTGAGGTATTGATAAAATGCAAAATATGAAAGAATATTTTATGAGATTAATAAGAAAGTTGCTTTCAAACTTATAAACATTGTTCGGAATGTAAAATATAATCATTAAAAAAATAATTATACCTAAAATTATTTTTCTTGTTTTATTTGCAATATTTTCTATTAAAAAATAATAGATCAAAGAGCTTATCAAGTTAGCAGGCAGTAAAAACCATATTAGAAATATTAGAATTGCGTCTTTATTCTCGGAATCAAAAAGAAATACATCTAAAACATATATTGCGGCACACAGTAGGAATGTAACTAAATATCTAATTATAAATTTTTTCATTTTGCTATCCATTTACATCGTTTCCATTCATATTTTGTTTCATCAATTTCCGCAAATCCTTCATTTGAATTTATAAAATTTATCAATTTTAATTGAAAGGATTTCCACAAAGCATCAGCTCCAGCAAAAGCCATTTTTTCCCCAAACCGATCTAAAACACCTGTCAATCTATCCGCACCTCTAACATAAAATTCAAATTCATCACCATTCTTTTTTATGCCAAATTGCCGATTTCCAGAAACGCGGTGTTGCTGATTTTTAGGATTTTGTATAGGACTAAAAATCCATGATTGATTAGGTATAAAAGATGTACACATCACTGCCGCATCATCAAAAATTAGTGTCGTTTCGCCGATAATTGGTAATTTTTTTCTATAAACATTTACATCAAAGACCATCACTGCTGTAATTGGATTTTTTGAATCCCAAACATTTTGATCTCTTTCAGAATCTGAATAAAGATTTGCAACATTTTGATTTAAGAAATATCCTAAATTTTTTCTTATGTGCTCAAACAAGCGATCGGATGTCCATAATTTCTTTTCTCCTCTTTCGAATAATAGATCTTTCTCTGGAAGAGTAGCCCGTTCTGCTAGTTTGAAAGGTTGCGGTTTGAATAATAGTGAGTGCGTAGATGGCATCTTCTTTATTTTTACAGAATAGTAATCCATATTCAACTTATCGCCATACGCTTCTGTGATTGGTAATATTGCCCAATGCACTTTGATGCCCTTGAAGATTGAATTATCATATTTGTATTTGAGATAATTAGAGACAGCAGGTCTTCTTCGAGGATCAAATTCAACTAAATCTCGCCAAGGTTCCCTACATTTTGCAGTACAACAGTATACTTCAACATCTAAATAATCATTTATAGTATCTGGCAAATCTGTTGTATCTCCATCATATTCGCATCTAACAAAAAATTCTATTTCATCTCCTTCACTTTCTATTAATGATTGAGTACCAGAACCGAGTGTCCATTCTATAAAGATTGTTTCATTTTCTTCCCGAATTAAGACTTCTTGTCCTGGATAAAATGCATTTATATCTAATTCATCATTTGTAAGTGCTCCATCAAAATCTAATATTTTAAATGTGAAACTTTTATTTACAGATATTCCTTTTGTTTGTATATGAAAACGAATTTTTTGTCCAACAAATGAATTTTTAATAGTTTTGTTGTCACTATTTGTCCACCAACCTTTAACAAAATATTTTCCTGCAGGTGGCTGATCATCTGGACTACCAAGTTTAGTTCCTTGATCTGCAGTAAAATAGCTACCACCTCCCGCAGAAGCAGTAAATTTATCTGTAAATACAATCCACTCTTCTGTTTCTATTGAATGGGTACCCCCAACAATTCTAGTAATATTACCTCCTGCCATTTTTAATGATGTTTAGAGTTTTCACCGCTATTGTTATCAAAAGTACCTTGGGTATGAATTTCATTCTTATTTTCAGATATAATAGTCTTTTCCTGTGATTGATCATGTACATTTTTCGCGCGAGATTTTCTTTCACCTTGAGCTATTTCCGTAATATTCGCAGCCATAAGAGAGTAGTCCATAATGGCATTTTGAAACATCATTCCTCCAGCAGTAATTGCATGATTTGCTCCAGCACCTTCACTAATGTTGATTCCAGCAGTTGTACTGATATTTATTCCTGCGGTAGTAGTTATATTTTCAGCAACGAAAAAATTCATATTTTTAGAAGTGAACGTCATCGTCTCGGGAGCCGTAATATTAATATTGCTTCCTGTCGTATCTAGGTGAATTTCATTTCCTGACTTATCAGAAATAATGATGCTTTCATCCTCGGTGAAAACAATTCGATGGCCACTTCTGGTCATAATTGATTTCATGCGGTCGTTTGCAGATCCCCCCCCAATGCCGTTCCCCCATAAAAAATTTCCACATCACAAAAAGCATGATGGGATTATTATATATTCAACAATAATTTGAGCGTAAATTTACAGTAAGTCAAAGTTTGAAAAACTTTACTTAAATTGTTTACAATCTTGTTTTAAAAGAAAAATATCTAAAAATTATTCAATTCCAAATTCATTTTTTGCCCAATCTTTATTTTCAACAATAGGATAGTCGGGTTTACTGCTAATCGGGTATATTTCAAATCCAAAATTATCTTTCTTACCATACATTGAATATTCTTGAATATAATTGGGGCAGTATACCGGTATTGATTTTATAGAATATATATAAATAGGGATCTCTTCTTCCGCAGGTTTGCCAAAATACGAAAATTTGTATTTAATTTTTTTAAGTAAATCTGTATCTGACATATTTAATTCAGCAATTAAAGCTTCTTCATCATTAGAAGAAAAGTTTTTAATATTTTCTTTTGCCCAATCTGGAAGTACTTTTCTTAATTGTTTGAGTTGATAACTATTAAATTGTAATGGTTTGGGATTTACTAATACGGATCGATTCAAACACTCACAATTTTCTTTTTCAATTTTTTGAGTTATATCAACTGGTTTGCCACCGTAACCAATCAACTCATATCCATTTTCGGTTTTACATTCTATGTTTTTCATGAATATTTTTTTTATTAACAAGACAAGTAATATTAAAACTGTTATTATTAAAATGACTTTTACAAAATTATTTTTCATCTTTGGGGTATAAATGTTTTCATATCAGCAGGTACTCCTTGTGGACTTGGCGCGGCCTCCACATTATGTCTAGCACCATCGGGATCAAACCAAGCCCCATCAATTTGCTTCATATTAGCTTCAATTTCTTGCCAATTTCTCCATCTATTTTTCTCACTATCAGTTAATTCATATTTCTGATTAAGGAGATAAACATATTTGTTATCACATCTTCCATTATTAACTGACTTTAGTTTTTTATTTCTAGCTTTCATGTAATCTGAAAAACATAATTCATCTGTCGTGAAAAGGGTTTTCTCGTAGTCAGTTCGTCTTAAATATGCAAAAACGTTGCTCTTTGTACTATTCGCTATTTTTTGGGCAATACTTTCTGAGGATAAAATATTATAACGATTATTTGAATCATCTTTACTTCCTTCTGGATTTTTATATATTGTTCTATCAATATCTGTATTTCCAATCCCTGCTCTGCAGGAAAATAAATAGATATTTGCGCCAAATGCGAAAGCGTCACTCTCTAATTTTTCTGCCTGTTCTACTTCAAAAGAATATGGTGTAACATCTATACCTGCAGGAGAAAGACCTAATGAAATTTCACCAACAACACCATGGCTATAAAAAAGTAGCTGCTGTATTTTTTTTTGTTTTCTAATTTCAGATAAAGTTGCAGAACTATTTTTATTACCTGTATTAATATAATTTATAATTTGTTGAGCATTCGAAACTTCAATGTATTTACTTTTATAAATATTTTCTACAGTGTCTTTTATTGATTTTTTTTGTTCAGAAGAATATCCATTACTACAAAGTAGAAAATCAAATCTGATAGAGTTATTTAATCTCATTCTTCTCAATGCCTGATGAACAAACATTAATTTACTTCCTTCACCTACATCTCTAATAAGATTCCATGGTTTTCTGAATGATGCATCACTTCTATGATTTTGTGTTCCTACAACAATTATATATGCAATACCATTTGTTAAACCATCTATTTTAGGTGCAGGTTTATTCAAATTATAAGTAACTCCTGTAGTAGTTCCTTCTTGAGTTATTTGTAATGCTGAAGTATTTACAATATTTCCCTTAGCAAACAGTAAATTATCACCTCCTGTGGTTTCTATGTAATCACCACCAATAAAACTTTCTTTGCTCATAGATCAGTGATTTTTAGACTTTTCACCAGAATTATTTTGCACCTCTTTTACAGAATGCATTTCTTGCATGCCCTGACTTTGGTACGTCATATTTCCATTTGTCGTTCTCATTCTATCCTTTTCTGTATGACTTTCTTTATTTCCCGTAATAAACTCCGTCATTTTCCCTACAACATTCGTAATAAAATCAGTTCCCACCGAAAGCATATTCAGCATTCCCACACTTTGAGAATTATTCATAGTTACGTTCGTAGATTTATTCATTCCAATGGTGTCAGACTGATTCATACCTACATTCGTTGTCATATTTTCACCCACATTGATGTTCATATTCTTGCAATTCAGCGTCATCGTTTCAGGCGCCGTAATATTAATATTACTTCCAGTCGTATCCAAATGAATTTCATTTCCTGATTTATCAGTGATGATAATACTTTCATCTTCGGTGAAAACGATTCGATGTCCACTTCTTGTTTGAATTGATTTCACGCGGTTATCTGCTCCACCTCCCAATCCAACTCCGCCATGGAACATTCCCCCCATCACAAAAGGGCGGTCCGGATGATTGTGTACAAAACCCACCATCACCTGATCGCCAACTTCCGGGATGGCGACATAGCCGCGATTCTGAGAAACCTGATCTGTACCACCCGCATCTGGAGACATCATTCTGATAAAGTTCGTTGTGTC
>NZ_JBWBQW010000013.1:0-13247 GCF_056279225.1 Chryseobacterium sp. UYP7
TTGTTTAAAAAATCGCAAAAAAGATTTGCGAGATAGTTTGAGTCGTATTACATTTGCACCACTTCAAAATAGAAGTAGCATAGTAGGATAATAGGTTAATGAGATTGGGATTTAGGGATTAGCGTTTCTAAATATTTAATTAAAAAAGCTTGTTAGTTAACAAAAAGTTCTTATCTTTGCAATCCCAAATCGAGAGAGATGGGGAGCGAAGTAGAAGGGATTAAATGAGATGCGATAGATGCTTAAGGGTTAGTTAAAAAACTTTTAAATATTCTTCAAAAACATTTGGTCAATTAGAAATAAGTAACTACTTTTGCACTCGCAATTCGGAACCAACGACAGAAAGAGTTTCCGAAAATAAAGCGAGAAGAACAGAGATCATTGACATACAAATAACAACCAAAAAGTAAGGAAAAACTAAGGCGATAATAACTTTGAGTGAGTCAGACAAACATACAATGGAGAGTTTGATCCTGGCTCAGGATGAACGCTAGCGGGAGGCCTAACACATGCAAGCCGAGCGGTATAGTTTCTTCGGAAACTAGAGAGCGGCGTACGGGTGCGTAACACGTGTGCAACCTACCTTTATCAGGGGAATAGCCTTTCGAAAGGAAGATTAATACTCCATAATATATTAGATGGCATCATTTAATATTGAAAACTCCGGTGGATAGAGATGGGCACGCGCAAGATTAGATAGTTGGTGAGGTAACGGCTCACCAAGTCAATGATCTTTAGGGGTCCTGAGAGGGAGATCCCCCACACTGGTACTGAGACACGGACCAGACTCCTACGGGAGGCAGCAGTGAGGAATATTGGACAATGGGTGAGAGCCTGATCCAGCCATCCCGCGTGAAGGATTAAGGTCCTACGGATTGTAAACTTCTTTTGTACAGGAATAAACCTAGATACGTGTATTTAGCTGAAGGTACTGTACGAATAAGCACCGGCTAACTCCGTGCCAGCAGCCGCGGTAATACGGAGGGTGCAAGCGTTATCCGGATTTATTGGGTTTAAAGGGTCCGCAGGCGGACCGATAAGTCAGTGGTGAAATCTCATAGCTTAACTATGAAACTGCCATTGATACTGTCGGTCTTGAGTAAATTTGAGGTAGCTGGAATAAGTAGTGTAGCGGTGAAATGCATAGATATTACTTAGAACACCAATTGCGAAGGCAGGTTACCAAAATTTAACTGACGCTGAGGGACGAAAGCGTGGGTAGCGAACAGGATTAGATACCCTGGTAGTCCACGCCGTAAACGATGCTAACTCGTTTTTGGATTTTCGGATTCAGAGACCAAGCGAAAGCGATAAGTTAGCCACCTGGGGAGTACGTTCGCAAGAATGAAACTCAAAGGAATTGACGGGGGCCCGCACAAGCGGTGGATTATGTGGTTTAATTCGATGATACGCGAGGAACCTTACCAAGACTTAAATGGGAAATGACAGGTTTAGAAATAGATCCTTCTTCGGACATTTTTCAAGGTGCTGCATGGTTGTCGTCAGCTCGTGCCGTGAGGTGTTAGGTTAAGTCCTGCAACGAGCGCAACCCCTGTCACTAGTTGCTAACATTAAGTTGAGGACTCTAGTGAGACTGCCTACGCAAGTAGTGAGGAAGGTGGGGATGACGTCAAATCATCACGGCCCTTACGTCTTGGGCCACACACGTAATACAATGGCCGGTACAGAGGGCAGCTACACAGCGATGTGATGCGAATCTCGAAAGCCGGTCTCAGTTCGGATTGGAGTCTGCAACTCGACTCTATGAAGCTGGAATCGCTAGTAATCGCGCATCAGCCATGGCGCGGTGAATACGTTCCCGGGCCTTGTACACACCGCCCGTCAAGCCATGGAAGTCTGGGGTACCTGAAGTCGGTGACCGTAAAAGGAGCTGCCTAGGGTAAAACAGGTAACTAGGGCTAAGTCGTAACAAGGTAGCCGTACCGGAAGGTGCGGCTGGAACATCTCATTTTTGAGACTCTTCGTTAGGAGAGTATAAACAAACAAAACGATACTTAGGTATCATTGACTTTACTTAAAGTTAGCTTTAGTTTTTTCTTATTTGGACGGTTGGTATTTATAAAAATAAACCCACTAGGATTAGTAATCAGGGAAAGAGATAGAGTATTAGGGAGTACGTTGGTAAAATCATTACTAATTACTCATAACTTATTACTCATTGAGAGTCTCGTAGCTCAGCTGGTTAGAGCGCTACACTGATAATGTAGAGGTCGGCAGTTCGAGCCTGCCCGAGACTACTAATAACTAGACAGGAGACTAATAGATAATAGATGAGAGACAATAGTCTCGTGTCTATATTCTTTAAATCTCTACGTCTTATACTAGCGGGGAATTAGCTCAGTTGGCTAGAGCGCCTGCCTTGCACGCAGGAGGTCAAGGGTTCGACTCCCTTATTCTCCACATAAGTTGTAGTAATATAACGAGAACAAGTTACAGCAATGTAGCAAAAGCTTCTAAAAAGAAGCAAGAACAGAAGATATTTACATTAAGATTTAAGAATGATGCCAGAGAAGGCAGAATAAACATAGAAAATGTTTATTAGAAGGAGCGATACCTTAATTATTCACCGTTTTACGAGACTGATTTAAAAGTTACGGATGGAGCCAAAAACACATCTGTTCATTAGTTGAGTAGGAAGAGATAAGATCATTGACATTAACGATAAGAACATCACAAAGAGAAAACCGCGCACTTTCGAGTGCCGAGTTTTAAAAATATCGTTTAACAGTAATGTTAGACAAAAAAATACTGAACTAATTTTATATTAGGAAAGAAATCGTTAAGGGCGTATGGCGGATGCCTAGGCTTTCAGAGGCGAAGAAGGACGCGGTAAGCTGCGAAAAGCTGCGGGGATCGGCACACACGAATTGATCCGCAGATGTCCGAATGGGGCAACCCGGCTGGTTGAAGACCAGTCACTCTAATTTATTAGAGAGCAAACCCGGAGAACTGAAACATCTAAGTACCCGGAGGAAAAGAAATCGAAGAGATTCCGTAAGTAGCGGCGAGCGAAAGCGGATTAGCCCAAAAGTCTTTATATGTTTAGAAGAACGTTCTGGAAAGAACGGCCATAGAGGGTGATAGCCCCGTATTTGAAAGGCATACATAGATGATAAATGAGTAGGGCGGGACACGTGAAATCCTGTCTGAATATGGGGGGACCATCCTCCAAGGCTAAATACTCCTGAAAGACCGATAGTGAACAAGTACTGTGAAGGAAAGGTGAAAAGCACTTCGAATAGAAGGGTGAAAGAGAACCTGAAACCGTACGCCTACAAGCGGTCGGAGCCCACAAGTTGGGTGACGGCGTGCCTTTTGCATAATGAGCCTACGAGTTAATTTTACTAGCGAGCTTAAGTACTTCAGGTACGGAGGCGGAGCGAAAGCGAGTCTGAATAGGGCGCTTAGTTAGTAGGATTAGACGCGAAACCTTGTGATCTACCCATGGGCAGGTTGAAGCTTTGGTAACACAAAGTGGAGGACCGAACCGGTTGACGTTGAAAAGTCTTCGGATGACTTGTGGGTAGGGGTGAAAGGCCAATCAAACTGGGAGATAGCTCGTACTCCCCGAAATGCATTTAGGTGCAGCGTTGCGATATAGTTTATTAGAGGTAGAGCTACTGATTGGATGCGGGGGTTTCATCACCTACCAATTCCTGACAAACTCCGAATGCTAATAAATGTTTCGTGGCAGTGAGGGCATGGGTGCTAAGGTCCATGTCCGAGAGGGAAAGAACCCGGACCAACAGCTAAGGTCCCCAAATCTATACTAAGTTGAAATAACGCGGTTGAACTGCATTGACAGCTAGGATGTTGGCTTGGAAGCAGCCATTCATTTAAAGAGTGCGTAACAGCTCACTAGTCGAGCGGTTCGGCATGGATAATAATCGGGCATAAGTATAGTACCGAAGCTATGGATTTATAACTTTTGAGTTATATCTGGTAGGGGAGCATTCTGTTTGCACAGAAGCAGTATCGTGAGGTATTGTGGAGCGGACAGAAAAGAAAATGTAGGCATAAGTAACGATAAAGCGGGCGAGAAACCCGCTCACCGAAAGACTAAGGTTTCCTCAGCCATGCTAATCAGCTGAGGGTTAGTCGGGACCTAACGCGAACCCGAAAGGGGAAGTGGATGGACATAGGGTTAATATTCCCTAACTTGCTCACATTAAAAAGGGGACGGATTGCCGTACTTACTGGAGACTGACGGAATAGTCAAGACCTAGCCTTCGGGCGAAGTTGTTGTAGGGAAAGCGATTCCAAGAAAAGCCGAAGTGAAGCAACCCGTACCAAAACCGACACAGGTAGTCGAGGAGAGAATCCTAAGGTGCTAGAGTGAATCATGGTTAAGGAACTAGGCAAAATAGTCTCGTAACTTCGGAAGAAGAGACGCCAGCAGCAATGCTGGCCGCAGTGAAGAGGCCCAGGCGACTGTTTATCAAAAACACAGGACTCTGCTAAATCGAAAGATGCTGTATAGGGTCTGACACCTGCCCGGTGCTGGAAGGTTAAGGAAGGTTGTTAGCAGTAATGCGAAGCAATTAACTGAAGCCCCAGTAAACGGCGGCCGTAACTATAACGGTCCTAAGGTAGCGAAATTCCTTGTCGGGTAAGTTCCGACCTGCACGAATGGTGTAACGATCTGGGCACTGTCTCAACCATGAGCTCTGTGAAATTGTAGTCTCGGTGAAGATGCCGAGTACCCGCAATGGGACGAAAAGACCCTGTGAACCTTTACTATAACTTCGTATTGACTTTGAATAAACAATGTGTAGGATAGGTGGGAGACTTTGAAGCTGGCACGCTAGTGTCGGTGGAGTCAACGTTGAAATACCACCCTTTGTTTATTTGGAGCCTAATCCCGAACTATTTGGGAGACATTGCGTGGTGGGTAGTTTGACTGGGGTGGTCGCCTCCAAAAGAGTAACGGAGGCTTTCAAAGGTACCCTCAGCACGCTTGGTAACCGTGCGTAGAGTGTAATGGCATAAGGGTGCTTGACTGTGAGACCTACAAGTCGATCAGGTGCGAAAGCAGGACATAGTGATCCGGTGGTTCCGTATGGAAGGGCCATCGCTCATAGGATAAAAGGTACTCCGGGGATAACAGGCTAGTCTCCCCCAAGAGCTCATATCGACGGGGAGGTTCGGCACCTCGATGTCGGCTCGTCACATCCTGGGGCTGGAGAAGGTCCCAAGGGTTGGGCTGTTCGCCCATTAAAGTGGCACGCGAGCTGGGTTCAGAACGTCGTGAGACAGTTCGGTCTCTATCTATTGCGGGCGTTAGATGTTTGAGAGGGCTTGAATCTAGTACGAGAGGACCGATTTGAACAAACCTCTGGTGTATCTGTTGTATTGCCAAGTGCATCGCAGAGTAGCTACGTTTGGAAAGGATAAGCACTGAAAGCATATAAGTGCGAAACCTGCCTCAAGATGAGACATCTTTTAAGGGTCGTTGGAGATGACAACGTTGATAGGCTATAGGTGTAAAGGCAGTAATGTCATAGCCGAGTAGTACTAATTACCCGTAGATTTATAGCTTAATATAGGCACTCGATCGTGCAATACGGTCTTCTCTTTGTGAACGTTTTTATCGATTTTTTTAAATCAGACATGAGATTTAAAGATAAGAGATACGAGACAATGCGTCTCAGATCTCCAATCTAAATATCTCCAATCTATTTAAAATACATATACTGTACATCCTTTTGTACAAAACAACCTTTAGGGTGGTTTTAGCAGAGGGGCTCACCTGTTCCCATTCCGAACACAGAAGTTAAGCCCTCTAGCGCCGATGGTACTGCGTAAGCGGGAGAGTAGGTCGCCGCCAGTTTTTTTATCCGCCACGGCGGACATAGAGCCTCATACATTTATTTGTATGAGGCTTTTTTGTGACCGAAAATTAGATAATAGACGAATAGACGAATAGACGAATAGACGAATAGACGAATAGACGAAGAGATGAAGAGACGAAGAGATGATAGACGAATAGACTGATAGATAATGGACTACTAAATAGATTGAGACTCATCCTCACTCCAACCCTCTACAAAGGAGAGGGAGCTAGAGCAGTTTTTTTCTAAAATTATTCCCTCAAAATCATCATTTAGATGTTGCATGAATTTGGAAATTAAGTGTTTTTTATATATCATGTCGCATTGAAATTAGAGTGGAAGTAGGAACTTCCTGAACTTTTAGCTACGATGGAAACGGCATCCTTTTTTGCTAATAAGCAACTGGATTTAAAACAGATATGTTGAAAGCAAAAAAGATAGAGTTTCGTCTTGGGACAAGACGGGTTGAGATTCGGACTAAGCGAAAGTTATGTTGCTCCTACATTCATTTATATTATTAGTAATCTCCAGAAATAATTAATAAAGCTCTCCACTCCAAAATTAGCTAAATAACTTAGATGATTCACAGATAAAAATCTTTGTCCCCTACTTGCGATTGCGGTAGAAGGTTCAAAAATGTTTTTTATTATCCTGTTATTATTTTTTCAAGATTGATAACATATCGTATTACATGAGGAGATCGTTGTTCGGTTTTTTTTTGCGTTATTATTTGCTTTTAAATTGTAAGCATTGATAAGTTGACTTTTAAACCATTATAACGCCTCCTATATTTTGAAGTTAAAAGGTATAAAGGAGTATCTATTAATTTTGAAAAAGATAAATGAATCGTTTTAAGATTTTGGGCAACCTGGATACTATAGCTAATGTTTAGCTATCGACAAGCACTACTAAATTTTTTGCACTGAGGAATTTTAGGCTAACAAAAAACGAATCTAACTCGTGTTTGTCAATGCTTATGTGGTAATAGGAAACGATCTTGCTTGAGGTGAAACTAACTAGTATGTTTAAAATCCGTATAAGCTAATTTAACGAGGAGCAGCAATATTTAATCATGGTGTAATTAATTTATACTAATTCTTACTTAATTGTACTCTTAAGATTTGGATCGTATTTGTGCTAGAATAAAGTTTATAATCATTTTAAACTTTTATGAGTGTAATTTTGATATTCTTATATACACGCTTGCTTTAGAGTTAGAAAGTTTGTGATTCTAACCTTATTAATTTTCAACATTAATTTGTTAAAGCGTCGAATTACAGTTATGTGAGGTTTTTCTGCGGCATCCGCTTTTCTTCTTTACTCAATAGGTAACTGAATCATCCCTGTTCGGTAATAAATTTATGTTTAAGTTCCTTCTCGTTTTAAGGAGCAAAGCATCTTTACACTCCAAATTCCTTTCTACTGATGGAATTTAGCTACGATCAGTAGCACAATTGGGATTGATTAAGATAAAGTGGATAACTTTAAGGTTGTTGTAAATTACAGATAATTAATAGGTTAGTTAAAAACTTATACACTTGTTTACAAAATTGGGAAAAAGATTTGCGAGATAGTTTGAATCGTATTACATTTGCACCACTTCAAAAAGGAAGTAGCATAGTAGGGTAATAGGTTAATGAGATTGGGATTTAGGGATTAGCGTTTCTAAATATTTAATTAAAAAAGCTTGTTAGTTAACAAAAAGTTCTTATCTTTGCAATCCCAAATCGAGAGAGATGGGGAGCGAAGTAGAAGGGATTGAATGAGATGCGATAGGTGTTTAAGGGTTAGTTAAAAAACTTTTAAATATTCTTCAAAAACATTTGGTCAATTAGAAATAAGTAACTACTTTTGCACTCGCAATTCGGAACCAACGACAGAAAGAGTTTCCGAAAATAAAGCGAGAAGAACAGAGATCATTGACATACAAATAACAACCAAAAAGTAAGGAAAAACTAAGGCGATAATAACTTTGAGTGAGTCAGACAAACATACAATGGAGAGTTTGATCCTGGCTCAGGATGAACGCTAGCGGGAGGCCTAACACATGCAAGCCGAGCGGTATAGTTTCTTCGGAAACTAGAGAGCGGCGTACGGGTGCGTAACACGTGTGCAACCTACCTTTATCAGGGGAATAGCCTTTCGAAAGGAAGATTAATACTCCATAATATATTAGATGGCATCATTTAATATTGAAAACTCCGGTGGATAGAGATGGGCACGCGCAAGATTAGATAGTTGGTGAGGTAACGGCTCACCAAGTCAATGATCTTTAGGGGTCCTGAGAGGGAGATCCCCCACACTGGTACTGAGACACGGACCAGACTCCTACGGGAGGCAGCAGTGAGGAATATTGGACAATGGGTGAGAGCCTGATCCAGCCATCCCGCGTGAAGGATTAAGGTCCTACGGATTGTAAACTTCTTTTGTACAGGAATAAACCTAGATACGTGTATTTAGCTGAAGGTACTGTACGAATAAGCACCGGCTAACTCCGTGCCAGCAGCCGCGGTAATACGGAGGGTGCAAGCGTTATCCGGATTTATTGGGTTTAAAGGGTCCGCAGGCGGACCGATAAGTCAGTGGTGAAATCTCATAGCTTAACTATGAAACTGCCATTGATACTGTCGGTCTTGAGTAAATTTGAGGTAGCTGGAATAAGTAGTGTAGCGGTGAAATGCATAGATATTACTTAGAACACCAATTGCGAAGGCAGGTTACCAAAATTTAACTGACGCTGAGGGACGAAAGCGTGGGTAGCGAACAGGATTAGATACCCTGGTAGTCCACGCCGTAAACGATGCTAACTCGTTTTTGGATTTTCGGATTCAGAGACCAAGCGAAAGCGATAAGTTAGCCACCTGGGGAGTACGTTCGCAAGAATGAAACTCAAAGGAATTGACGGGGGCCCGCACAAGCGGTGGATTATGTGGTTTAATTCGATGATACGCGAGGAACCTTACCAAGACTTAAATGGGAAATGACAGGTTTAGAAATAGATCCTTCTTCGGACATTTTTCAAGGTGCTGCATGGTTGTCGTCAGCTCGTGCCGTGAGGTGTTAGGTTAAGTCCTGCAACGAGCGCAACCCCTGTCACTAGTTGCTAACATTAAGTTGAGGACTCTAGTGAGACTGCCTACGCAAGTAGTGAGGAAGGTGGGGATGACGTCAAATCATCACGGCCCTTACGTCTTGGGCCACACACGTAATACAATGGCCGGTACAGAGGGCAGCTACACAGCGATGTGATGCGAATCTCGAAAGCCGGTCTCAGTTCGGATTGGAGTCTGCAACTCGACTCTATGAAGCTGGAATCGCTAGTAATCGCGCATCAGCCATGGCGCGGTGAATACGTTCCCGGGCCTTGTACACACCGCCCGTCAAGCCATGGAAGTCTGGGGTACCTGAAGTCGGTGACCGTAAAAGGAGCTGCCTAGGGTAAAACAGGTAACTAGGGCTAAGTCGTAACAAGGTAGCCGTACCGGAAGGTGCGGCTGGAACATCTCATTTTTGAGACTCTTCGTTAGGAGAGTATAAACAAACAAAACGATACTTAGGTATCATTGACTTTACTTAAAGTTAGCTTTAGTTTTTTCTTATTTGGACGGTTGGTATTTATAAAAATAAACCCACTAGGATTAGTAATCAGGGAAAGAGATAGAGTATTAGGGAGTACGTTGGTAAAATCATTACTAATTACTCATAACTTATTACTCATTGAGAGTCTCGTAGCTCAGCTGGTTAGAGCGCTACACTGATAATGTAGAGGTCGGCAGTTCGAGCCTGCCCGAGACTACTAATAACTAGACAGGAGACTAATAGATAATAGATGAGAGACAATAGTCTCGTGTCTATATTCTTTAAATCTCTACGTCTTATACTAGCGGGGAATTAGCTCAGTTGGCTAGAGCGCCTGCCTTGCACGCAGGAGGTCAAGGGTTCGACTCCCTTATTCTCCACATAAGTTGTAGTAATATAACGAGAACAAGTTACAGCAATGTAGCAAAAGCTTCTAAAAAGAAGCAAGAACAGAAGATATTTACATTAAGATTTAAGAATGATGCCAGAGAAGGCAGAATAAACATAGAAAATGTTTATTAGAAGGAGCGATACCTTAATTATTCACCGTTTTACGAGACTGATTTAAAAGTTACGGATGGAGCCAAAAACACATCTGTTCATTAGTTGAGTAGGAAGAGATAAGATCATTGACATTAACGATAAGAACATCACAAAGAGAAAACCGCGCACTTTCGAGTGCCGAGTTTTAAAAATATCGTTTAACAGTAATGTTAGACAAAAAAATACTGAACTAATTTTATATTAGGAAAGAAATCGTTAAGGGCGTATGGCGGATGCCTAGGCTTTCAGAGGCGAAGAAGGACGCGGTAAGCTGCGAAAAGCTGCGGGGATCGGCACACACGAATTGATCCGCAGATGTCCGAATGGGGCAACCCGGCTGGTTGAAGACCAGTCACTCTAATTTATTAGAGAGCAAACCCGGAGAACTGAAACATCTAAGTACCCGGAGGAAAAGAAATCGAAGAGATTCCGTAAGTAGCGGCGAGCGAAAGCGGATTAGCCCAAAAGTCTTTATATGTTTAGAAGAACGTTCTGGAAAGAACGGCCATAGAGGGTGATAGCCCCGTATTTGAAAGGCATACATAGATGATAAATGAGTAGGGCGGGACACGTGAAATCCTGTCTGAATATGGGGGGACCATCCTCCAAGGCTAAATACTCCTGAAAGACCGATAGTGAACAAGTACTGTGAAGGAAAGGTGAAAAGCACTTCGAATAGAAGGGTGAAAGAGAACCTGAAACCGTACGCCTACAAGCGGTCGGAGCCCACAAGTTGGGTGACGGCGTGCCTTTTGCATAATGAGCCTACGAGTTAATTTTACTAGCGAGCTTAAGTACTTCAGGTACGGAGGCGGAGCGAAAGCGAGTCTGAATAGGGCGCTTAGTTAGTAGGATTAGACGCGAAACCTTGTGATCTACCCATGGGCAGGTTGAAGCTTTGGTAACACAAAGTGGAGGACCGAACCGGTTGACGTTGAAAAGTCTTCGGATGACTTGTGGGTAGGGGTGAAAGGCCAATCAAACTGGGAGATAGCTCGTACTCCCCGAAATGCATTTAGGTGCAGCGTTGCGATATAGTTTATTAGAGGTAGAGCTACTGATTGGATGCGGGGGTTTCATCACCTACCAATTCCTGACAAACTCCGAATGCTAATAAATGTTTCGTGGCAGTGAGGGCATGGGTGCTAAGGTCCATGTCCGAGAGGGAAAGAACCCGGACCAACAGCTAAGGTCCCCAAATCTATACTAAGTTGAAATAACGCGGTTGAACTGCATTGACAGCTAGGATGTTGGCTTGGAAGCAGCCATTCATTTAAAGAGTGCGTAACAGCTCACTAGTCGAGCGGTTCGGCATGGATAATAATCGGGCATAAGTATAGTACCGAAGCTATGGATTTATAACTTTTGAGTTATATCTGGTAGGGGAGCATTCTGTTTGCACAGAAGCAGTATCGTGAGGTATTGTGGAGCGGACAGAAAAGAAAATGTAGGCATAAGTAACGATAAAGCGGGCGAGAAACCCGCTCACCGAAAGACTAAGGTTTCCTCAGCCATGCTAATCAGCTGAGGGTTAGTCGGGACCTAACGCGAACCCGAAAGGGGAAGTGGATGGACATAGGGTTAATATTCCCTAACTTGCTCACATTAAAAAGGGGACGGATTGCCGTACTTACTGGAGACTGACGGAATAGTCAAGACCTAGCCTTCGGGCGAAGTTGTTGTAGGGAAAGCGATTCCAAGAAAAGCCGAAGTGAAGCAACCCGTACCAAAACCGACACAGGTAGTCGAGGAGAGAATCCTAAGGTGCTAGAGTGAATCATGGTTAAGGAACTAGGCAAAATAGTCTCGTAACTTCGGAAGAAGAGACGCCAGCAGCAATGCTGGCCGCAGTGAAGAGGCCCAGGCGACTGTTTATCAAAAACACAGGACTCTGCTAAATCGAAAGATGCTGTATAGGGTCTGACACCTGCCCGGTGCTGGAAGGTTAAGGAAGGTTGTTAGCAGTAATGCGAAGCAATTAACTGAAGCCCCAGTAAACGGCGGCCGTAACTATAACGGTCCTAAGGTAGCGAAATTCCTTGTCGGGTAAGTTCCGACCTGCACGAATGGTGTAACGATCTGGGCACTGTCTCAACCATGAGCTCTGTGAAATTGTAGTCTCGGTGAAGATGCCGAGTACCCGCAATGGGACGAAAAGACCCTGTGAACCTTTACTATAACTTCGTATTGACTTTGAATAAACAATGTGTAGGATAGGTGGGAGACTTTGAAGCTGGCACGCTAGTGTCGGTGGAGTCAACGTTGAAATACCACCCTTTGTTTATTTGGAGCCTAATCCCGAACTATTTGGGAGACATTGCGTGGTGGGTAGTTTGACTGGGGTGGTCGCCTCCAAAAGAGTAACGGAGGCTTTCAAAGGTACCCTCAGCACGCTTGGTAACCGTGCGTAGAGTGTAATGGCATAAGGGTGCTTGACTGTGAGACCTACAAGTCGATCAGGTGCGAAAGCAGGACATAGTGATCCGGTGGTTCCGTATGGAAGGGCCATCGCTCATAGGATAAAAGGTACTCCGGGGATAACAGGCTAGTCTCCCCCAAGAGCTCATATCGACGGGGAGGTTCGGCACCTCGATGTCGGCTCGTCACATCCTGGGGCTGGAGAAGGTCCCAAGGGTTGGGCTGTTCGCCCATTAAAGTGGCACGCGAGCTGGGTTCAGAACGTCGTGAGACAGTTCGGTCTCTATCTATTGCGGGCGTTAGATGTTTGAGAGGGCTTGAATCTAGTACGAGAGGACCGATTTGAACAAACCTCTGGTGTATCTGTTGTATTGCCAAGTGCATCGCAGAGTAGCTACGTTTGGAAAGGATAAGCACTGAAAGCATATAAGTGCGAAACCTGCCTCAAGATGAGACATCTTTTAAGGGTCGTTGGAGATGACAACGTTGATAGGCTATAGGTGTAAAGGCAGTAATGTCATAGCCGAGTAGTACTAATTACCCGTAGATTTATAGCTTAATATAGGCACTCGATCGTGCAATACGGTCTTCTCTTTGTGAACGTTTTTATCGATTTTTTTAAATCAGACATGAGATTTAAAGATAAGAGATACGAGACAATGCGTCTCAGATCTCCAATCTAAATATCTCCAATCTATTTAAAATACATATACTGTACATCCTTTTGTACAAAACAACCTTTAGGGTGGTTTTAGCAGAGGGGCTCACCTGTTCCCATTCCGAACACAGAAGTTAAGCCCTCTAGCGCCGATGGTACTGCGTAAGCGGGAGAGTAGGTCGCCGCCAGTCTTTTTA
>NZ_JBWBQW010000014.1:0-5300 GCF_056279225.1 Chryseobacterium sp. UYP7
TCCTGCGGTTATCGTAAACCTTTATCCTCTCTTTTGTTCTTTCTGATTAGTATATAAATATATTAAAAACAAACTTAAGGCGGTTTTGCAATAGTGCGGGATTTTCGCCAAGTTTAAAGATTTTAGAAATTTTGAAGTTTAGTTTATAATAGAAAGATTTTAGATATTAATCCGCACCATCGCAAATCCGCGAAACGTTACCTGCTATGTCACTAAAGTCGCGCAGATATGAAAAGTAGACACAAAATATTTTACGTTAGCGGAATGATTAGTTTAATTTTTATTCCCTTATTGTTTTGGTATTTTGCCACGCCAACATTAAAAAGAATGGAATTAACAGTTATCGATGTCTATCTTCCTTTCAAGGCGAAATCGAGCCAAAAAATTCCAGAAAACTCGCAGATACCCATGAAAGGCTGGAATTACAAACCAATAACAATCAAACCGAATTTTGGTGAGAAAGATGAATTCTATTTCAAATCATTGATTGAAAAGATGATGAATGAAAGTATCGCGAAAAGTGGGATAAAATTCCAATTCGGGAACGAAAATAGTTATGGTGACTTTGTGAAAATTCTCAATTTAATGGAGAAAACTAATCAAGAAATGTATGGTTTTGATATGGATAAGACCAACAGTTTGTATGTTTTATATAACAAACCAAATTCAAAAAATGATTATCCTTTTTACAACGATGATGCAGGAGAGAATTATGCTAATCAGACAGACTACAATTATAAACATTCTTCCTTTTGGCAAAAATTAATTAAGTTCTCACCAAAAGAAACTTATTATTTGATTTTCGGATATTTAATATTAATGTATTGGTCAATATTAAAACCCAAAATAAATTTCAATTTATAGAAGACACATCAGGTAACAAGGTATTTATACAAGCGGGTATGAAGTTTTCATCGAAGATTTTAGCGATTAATTAAGTTTATAGAAAGTATAAAGTTTTCGTATTTTTATCCCGCCTGCATAAATACCCAACCGTTGGGCGCCACTTTAAAAATAAAGAATTTATATGAAAAACTTGAAATTAATATTATTAACAGTTATTACTACACTGACCTTATTGAGTTGCGGAACATCTCATAATTATACAAATAGAACCTTAAATAAAAATTTCTTTGAAGGAAAAACCTTTTATTTCAAGTTAAACCCTAAAAGTCAAAATGAGATTAAATTCTCCGGACTCGTTGGAACAATTTTCGGAGGAATAGCGCAACCGAATGTTAAGGAAACCTTCAAACTATCCATTGAAGAACTTGCTTCCGAAACCAAATTAGATTTAAAATTTATTGAAAATAATGATGAATTTAATGGAAAACAACCGCTAATAATTGATACTGATATTTCAGAAATAAATTGGCATTTTGGTTTTTCTGTAGCAACATTAAAAACGGTATTGAATTTTAATAATATAGTTACTAATAAAGAAATCCAAGCAACTGGAATTCGCAAAAGTGGTGGTGGCGATGAAATGAATAATTTAAAAAAGTCGCTAAAGGACGCGACTTATAACTATTTAAAAGAATATCAAAACCCGTAAAAAAGCGATCGCCCAACAAAGTATTTCTATTAGCGGGGCGGAAGTTTATATCATTAAGATTTTCGCTAATTGTTCAATTTGTTATATTTACAAAGACTTGTATAAAAGCACCCGCCAACAGAAATACCCAACCGTTAGCAGAAAATTTTGAGAGAGGAATTATAAACTAAACTTATTCAAAAATGAGAAAGCAAATTATTGTAATATTATTATCTTTTGGACTATTTTTTATTAATAGTTGTAGTAGAAATGACGAGCCTTCAAGTGATGGACTTCCGTATTATCAATTTACACAAGATGAGAAAAATAAACTAATAAATGAGCCAAATGTTGGTGACGAAATAACTTATAAAAATCAAGATAATGAATTACTGAAATTTAAAATATATAATTCTAAGAAAGGAAAAACGACATATTCCACGGGAAATTTTGCAAGCAGTTATTCTTCACAACATTTTCATTATGATAGACAAGAAATTTCAATGTGGTACGCTGAAGGCTATGTATTCACAAGTTGTGAAATTACTATACAAAAATATCCAGTTGGCTCTAATTATCAAATAAGTCCAATAATTGAAGGAACTCCCAAGTTTTATGGATACTTCAAATTTCCGCTATGGAATGGTTACAGTGGAACAGACATATATAAAAATACAATTTCGATAGATTTTGATATTCCTACAACGAGTATGTCATTTAACGGGAAAACATACACAAAAGTTAGAATATTTGAGTCAAAGAGAACTGAAGTCTTAGATCCACTAGTTACTTTGCCATTTCGTCCAAAAAATGTAAATGTGATATACAATGACTATAATTTTGGTATTATCGGATTTGACGATGTAAACGGAAAATTATGGAGAGTACAATAAATCTTCTGCTAACACGGTATTTCTATTAGCGGGTTGGAAGTTTATATCATCAAGATTTTCACTAATTGTTCAATTCGTTATATTTACAAAGACTTGTTATAAAAAGTCCCCGCCAACAGAAATACCTAAACGTTACAGGCAATTCTATAAAACTTTACGCATAAAATGAGAGAACACAATAAAAGATGGCTAATTAGTAGAATGAAGACTTCAGGAAGTAAAAGAGAAAGAATTCTTAATCCTTCTTTTTCTGACACTCGACAAAAAGATGAAAATGAAAATTTTGACGATCTTCCTTCATTCGAAACTTTTGCAAAACAACCTGAATTTTATAATGGAAAAATAAACTACGGAATATTAGTGAGATTTCTTAGTGGACAAATAGGAAAAAATTGGGATGAAGTATATTCCGAAATAATACAAAGAATTCCTACAAAATTACTGGATTATAAGGAAATGACATTTTGGTTTGTTGCGGATAAAGTCGACTATTTAGACGGTAAAATGATAAATATGAAAACTCAAAAATTCATTTACACAGAAGAGACATTTCCTGAAATTAAAAATATTATCGGAATTGAATTTTTTAAATTTTACGTTGATCCTCAAACTAATATTCTCAAAAAAATTAATCAAAAAAGTTTTAAAAAGATAATTAAGTAAAATGAACTGCCTGTAACAAGATATTTCTATTAGCGGGGCGGAAGTTTATATCATAAAGATTTTCGTTAATTGTTCAATTTGTTATATTTACAAAGGCTTGTTATAAAAAGTCCCCGCCAACAGAAATACCCAACCGTTACCTGCGATTTTAAAAACATACCGTATAAAATATGAGTCAAATTTCAACACTTTATAGAATTTCCAAAATTAAATTTGAAAATTTAAAAAATTCTGAAAATAGAAATGAATTAAATCTTGAGAATAACTCTAAAGAATATTATGATTTTAATGGTTCTTTCCTTGGACTTGAATTTGTCTTAATAAAAATTAACCGCAATAAAATTTTATCAGAAATATTTAATTCTAATAGTGCTTTAGGACAAGTAGAATACGACGCTTTAGATTTTGAAAAACAATTTGAATTTTATGAAAGTGGAAGATTAATTCCCTATTTAAATCCTGATTTAATTAATAGAATTAATGAGATAATAACTGAAATTTTTGAAAAAGAGTTTGCTGAAAATTACAGCGCTGAAGAATTAAATACAAATGATATTTATCCAAATGTTTGGAATTATGGTAACTCGGAGGATAGCGCTTACAATTTAATACATTTAAGTGAGGACTTTAATGGATTGAAAAACATATTTAAGAACGCATTCGATGAAAACGATTACATACTAAATGTAACGGTGTAAAAAACCACAGGTAACATGGTATTTCTGCAGGCGGGGTTGAATATATAATTAAGAAGATTTCAGATATTTTCACTATTTTGGCAAGTAGAAAGGGTTTGCATTTTAAGCCCCGCCTGCAGAAATACCCAACCGTTAGCAGAAATTTTAAAAAAACACACTTAACAAATGAAAGTTATTATATTTTTTCTTGGAATTTCTACATTTTGCTTCTCGCAAAAAATAAGTTTTATTTACGAAACAAAGTATAAACTGAATTTAGAAAAACCAGATGAAGTTAATTCCGGTAACATGATTTTGGATTTAAAAAATAATGCTTCAATTTTTAGAGAGGCACAAGACAAAAAAACAGATTCAATAAAGTTGAATAATGGAAACGGAAGGTATAAAATGGGTGTTGAAAACCAATTCTATGTCAAAAAGAATCTACCCCAACAAAGAATAGAAAAAGTAATTACTTATTTGGGAACAGATTATCTTCTGCCAATTGAGGAAAAATTAAATTGGAAAATAACTTCCGAACAAAAAACTATTGGAAAATATAAATCTCAAAAAGCAGAAACAAATTATGGAGGAAGAAACTGGATTGCTTGGTTTACTACAGAATTACCTTTTGGAGATGGTCCATATATTTTCAGTGGTTTACCAGGGTTGATTATTTCTATTCAAGATTCAAAAAATGAATATTCATTTAATTTGATAGAAGTCAAAAAAGTCGGGAATATTTTTGACGCACGCACAAAAGCAATAAAAATTGATTGGAAAAAATACGATCTACTTGCAAAATCATATTTTAATGATCCATATGATATAAATGCTAAATTATTCATGGGTAAAACAGTTACATTTACCGACCCGAAAGGTAATACAATGGATATTTCAATAAAGAATAAAGAAATGCAAAATAATATTTTACAAGATAATAATCCAATTGAATTAAATCACAAAGTAAACTACAAATAAAAACTTCTGCTAACAAGGTATTTATACAAGCGTGTATGAAGTTTTCATCGAAGATTTTAGCGATTAATTAAGTTTTTAGCAAGTCTAAAGTTTTCGTATTTTTAGCCCGCCTGCATAAATACCCAACCGTTATGGTTAATATTTCGTGACCGCTATTTTCGCAATTTGTTTTTGAGTTTTAAAACTTGATTTCTATTTAAAATTCTTGAAAAAAACTGAATTGCACTTTTAAAAAAGGAAAATTATTATCGTACGGAAATTTAAAGGAATGGAAATTTACTGTGAATCAGGGAAAAACCCACGCTGCAAAACTCCTTCTTGAACTACGGAAACTGACTGGAAATTATTATTTCTATTTTAACTGAAACACGGAAATTACTACACTTTCTAAAAATTTATAAACTGACTAAAAATTGCAGTCTGACAAAGGACTTATTGGAGAAGAAATACTAACCATAACATATTCTATGACAAAAAGCAAGCAAAAATCTAAAAATTAAGCAGCAAATTTTTGCAGATTGACAAAGTTTGATTCCCGTTGGATCACCGCAA
>NZ_JBWBQW010000015.1:0-4395 GCF_056279225.1 Chryseobacterium sp. UYP7
GTTTTTAAATCGAAAATTTTAGATATTTTCACTATTTCAGCAAGTATTAAGGTTTGGCTTTTTTTGCCCCGCCTGCAGAAATACCCAACCGTTAGTGGCAATTTTATGACGACAGTTCAACATATAGCGACAGTAGTTCTAATGACAGGACTTTTAGGATGTAATCAACAACCTAAAACAGACGATGCCTTGACAAAAAATCAAGTTTACAAAACAGTTCAAAGCGACTCTGCCTCAACAACTAAAAAAACGGACAATTCAAAATATTACGCAACGACCGACACAGTAGAAATTACAACTGAAACGGTTGGCACATTCAAATATGACAAAGACGAGTTTAATCAGATAGTTGACAACCATCCAGAATTATTTACTGATTACTGGGAAGACCCTGACAAAAAATATTATTGTAATGGCGACAGTAAAGAATTTGGCAGTGAAGTTGGTCAGGACGACTATTATGTTTTGTATGCTTATTTTCTCAAGCAAAAAAATGGCATCGACAAATATGCTAAACAGAGAAAAAAACTAATTGAAATTTACACAAACATTAATTCATTATTTCAAAGGTTTCAATATGGTGGGACATACTTCGGACATCAATACCCGAGAATTTTAGGTTATGCAGAATATTCCGTTTACCTATATTCAGAACAAATTGACAACTTTGAAAAGACTTATGACATCACAAAACAAAAAGAATTCTATATACAATCACTTCGACAATTAATAGACGATGAAAGCAAAATTGACAACGAGACTTTAGGAAAAGAAAAAATAGAACGAAACAAAGAATTAAATAAAACAGTTGACGACCTTAACAAATTAATTACGGACAATTTTTATTTACGCAGGACACAAGAATTTCATTACGGACATTATGAATACTATTGAACAAAGAAAAACTGCCACTAACAGGCGTTTGGCAAAAGTGGCGGTTCAGTGCTCCGCAGACACATTTGTGGTTAATCAAAGTTTGGTTCTCCGCATCAACATTTGTGGTGAAAATCGCCACCTTCGCCAAGCGCCAAAACGTTGTACGCCATTCTAAAAAAAAACTGCTAAAAACAAAAACTAATTGAAAAAATTAATTTTACTATTTATTACCCTTAACTTTCTTTCTTGCGGAATCAAAAACAAGTCTTCTAAAACCGACAATTCGTCTGATTTAACAAAAAAAATTACTGGAGTTTGGGAATTTATTGAAACGACAGATACTAATGGAAAAAAATTAGACTCATATCAAGGTAGCTTTGGAACTGTTCAAGCAACCGGACCAAAATTAATTTATAATAAAGATAAAACTTATATTAAAGTTTTTACACCTGTAAATTCTGACACTGGATTTTGGAGATTTAATTCTGCAAATTCAACAATTGAGCATGACTTATATATTGATAGTGAAAGTTGGGTTGGAAAAGACTTAATTGAGAAAAAACTTGCAGAAAAAAAACCTGACGGAAAATATTATGAATTGATTGAAGATCGCATTATTAAAATAGATGAGAATACTATGTATATAGATAATCGCGGACTAGTAGATATTTATAAAAAAATTAAATAAAAAGAACGTCGTACAACACGGTATTTCTATTAGCGGGTCGGAAGTTCCTATCATCAAGATTTTTGTTAATTGTTCGATTTGTTATATTTACAAAGACTTGTTATAAAAAGTCGCCGCCAATAGAAATACCCAACCGTTATCTGCAATAAATCCACAATTGTGCAAAAAATAGAATTACCTGAATTAATTGACTGGCTTGAATCTGCAATTGACTATTACGAAATTAAAGGTCATCCATTAAAAATTTCAAATTTTCTACCAAATTTTGATCATTATATCGGAATAAAATGGAAAGTCGGAATTATTAAGGATTTTCCGTTTGAAGATATTATTACAAAAGCAGAATCGCCAAACGAACTTAATCACAATAGGAGAATTTGGCAAAAATTTCCACAGATTTATGAAGATTCTGACAATGGCTTTACCGAGATCGAATCGAAAGAACTTTTCAATAAATTTAAAATTCCCTTTCATGAATACAAAAATGATTACAAATTGCCATGGAACTCAAGAGCAATCAGAGTTCTTGACAGTGAGATTTTTCAAAGTTTATCATTAATCGTCAATCACCTTCCTGAGAAAGACAGTCTTTTTCTTTATTGGGAAGATTATTACAGATACGGATTGGAAGATAAATTATTTAAAGTTTCGGCCGAAGAATTTTTAGGTGAGATGCAGGAAACTAGATACGATGCTAGCATTTATTTATTTCCTGAAAGCAAAAATTGGTGTCTCATCAATCTTGAAGATTTAGGATTTAATATTTTTGCTTTTAACGAAAATATCAAAACTGAATTTCTATCAAGTATTGAAAATTTTAAGTTGACATCTCAAAGCGAAATATATCGATACTAAATATTACTGCAGATAACAAAGTATTTCTATTAGCGGGTCGGAAGTTCCTATCATCAAGATTTTCGCTAATTGTTCAATTTGTTATATTTACAAAGACTATTTACAAAAAGTCCCCGCCAACAGAAATACCCAACCGTTATAGCCAATTTTACCAGAAAAAAAGCGAATGAATAAAATACAAACTTATTTTTATAAATATTTTTCTATAAATCAAAATTTATTTAATTCATTAATAAATAACGAATTATTCTTTTCAAATCCAAGAAATTTTAACGACCCATTTGATTCTTTGCCAAGGTACAAACTGTGTTCTGACATTCAAAAACTTGAAAATTTCTATTTATTTATTCAAAATCGTATTAATGAAAAAATAGAATTAATAAAGAATTTAAAAGACTTTGAAAAGAAGAAGTTGGATTTTGAAAAGTTACTTGGGACATTTTTGAAAGTTTTAAATCAATTTGATGAAAGTTATTACAATGAAATCGGAAACTATGAGTACAGATTGATAGAGATTTTCACGTTTTATAATGACATAGAATACTTTAAAGAAGCATATGAAATTAACAGTGCTGAACTTCAAAGTAAAATGTATTCAGATTATACTTTTCTCTATATCGATATAATTAAGTATGGTGTTGCAAGTGGTTCTAAAACCGAAACATGTCCAGTAATGTGGGGTCATTATGGAAATAATCATTCCGGGGTTTGTTTGAAATTTGAATTTTATGATGACAAACAAGAGCAAAATATTAGTTTTACCAAAGAGGATAAATTAGAAATTGTAGAAGTTGAATATACCGATTTACCTTTGGACATATTTAATTATAATCATGAAGATTTGAAAGATCTAATATTTACAATTTTCAAAACAAAATGTAAAAAGTGGGAATATGAGAAAGAAATTAGATTGATAAATGATTCTCAAGGTTTGTTTAAAATTAATAATAAATGTATAAAGCAAATTATATTTGGTTGTAAAACAACACCAAAAGACAGATATTCTATTCTTAAACTTTTGGGCTGTTTAGGATATAATGTAAATGAATTAATGATTGCGAAAATCCAACCTGATTCGTATGAGTTGAAAATTGAGCAAATGACAATGCAACATATTGCTGGAAGTGGAGTTCTTCTAAACGAATTAAATGTAGAAAAACCGTTTTAAAAACTGGCTATAACAAGGTATTTATACAAGCGGGTCGGAAGTTTTCATCGAAGATTTTAGCGATTAATTAATTTTTTAGCAAGTATAAAGTTTTCGTATTTTTATCCCGCCTGCATAAATACCCAACCGTTATAGGCAATTTTAAACAAAAATTCCGCTGAAAATGAAAGTTCAAATACTTTTCGCATTTATACTTCTACTATTTTTGTTAAACTGCAAAAAAAAGTCGTTTGACGAATTTGACTTTTCATATGGAAATACTTTTGAAACTGATTTTTCAATCAAATTTAATAATTCAAATGATTCAGTTTTTATCCGTGAAAATTGGTCTGCTAACGATAATTCTTCAAGAATAAAATCTCCCAAAAGCAACACAAATTATTTTTCAATTTTAAGTAATCTTCAGAAGAAGAAACTGGACAGTTTTATGTCGCAAATAAAGTTTAAAAAGTATGACAGCATTTACTTTGAGAACTATCAGGATGGAAATCACTATAGAATTTATGTGAAGAAAAATGGAGAACAAAAAATGATTAGCGTTCACAGTAATAATTCACCGAAAGAACTTGACGAATTTGCATTTTGGATTTATGAGGTAAAGAAAAATCTCAAACTTTCCGAAACGAAAAGAGCACTAAATTTCAAAAGTAGGATTGATATTCCGGAACCACCAGAATTTTAAACATCACACAACTCGGCCAAAAAAACTGCCTATAACATATTCTATGACAAAAAGCAAGCAAAAATCTAAAAATTAAGCAGCAAATTTTTGCAGATTGACAAAGTTTGATTCCCGTTGGATCACCGC
>NZ_JBWBQW010000016.1:0-3754 GCF_056279225.1 Chryseobacterium sp. UYP7
ACTTCCTACAACAAGGTATTTATACAAGCGGGTCTGAAGTTTTCATCGAAGATTTTAGCGATTAATAAAGTTTTCAGCAAGTATGAAGTTTTCGTATTTTTATCCCGCCTGCATAAATACCCAACCGTTGTAGGCAATTTTAAAAAAAGTATGTTAAATGAAATTTAATTTTAAAAATTTAATATTTCTATTAATATTTGTAGGATGCAATTCTGCAAATAACTTTACCCAAAAAGATTTTTTATTTACAACGGAATCATTCAATTATCCGTGGAGAAAAGACACTTTCAATAGCGAATTGAACCAGTACGTTCGTAAAACTTATTCGGACCCCGACGAAATTGTTAAAATAAGTTTAAGCAACTCGGAAATAGATTCACTAAAAACTATTTCACCAAATAACTTCTGTCAATGCATCAAAAATTATGATGAAGATTCTAAAATAACTTATGTTAGTAGAATTAACAAATTGACCTATGAAGGCAAAGTTGGTCTTAAAAAATGTGACACAGTCTACGCTGACTCTAAATTGGGGAACAGTTTTGAATTTAAATACTATACAAAATTTAGAAAAATACTTAATTCTAAGTCAAATTATCAAGATGCGTTTCCAGAGGAATTTGAAATATATTAAAAAAACTGCCTACAACACGGTATTTATACAATCGGGTCTGAAGTTTTCATCGAAGATTCTAGCGATTAATTAAGGTTTTTGCAAGTACAAAGTTTTCGTTTTTTTATCCCGCCTGCATAAATACCCAACCGTTATCTGCCATTTTTAAAAAGCGTTTATGAAGAGAAGTCTAGGTTTTTTATTATTATTTTTTTTGCTTTACAACTGTGAAAAAAGTAAAAAAAATGTTTACGATTTAAAGCCAGATAAAGAATATTATCATCTGTTAAAAGAAAATGGAGATTCTATAAAAATTAAGACAGAGCCATATAGACTTAATTATTCTAAACCGAAGTTTTTAATTATTTCGCGTTTTAACGACAATATGAAGAAATTCGAAGTTGACTGTGTTCTTCTGAAAGTTAAAGATAAATACTACAATTATTTTAATCTAGACAAAAAAGATAGTATCGACGAAAACTCCTTTGTTTTTCTCACTAAAGATCCGCAAATAATAGAAAACATAATTGACACTACCGGAATAAACTATTGGAAAAAAGGAACGGAGATTTATAAAATGGAGGGGAATGGAATATATTCCAGACATTTATTTTTTACGAATCCAACGGGTTATGTTTTAGACTTCGGAAAATATTATTACGATAAAGATTATAAAATTTATAAGATAGAAGAAACGGTTCGTGGTAATAAAATAACATATAAATAAAAACGTCAGATAACAAAGTATTTATACAAGCGGGTCTGAAGTTTTCATCGAAGATTTTAGCGATTTAATTAAGTTTTTAGCAAGTATAAAGTTTTCGTATTTTTATCCCGCCTGCATAAATACCCAACCGTTATCTGCAATAAATCCACAATTGTGCAAAAAATAGAATTACCTGAATTAATTTACTGGCTTGAATCTGCAATTGACTATTACGAAATTAAAGGTCATCCATTAAAAATTTCAAATTTTCTACCAAATTTTGATCATTATATCGGAATAAAATGGAAAGTCGGAATTATTAAGGATTTTCCGTTTGAAGATATTATTACAAAAGCAGAATCGCCAAACGAACTTAATCACAACAGGAGAATTTGGCAAAAATTTCCACAGATTTATGAAGATTCTGACAATGGCTTTACCGAGATCGAATCGAAAGAACTTTTCAATAAATTTAAAATTCCCTTTCATGAATACAAAAATGATTACAAATTGCCATGGAACTCAAGAGCAATCAGAGTTCTTGACAGTGAGATTTTTCAAAGTTTATCATTAATCGTCAATCACCTTCCTGAGAAAGACAATCTTTTTCTTTATTGGGAAGATTATTACAGATACGGATTGGAAGATAAATTATTTAAAGTTTCGGCCGAAGAATTTTTAGGTGAGATGCAGGAAACTAGATACGATGCTAGCATTTATTTATTTCCTGAAAGCAAAAATTGGTGTCTCATCAATCTTGAAGATTTAGGATTTAATATTTTTGCTTTTAACGAAAATATCAAAACTGAATTTCTATCAAGTATTGAAAATTTTAAGTTGACATCTCAAAGCGAAATATATAGCCACTAAATATTACTGCAGATAACAAGGTATTTATACAAGCGGGTCGGAAGTTTTCATCGAATATTTTAGCGATTAATTAAGTTTTTAGCAAGTAGAAAGTTTTCGTATTTTTATCCCGCCTGCATAAATACCCAACCGTTATCTACAAGCAAATAGCAATGAATATAATTGATTTATCAAAACAAGAAAATGACTTGATGAGAAAAGTTGAAAGTGTCGTTGGATTAATCGAAGAAAAAAATATTATATTAAAAAAACAGGGTGTTTTCGAAGACTATAAAAAAATATTTAATTCATATGTTATACTTCACAAAAATGAATTAGAAGCATTAAAAAGATGCCTTTTTCTTTATTGGTATTCATCATGCGAGCCACAATGTTTTACAGGATTAAATGGATTTGATAAAGAAAAAATCGAAAAAGTATTAAATACTTTAAATGAAAAACTCTCGCAAAATATAATCGATTATGAACTCGAGTGGATGTTTGGATATTATTCAAACTGGAATCATATTTTTGAACCTTTTCCAAAATTCAAGTACATTAAGGAAAAGATGACTGAAAGAAACAGAGTTAAAATGCCCAAATTTATAGACCGGAAATACATGGAGGGAAGAGGTCAGATGGGCAATTACTGGAATTCACTCACAAAATTTCAATAATGCCTGTAGATAACAAGGTATTTCAATTAGCGGGGCGGAAGTTCCTAGCATTAAGATTTTAGCTAATTGTTCAATTTGATATATTTACAAAGACTTGTTATAATAAGTCCCGCCAACAGAAATACCCAACCGTTATACGTCATTTTATGAGAACAATTTTAAAAATCTTACTAACGGTTATAATTTCTGTTAATGTTTTTGGACAGGAAGAATTTTTAGATGACATACAATATAAAACTCCTACCGAAATATTTGCAAGAAATCTTCTAAGACAGGAATATCCTAAGTTCAAAAAATTTTAAATTAAAATTAAATCTAACGAAGTAATATTAGACAAAAATAAAAAAATAAGGTTTGGTAGGATTGAACAAAAAGGAAAATTAATCATTTTACAGGGACTGTTGGATCCTCGTTTATTTAACGCAGATTCTAAAATTTCTATTTGTTGCATTAAAGAACTACGTTTGCTCAATCCCAATCCACAAACAAGAAGATTTAAGCTTCGGGTTTTTCCTTATTCTACAAAGATGTTGAATACTTTAGAAGAAGAAGTTTATAGAATTAAGCATCCAGATGAATATTACTTCGAATTACAAAATCAAAATTACGATAATAGCATGAGTTATAATGATTTTATCAAAGGCGCTGTACTCACATTTTTCATTTTTGGTGAAAAAATTGAATAAAAAAACGCCGTATAACAAGGTATTTATACAAGCGTGTCTGAAGTTTTCATCGAAGATTTTAGCGATTAATTAAGTTTTAGCAAGTATAAAGTTTTCGTAGTTTTATCCCGCCTGCATAAATACCCAACCGTTGTAGGAAATTTCGAAAGCACCCTCAAAATATAATAACAATTTAAAATTTATCTTATGAAAAAATTACTTTTTACTTTTTTGACATTCTTTT
>NZ_JBWBQW010000017.1:0-2595 GCF_056279225.1 Chryseobacterium sp. UYP7
TTGAGACTTCTAATCTCTAACGGTATTTATAGTTCACCTCTGTCTTGTTTATTTAAAGGTATTAATTTTATGAATGTAAAGTAAAGAAGGTATTTCTATTAGCGGGTCGGATGTTTATATCATAAAGATTTTCGCTAATTGTTCAATTTGGTATATTTACCAAGACTATATATAAAAAGTCCCCGCCAACAGAAATACCCAACCGTTACCTGCTATCTTAATAAAACCGAATTAAAAATGACAGCCGAAGAGTTTGTGAAAAATTTCTATCTTGAAAAACTAGACATTCTTAAAGTTAGTTTTGACACAGAAAGTGAATATAAGTCTAATGTTTCAACTTAAATTCAAGACCTAAATTTAACTGAAATTCAAAATGAAAAATTGAAAGGTATTATCTCAAATCTTCTCGATGACACATTATATAAAATCCTTTTAGGTTTAGACGGTTCTGCAAACATTGGTAATTCCAAACAAGAGGTTTTTAAGATTTATGATGAAAGTATAAATCTTATTTCTGATTGTGGAGATTTGGAAGGACATGCTTACGATTATTTTTGTGCAAATAAATTTGAAACGGAAAATTCAACGTCTGATTTTATTGCACAATTATTTTTTAAAACTGAAAAAGAAGGTGGACGAAAAACATATGCAAAAAGTGGTTATAGACCACATATCGTATTTAATTTCGACGACTACAAAACTTCCGGACAACAAAATTATATTGGAACTGAATATGCTTTCCCTGGAGATATTATAAATGCCGAAATCACTTTACTCTCATCCGAGTATTTTAAAGGAAAATTAAGAGAAGATAAAGGATTTAAATTCTATGAAGGTTCAAATCTTATTGGGACTGGAAAAATTCTAAAAATAGTGAACAAAGAGTTGATAAAAGACATCAGGTAACAAAGTATTTCTATTAGCGGGTCTGAAGTTCCTATCTTGAAGATTTTCGCTAATTTTTCAATGAGTTATATTTACCAAGACTTATTATAAAAAGCCCGCCAACAGAAATACCCAACCGTTAGCAGAAATATTAAAAAAAGATAGCACCAAAATGAAATCCTCAAAACTCACAACTTTTCTAATCTTATTTCTTTTTTCTATACAAATTCATTCTCAAACCTATGAATGGAAAAAAATAGATGATGGCTTATACCTGCACACAATTTCTGAATCTTCAAAAAATAGCAAATTATCCAAAACGGATTCATTACTCATGACTTTATTTATATTTCATCCTAATGAAGAAATAAATTTGCAAAGTTCTAAAAACAAGACAATGTTAAAAGACAAAAAGATGAGTTATGATGATTTTATGAAGATGTTTAATAAACCAAATATCAAATTGTATAAAGAATCTGAATATCTTTTGAAAAATTTTAATGAGAAAAACATTCTGCAATACGATATAAAATTCAATTCTTGTCCAGAAAAAGATTATAAAGAATTAAGAGAATATATAAAAGAAAAATATGGAATTCAGTCAGAGGAAAAATTGGTTGGAATTGACGATAAAAAAGAATCTGTAATTTATAGTTCTACAATACAGCCTTATAAAGATATAGATATTGAAGATCTAAAGAAAAAATTTGACAGCATAATTTCAGACGTTAAAAGTCGAAAACCTTATATGAAAGTAAGCGTTTATCAAATAAAGACCAGTTAAAAATACTTCTGCTAACAAGGTATTTATACAAGCGGGTATGAAGTTTTCATCGAAGATTTGAGCGATTAATTTAGATTTTAGTAAGTAGAAAGTTTTCGTATTTTTATCCCGCCTGCAGAAATCCGCGCTCCGTTGTGCAACATTTTAAAAAGACCGTCCCCAAAAAAAATTAATTTTTAAATTCAATAATTTTGATTAGTTTTGTATCCAAATGAATACACTTTAATATGTACTTTATTGAAAAAACAGAAGAGTTTGACAAATGGTTTAGAAAATTGAATGATTTAAGAGCAAAAGCAAAAATTTTGTTTCGAATTCAGAAATTAGAAAATGACGAACATTTCGGCGATTTTAAACCGGTTGGAAATGGAATTAATGAGTTGAAGATTAATTACGCAAAAGGTTATAGAATTTACTACAAGGAAACTGACGGAAAAATAATTATTCTTCTAATTGGCGGAGATAAATCAACTCAACAAAAGGACATTGAAAAAGCATTTCAAATTTGGAATAAATTAAAGAAATAATGAAAATGAATACAACAAAATTTGACATTGCAGATTACTTGGACAATAACGAAATGATTGCAGAATATCTTAATACTGTTCTGGAAGAAGGAAATGACTCAGATATAATTGTCGCAATTGGAACTGTTGCTAAAGCGATTGGAATGACTAAAATTGCAGAAGAAACAGGACTTAGTAGACCGAGTTTATACAAAGCTTTATCAGACGGTGCTAAACCACAATTTGCAACAATAATGAAAGTTCTTAAAGCCGTTGGTGGACAATTACATGTGAATCCTACTACAGCGTAAAAAAACGATTGCACAACATATTCTATGACAAAAAGCAAGCAAAAATCTAAAAATTAAGCAGCAAATTTTTGCAGATTGACAAAGTTTGATTCCCGTTGGATCACCGCAA
>NZ_JBWBQW010000018.1:0-2347 GCF_056279225.1 Chryseobacterium sp. UYP7
TGCAAAGTTCGGTTTAATTGACCACCTAGATTCGGTTTAAAGTGACCATGTAAATTCGGTTTAAATTGACCACCTCTTTTTTGTGGTAAAAACGACTGTTTTTCATGTGCTAATTTGTATTCAAATATAATTAATTTTCGGCTTTATTTATTCCTCTTTTTTTACGCATCGATTCACCCTTCAATTCAAGGCGGTGAGATTGGTGGATTAGGCGGTCCAAAATAGCATCGGCTATGGTCTTTTCACCGATAATATCATACCAACCCTGAACCGGGATTTGCGAAGTTACAATGATGGAACCGTTATTATGACGGTCTTCTATAAGTTCTAAAAGAGTAATTCTGTTTTGACTGTCCAATGCCTGGAGTCCAAAATCATCGAGTATAATCACCTCCTGGCGTTGTATTTTGGCAAGTTCCCGAAGATAAGAGCCATCTGCTTTTGCCATTTTTAATTTAGCAAACAATTTATTGGTGTTAAAATAACTGACCTTAAAACCCTCTATGCATGCTTGATAACCGAGTGCGGTGCCTAAATAACTTTTGCCAACGCCCGTACTTCCGGTGATTAAAACATTTTCATTCTTTTCTACAAATTCGCATCTAGCTAAGCGCAACACCAGATTGCGATCCAAATTTCGGGATTCATCGAAGTTGACACTTTCGATATTCGATTTATAATGGAATCGCGCGTTCTTGATACTTCTTTCGATGCGCCTGTTGTGCCTTTCATCCCATTCTGCATCGATCAGCATCGAGATAAATTCATCGAGCGTGTAATGATCTGTTTTGCCACTTTCAATAGCGGTTTTAAAAGCGTTATGCATGCCGTAAAGCTTCATTTGCTTCATTTTCGTAACAGTAGGTTCGTTCATAATTTTCTAAATTTAATTTGGTTTAATGATGATTTAATTAAAATGTCAATTTTGCTAATTGCTAGTTATAATACTGTTTCCCACGGATATTACCATGGATTGGAAGTTGCTGTTCAGACTCTGATTTTTGCTCAAAATCAATTTGGTCTAAATTGTTTTCTAAGATTTTCTGGATGGTTTTAAAGCTGTAAATTTTAAAGTCAAGGGCACGTTTGCAAGCATTGATCAATCGCTCTCTGCCTACCTTTTTTTCGAAGTTTAATATTCCCATACAGCTTTTATAGGCTTGTTCAGGATGATTTCTACTCTCAATAATTTGGATAATATATTCACCAACAACAGGGTCAAGTTCAATGGCCCAATCGATAAACCGCGACGGACTCCAATCGGACACAAACTGATGCGTACTGGCTAAATGTTCAGCATTGGTGGTGTATACGTAAGGTTTGTAATTGCGCATATGAATTGCAATCCTGTTGTATTTGTGGAAGATTTCTACGGCGGATGACGTGTATAAAAGTTTGACTTTTTTCTTCAGATACTGATACGGAACGCTGTAATAATTTTTGTCCTGACTCAAAAGAACGTGACCATTCTGCATCACCGTTGCATGCGACTGGTATTTAATCTCAAAACGCGCTTCTGGAAGCGGACGCAGTTTTTCTTTTTCGTCTTCTAAAAACAGTTCTTTGCGGGAGTAAGGACGTGCGGTGAGTTTGCTGTCATTGTGTGTCTTTAACAGATTCCAGATTTGATGGTTTAATTCTGCTAATGAATAGAATGGAGTTTCTTTTAAATGGGCATAAATTCTGCGGTACAAGATCTTCACAGCACCTTCTACCAAAGATTTATCTCTCGGCTTATAAGCTCTGGCAGGTAAGATGGTGGCGCCATAATGATCTGCAAGATCGGCGAAGGTTTCATTGATGGTGGGTTCAAAACGGCTGCTTTTGATGACCGCAGATTTTAAATTATCAGGAACAATTGCCGCAGGAACGCCCTGAAAAAAAAGCATCGCATTTTCTACCGAACGCACAAAATCTTCCTTTTGTTGGCTCATCGAGGCTTCTACATACGTATACTGGCTCGCTCCCAAGATCGCTACAAAAAACTGTACACTCTTGATCTCACCACTCTTTTTATCAATAATAGAGAGGGTTTTTCCAGCGTAATCTATATACATTTTATCACCCGCTTTGTGATTCATGTGCATCACAGGATTCACCCGCTTTGCCCATGTTTTATAATGATGCCTGAATTGGGTGATCTGAAAACCTTCGGGATGAAAAATGATATACTGTTCCCAAGTTCGATAAATAGTGACTCCTACCTTTTTTAATTCCCTTTCCATAACAGGGAAATAATCGTATAAAGTCTGTAATTTGGGACTCACTGTTTCCTCCTTAGCATGGGAAAACAAAAGTTCAAGCTCTGCGTCTGATTTTTCGTTGATGATCTCAAAACTTAATCCAA
>NZ_JBWBQW010000019.1:0-1826 GCF_056279225.1 Chryseobacterium sp. UYP7
CTTACTGTGAATAAGTTATCTATTTTATAGATGTGAAGTAATTGAATTTTTATTGCATAGTAATGTGAAAATGAAAAACTTCTTTTTCAGAGTGTGCCAGATTGTGTCGATGACAATCTCAAAAATTGGTTTACAAAAATTTTAAATTTTAGGCCATGAGTAGAACTGATCTGGCACGCGATCTTGTTTTATCTTTATTTAAATTTAGAAACTTAAATTTTTTTTAATTACAATTTTCTATATTTTGGATTTAGTCGTTCGCTCTTTCCAAAGAATAAATCCCGTAGGAAAAGGTTTGAATGGCTCTGCAGGTGAGATACTATTATTTTGATAGTCACGCAATGAAGCAATATCAATATTAGAAATCATAAAATTATCAAATTGTCCACCATGAATAATATGTAAATCTCGAGCCCAAGATTTTTTATATGGAGCACTTAATCTAACGTCACCGTATTTTTTATTATTACATAAATTTACAAAGCAATGTATATCTAAACAGGATGATTTAACTAAATGATGATAAGTTTCTATATCTGGATTCCATGCAATAACAAATAATGCATCTATAAATCCTCTGAGCGGTGCTCTATTGTTTATATCTAAAAGGTCATTGCAAATCAAACCAGAAAAGACAAAATCATTATGCTTAATTATATATTTTGCAGGATATGAACTACGTAACACTATGGAATTTTTACTTAGTAGTTCATTAGCTTCGTGTACTGCAGGTACATTTTTTGACTGGAATAATCCAATTGAGCCAGACATCTCATTATCAACTGTTAGAGAATAGAATAATTGATTGTCTGCAAACGATTTCTTTTCAATATTTTGAATATCATATTCCAAACCTGCTACTAAGTTTATATTTAACCTTCCTAATCTTTCTGCAATTGGCATAAAAATATTTCTTGGTAATGATAATTCATGAAATACCACGTAATCCACCTCAGTTTTTCTTTTGATTATATCATTCAAAAGATTAAAAAAACGATCATTTCTAGACACATCACTTTCATTAAGACCTCGCACTACTGCGTCAAAAGAAGAATCATGAGTTAAAAAATGGGTATTACATATTTTAGGCTTCTCAAATGATTTTGTTTCAGAAAAATTAAGGTATACATAATTATTAGGTACATTGTTTTCACTTATATTTAAATTGTACTTGTGATAATATTTTTCAGCTAACAACTTAAATTTCCTTGGTTCAGAGACTGCAATGTTTTTAAGTGAAATACTTAATTCTAACAAACTTATTCTTCTAGTAAAAAAATAAAATCCTAAATTAGAGGATAACGGATAACAAATTGATTTGTTTAATTTGCCATTGTTTTGGAAACTTAGTTTAGCGGTAACAAATTCAATAATCTCCTTCGAAAAAAAATATTTTGTATAATTATTTTTCGCAGATTCGGCAAGTGAGCATCCAATTTCATTCTTTAGTGAATCATATTTAAAATACAGAGTTTTATAAGGAATCATATGTAAGTCCGATTTAAAATATTGTAGCACATTTTCTCTGAACATATGATTTAAATTAAATTTATTTACCAAAAAATCATTGTCGACTTTATCCAATGAGTTACTATAAATTATATTCTCCCTAATTTTCTTTATTAAAAAATTTTTCGCTGAAATAAATTCAGGTCTATCAATGTTCTTACCTTTTTCTATTATACCTAAAATCGTATTAAGCGCTGTATAATATCGCCGAGAAGTATTTTCATTTTTACTGTGAATTATTAAACCAAAAAGTCTCGGTACATATTTAATTAAATCAATAAAATTTTTAAGTTCAAAAATATAATCGAAGGCAACAT
>NZ_JBWBQW010000020.1:0-1700 GCF_056279225.1 Chryseobacterium sp. UYP7
AAAAATTTCAATTTCTATTAAACTGAACAGTTGATTTTTTTGAGAATTAAGTAACTTCATGTTGTAGCAGTATTTTGGTAGACTCGCAGATAACGGTTGGGTATTTCTGTTGGCGGGGACTTTTTATAAATGGTCTTTGTAAATATAACAAATTCAACAATTAGCGAAAATCTTTATGATAGGAACTTCCGCCCCGCTAATAGAAATACCGTGTTACCTGATGTTTTTTTTATTGTTGTAGGTTTCTAATAATTTTCCGTCAAAGTCAATTTTATATTTTGTTTTTGCAAAGTCTGTTAATAAAATTCCATCATGTTCAATTTTAAAATCTTCGTCATTATCTATGGATACAAAAATGTCAGAACCACCAAATTCCCATTTTATATTTCCGTTTTTGTCAAGTTTTGTTACTTGAATTTCTCCATGTATTATATAGTCTTCTTGATTTTTGAAAATTTCAAAACAAGTCGCTTGGTCAGCTTGTGTTTTCCATTTTAATTCAAGATCGGGAAGTGTCAAACAAAATATAGTGTCGCAACAACAGATTAGTAATTGGCTGTTGTCGAAAAGTGATGAATTTTGATAAATACCTGTAACCCCACCAGAACCAATAATTATGGAACTGTCAATGATTTGGTTGTCTTGATAAATTTTAATTCCGTGTTTGGAAGTCGGATATTCTTTCGCCCCGTCACCGAAGTAATGTTTTGAATAATTGAAATTGTTGTCTGCCGAGCCAAATTTGTAAGTCGGTTCGTCAAGCACTTCAATTGTCAAATTTTTATATTGATATCGGTTCATTTTATTTTGAGGCAAAGTTTTTAAAATAGCAGGTAACGTTTGGGTATTTCTGTTGGCGGGGATTTTTTATAACAAGTCTTTGTAAATATAACAAATTGAACAATTAGCGAAAATCTTAATGATAGAAACTTCCGACCCGCTAATAGAAATACCTTGTTAGTGGCTGTTTTTATTCGTTCAATTCTATTTTTGGAAGTTCTTGCGAAATCATAATGTTTATTAGTTCCGTTCTTTGATTTCCCAATTTTTTAAAAAAAGAAGTAATATTTTTCCCGTAACTTCTTTTGGAATATGAATATATTAATAATGCTTTTTGATTATTTTCTAATTCAATTTGTTTGTAGCGATAAATAATGAATTCGACAATATCAAGTTCCCCGTTTTTATCGGCACTCAATATACAATCGAGTATACTTTCCTTTCCATCACGACTGTTTATGACACTAAAATTAGAAACTTTATCAGTTTCTTTCCGTTTCGTCAATTCATTCACTTTTTGTTGAATAGCATTTTCTACAGTGATATCCATTACAAAAACATTTACAGTTATGAGTTCATTAAAATTTTCTACTGTTTCATTTTTAGGTAAATATTCTTGTACAAAATAATTTGGATTTGGTTTTTCAGACCATGCAAGTGAAAATTTAGTTTTATTAAATTCTATCGGTCCTTTTACTCCAATTCTGTCAATCACTTGCGCCTGAGTTGTTACAAAAGTCAATAACAGAAATATTAGTAAGTAAATATTTTTTTTCATATAAAATGCGTTTCTTGTTTTTATATCGTTGTTTGTAAAATAGCCACTAACGTCACTCTGTGAAAAAACCTCCGCTTATTACTTTCAAAAATAGCTAAATTATTTCAATAATACGGGAGTATATTCGTATATTTAATAATGC
>NZ_JBWBQW010000021.1:0-1688 GCF_056279225.1 Chryseobacterium sp. UYP7
AATAGCCGGTCTTAAAACGCATTTATTGAGGCGTGAAAAGTTCGTTTTCTTAAGAAATTATTGGAAAGCTGAGTTTTTTCACAGCCTGACGTTTTTCGGCTTGGCGATGTGGCGGATAAAGAAGCAGAAACTTTCTATAATCACTGAACTCCAAAGTATGCAAAAATTTTCGATTTAGCACGAAACCCGCCATATTGCCAAACCGATGTTATAGCCAGTTTTTCTGTCTCTAATTTCGTTTGTAATAAATACTTGGGTTCAATACTTTTTCTAAATCGTCAATTTTAATTAAGTCTTCAATTGTCTGTTGAATACATTCTCTTGTCAATTCTTTTACGAATAAGTCGGGAGGTTTCTGATAAAGTCCGTTTAAATTTTGTCCTGTTTTTTTGTCTTCATTAATTGCTGTTTCTAAGTATTTATAAGTCCAAACATTAATTCCATAGTGTCGACAGTCTTCCAAGTCAACGTGAATGTTGCAAAATTCGTTTTCAAAGTCCCAATTATTCGGGTCAACTTCTTCAAAATCTAACCACAATGTAAATTGAGTATTTTCTGTTTTTCTGCCTTTTAACTTGTTATAAAGTTTTCTCAATTCTTTATTGTCTGACCAACCTTCACTTTCTGTCATTGCAATAATTAGAAAGTCTTTTGCTTCGCCAACTGTATTTGCTTGTCCTTTAACGATTGCATAGTTCCAAGGACTTTCTTTCTTAGACATTTTGTATTCAAACTGGAATTTTTTATCTCCAATACTATAAACTTTCACAAACCAACCATCTTCCCAATTGTCCGCTGCTTGAATTACAAGTGAAAAATGTGAAGTCAATCCAAAAAGTGTCGTGTTCTTAAAAGTTTCTTTCACTATTGAAATAAATTCGAGCATTGCCTTTCCAATTTCATTTTCAACCACAGTTGCATTATTACTTGTCAATTCTTTGTAGAATTCTTCAAGTGTCTTACTCTTTTGGTCTGAATTTATTATTATTGGCATAGTATCGTTGTAAAATTGGCTATAACGGTTGGGTATTTATGCAGGCGGGATAAAAATACGAAAACTTTCTACTTGCTAAAAACTTAATTAATCGCTAAAATCTTCGATGAAAACTTCCGACCCGCTTGTATAAATACCATGTTAGCCGACGTTTTTATTTCCTTAAAGATTCAATCAGTTTCGAGTATTGAGATTTATTGAAAGTGAATTCTTCAATATCTTTAAATAGATCATAATCAATCTCATCGTATCCGTTTTCATATCCAAATTTTCTCCAAATTACTTTATCATTATTAAAACTTAAATCTACAGTTATTGCTCCGCATGCAATGTCACCACATTCGGAACACACATATAGTGGAATTCTACCGCTATTTAATTCCGGAATTTTTAATCCTAGAAATTCGTCAATTTGAGAATTTTCATAAACTTTGTTAGAACCCCATCCAAAAACGCCAATCATATCATAATTTTCAGCATTTAACATTTTAAAAAGCGAGTTTTCATCAACAATGAAATCATAATAAATTCTTTCAGTCTTATTAAATGCTCCAGCGCGAGTTTTTTTCTTTATCGCTAAGTGTTTCATAAAATGGCGGCTAACGGTTGGGTATTTCTGCAGGCGGGGCAAAAAAAGCCAAACCTTAATACTTGCTGAAATAGTGAAAATATCTAAAATTTTCGATTTAAAAAC
>NZ_JBWBQW010000022.1:0-1322 GCF_056279225.1 Chryseobacterium sp. UYP7
CTCTGTCTTGTTTATTTAAAGGTATTAATTTTATGAATGTAAAGTAAAGAAGGTATTTCTATTAGCGGGTCGGATGTTTATATCATAAAGATTTTTGCTAATTGTTCAATTTGTTATATTTACAAAAACTTGTTATAAAAAGTCCCCGCCAACAGAAATACCCAACCGTTATGTGCGATTTCATAAAAACTGTAGAAAGAATGAAAAAAGTAATCATTTTACTAATTGGACTTTTGACAATTAGTTGTAGTTCATTAAAAGTGCGAAATGATTTTATTTTAAATTTTTCATTCGCAAAATTTGATCTTAATTCACCCGATAGAGCAATTGAATATAATAGCGAAAATGGTAAATGTATATTTAAATTTGGTTCGGAAATATCTGAATTAATATTACCACTTTCTCAAAGTGAAAAGGAAACTTTATTACAAATAAGTTCCAAAAATTTTAATATGTGCATTAAATTCGAGGATAAAGATTTAGGCAATTTTTACACAAATTATAAATTGAAATTTAAAAATCAATCTGGGCATATTAAATGTAAAGAAGAATTAAGTAGTGCAGAAAATGCGAACAGCAAGGAAGTTCTATTCTATTATAAATTATTACAGTTTTTAAAACAGAGACCTGAATATAAAAATAAATTTCCTGAACAATTTGAAACTGCATCAAAGAAACCTCACATAACAAAGTATTTATACAAGCGGGTATGAAGTTTTCATCGAAGATTTCAGCAATTAATTAAGTTTTAGCGAGTATAAAGTTTTCGTATTTTTATCCCGCCTGCATAAATACCCAAACGTTATAGGCAATTGAAAAAACCGCGCTTCGAATGAAATATCGAATATTTATTTACATGATATTTTTTATAATCTATTGTGCATTGGCATTTCCGATTGCATCTATTCAAGATATTTTTAAAATTGGTTCAACTGAACTAATACTTTTTCTAGGATTTGGAATTTTAAATATTCTATTTGCATTCTACTTTTTAAAATGGAATAAAACGCTGAATATTATTCTCTCTTTTATCATATCATTTGTGGCATTGAGTGCTGTTCATTTAGTTTCAAAATTTCATTTAGAACCAAATTGGGATGCTTATGGAATTTATACTGCAATTATCACAAACGCTCTAACATCTATTCTACTTTGGGAAGTTGCATTCCAGATTAAAAAAAAATTAAAGATCCAAAAATTGGACGTTTAAAATAAAATGTGAAAATCAACTGCCTATAACATATTCTATGACAAAAAGCAAGCAAAAATCTAAAAATTAAGCAGCAAATTTTTGCAGATTGACAAAGTTTGATTCCCGTTGG
>NZ_JBWBQW010000023.1:0-1268 GCF_056279225.1 Chryseobacterium sp. UYP7
CGGTATTTATAGTTCACCTCTGTCTTGTTTATTTAAAGGTATTAATTTTATGAATGTAAAGTAAAGAAGGTATTTATACAAGCGGGTCTGAAGTTCCTATCATCAAGATTTTTGCTAATTGTTCAATTTGTTATATTTACAAAGACTTGTTATAAAAAGTCTCCGCCAACAGAAATACGCAAAACGTTAACAGTAATTTAAAAAGCCATGAATCCAACGAAAATTAAAATGAAACAAATTATCTTTTTAACTTTTTTTCTTCAATTATACAGTTGTTCTCAAACTAAAATTGAATCATTTGACATATATGGAAGGTACAACCCTATATTAAAAGATAGTTCAAGAGTAATGTTATCGTATACTGATGACGAAGACACTTTTATGTATATTGGTAAACTTAATAAGGTACAACCACTAATGAAACGTATACATACTGATATACATTGCCAAAAGTTTCCAGAAATATTTTCAACAATTAAAAAAATAGATACGATATCATTTACCGTTTTACCATATATTTCTTCAAAAGATAAAAATTTCATACATAAAATTTACACCTTTTATAATACCGAAAATTATAATGATTTTATAGTTTTTTACCATGCGAAAGAAAATATTGAGCAATTATTAAACTTTTATAAAATCAATTCGTCACCTGATTTTAGATTATTAACTTCACAATATAACATTTATGATGATGAAATTGATGATGAGTATTTCAAAAACACATATATTTTAGATAAAAAAAGAAATGCGTACATAGACAAATTAAGCTACGTAAAAGGCGAAGAAAATACTTTAGACTATGATTTTAATAATCAAAATTTACTATTTATTTATAATAGAATGAAAGGTTTTGATATTTTAAACAAGGAGATAATAGTTGATAATAAAAATATTTTCAAATCTAATTGTACAGGTAATAAGCAGTAAAATAATTAATGCCTAATGTTTCGAAATATTTAAAATTTTCAGAAAATCTATGTATATGTATGAAATCTTAATGCTAAATTTTTTTAATGCGTTTAAACTACCAATTTCACTTTAATTAGTAAATTTTAAATAATTATGTTAATTGAAAATAAATTTATTTTTGAAATCTGCATACAATTAAAAAATATTTAAAACCATATAGATATGTTTATTGAATTGAAAATCTTAAAAAACTACTGTTAACAAAGAACTGTGCTTAAAAACAAATAAAAATCGAATTATTTTTAAATAAATTTAGGCATAGCACTTCTGTATTCTTTGTTGTATTCCACTCC
>NZ_JBWBQW010000024.1:0-1261 GCF_056279225.1 Chryseobacterium sp. UYP7
TGTAGACTCCCCATTTTCAGTACGGTTCAAAAATAGAATTTTTTCTTGATAATTCGATGCTGTTGTTGTCGGATGTGGGAAAGTGGTCAGGAAAAGCATTGGCTTTAGCGTTGGCTTGCTGTCCATTTTTCCACATTACAGGTGATAATCCGCCCAGGGAATCATGTGGTCTTTCGTGGTTATAATCTGTAACCCATTGCTGGGTAACACTCCTTACATCATCCAGACTTTCAAAAATATAGGCATCTAGGATTTGCTCCCTGTAGGTTTTATTAAAGCGTTCGATATAGGCATTCTGCGTGGGTTTTCCCGGCTGAATGTAAGCGAATGTTATTTCATTAAGCGTGCTCCATACTGAAGCAATATTGGCAACGAACTCCGGACCGTTATCCATCCGTATCTTTTTGGGTTTGCCATATCTGTTCACCAAATGATTCAATATCCATATCACCCGCGAACTTTTCAAACTGTAATCTACCTCAATATGCAGGATTTCCCTGTTATAATCATCAATCACATTAAAACTGCGGAACTTTCTTCCATTGGATAGAACATCGCTCATAAAGTCAATGCTCCAGGTATGGGTAAAACATATTGGTACTTCCAAGGGCACTTTAACTCTTGCAGGAAGACGTTTCTTGACCTTGCGACGTAACGGAAGTTTCATTTCCTTATAAATCCTGTGAAGTCGCTTATGATTGATTTTTTCGCCCCGATTACGCAAGCGATAATAGTACTTCCAGAAGCCCTCGCGCGGGTAATTCTGCGTGAGTTGTTCCAATTCCATCATTACCGTAGAATCATCTTTGATTGAGCGGTAGTGAAAACTGCTTCTACTTAATTGAAGTAGGCGTAAAGCCTTGCCGGAATTATTCGGTCGAAGTTCCTTAATATCCCTCACGATCTCGCGTTTCCGACAAGGCTTTAGAGCTTTTTTTCGATAATATATTTAGCAACATCGAGTTCCATCGCCAGATTAGCGTACATGCGTTTAAGCCGAGCGTTTTCCTCTTCCAGTTCTTTTACCCGTTTAAGTTCACTGGCTTCCATTCCGTTGTACTTTTGACGCCATTTATACAACGTTGCGGTGCTGATTCCGTTTTCTCTGGCCAATTCATCGGCACTACGGCCACCAGAAAACTCCTTTAAAATGCCTGCAATCTTGGCAGGACTGAAAATGCTTTTTTTCATGATAATAATTACGATTTAAAGTTAATAATTTTTATACTTTTGAATCGTACTGTTTTCGGGGGAGCTTACA
>NZ_JBWBQW010000025.1:0-1259 GCF_056279225.1 Chryseobacterium sp. UYP7
AACATATTCTATGACAAAAAGCAAGCAAAAATCTAAAAATTAAGCAGCAAATTTTTGCAGATTGACAAAGTTTGATTCCCGTTGGATCACCGCAAAGATTCTGTAGACAATTTTGCATTTTATGTTGTTTAAAACCAACATCGTATGTTTTCCTTCCGCCTTTTTGCGCGTATAATAGTCTTTCAGTTCTGGATCGTATTTTATCGCAGTGAGCGAGACCATATGTAGAAGAGATTTCATCTTTTTATCCGCCAAATGACTGACTCTGGTTTTTCCCTTAATGCTCGTTCCAGAGGTGTGTTCGAAAGGTGCTACACCGGAATAACACGCAAATTTTCTTCCGTTCGTAAATGCGGTAAATCCTTTGGTGACCATCAAAAGATAGACGGAAGTGATTTCCCCAATGCCCGGGATACTTTTTAGAAGTTGCTGCTGTTTGTACAGTACTTCATCTTCGCGGATCAGTTTTTTAATCCTGTCATCCAGCATTGCAAGTTGCTTTTTCAGGTGTTTCACCGTTTGCCGGTTGATGGCTTTTACGCTGCCGAAAACTGCTTTGCTGAGGAACATTTCGTTTTCCATGGTTCTTTCAAAAACTTTAATGGCAGCAATGGTTTTCTCGCGTTCAGCAAATATGAGTTTTAGTTGCTGGAGATTCAATTCCGGAAGTACGGAAAGCGTGATTTTATCGGTGTTTCGTTTGGCGTAATATGCAATTTCTTTGGCGTCTACTTTATCACTTTTGCCACGTGTAATTCCCAAAGATCGTTTTATTTCCAAGGCTGGAACCTGCGCATAATGAAGTTCATTTTCGCTTAAAACCATCGATAGCAGAGAGGAATAAATGCCTGTGTTTTCAAAGACGAAAAGTATTTCCTTTAAATCGTGTCCGCCTTTTTTGAGGTCTTTTAAAAATAAGTTTAAGGATTTTTGGGTGTTGAGGAATTGTCCTCTTTCCAGCTGTTGATCTTCTGTTACCAGGCAATAATCGAGGGTTAACTTAGCCACATCAATTCCGAGATAAGTTCTGTAATTTTTCATAATTTAGTGGGGTATTAAATTAATGTTGAAATTCTTTAAAATCTTTATTAGATCTGGGTAATCTGGTATTCTATCTAAAGCTGTTTCAACCTTTTAAAACAAGGCAGAGGACTGATATGTTATTTGAGACTTCTAATCTCTAACGGTATTTATAGTTCACCTCTGTCTTGTTTATTTAAAGGTATTAATTTTATGAATGTAAAGTAAAGAAGGTATTT
>NZ_JBWBQW010000026.1:0-1245 GCF_056279225.1 Chryseobacterium sp. UYP7
TAACAAAGAACTGTGCTTAAAAACAAATAAAAATCGAATTATTTTTAAATAAATTTAGGCATAGCACTTCTGTATTCTTTGTTGTATTCCACTCCTGATTTTGCTATTGCAAATGATTGTCTTAATAGTTTATTGCAAACAGCGATTAAAGCTAACTTTTTACTCTTACCTTTTTGAGTTATCCGATCATAAAGTGCGGCACAAGCTGGATTACATTTACAAGCTGTAAAACTGCACATAAAAAGCAAGTTTCGAAGCTTAGAATTCCCTATTTTACTGATCCTCACTCGACCTTTTACACTACTTCCAGATTGTCTAATAACAGGCGTTAATCCACAAAAAGAACAGAGTTGCCTTGAGCTTTCAAATCGATTAAAACCATCAGTTAATACGACCAACATCATGGCGGTTTTTCTGCCAATACCAGGAATACTTTCAAGCTTTGTTAACACTTCCTGATAATCAATTTTAACTAATTCTAATAATTTCTTTTCTAAAACAACTGCTTCTTTTGAAAGGTTTTTCAAGCTTCTCTTTAATGAAGTAACGACTAATTTACATGGATTTCCCAATGTTTGCTCAGCATGAACCTTGTTTTGCAATGCAGTATTTTGTTTTGTGTAAGTATCTAATAACCGAATTAATTGCAAACATTCCATTTGATTTTTTGAATATCCAACCCAAAGTTTTATGGGTTGCTCCTGCGCATACCAGCAAATCATTTTAGCATCCGATTTATCAGTTTTAATTCGACTCAATTTCATTTGAATAAATCGTTTTATCGATAATGGATTTTCAACGGAAACACGAATCGAATTATCAACTAAAAAATAAGCCAACTGATAATGATAATAACCTGTTGCCTCCATAACACAATGACTATCAGAATTTAATAACTTTAAAAATTTAACAAATCCTTTTGTGTTATTTTCAAACTTTGAATAATTACCGGAACTATCCATAACATCAAATGTATCTTTACTGATGTCAATTCCAAAAAATTTAGTACTTTTATCCATGGGGTTATTATTTAGGAAAGGACAATCTACTTGCTTTTCATCACCTTAAAATCGAGATCTACGTCTCACAGAACTGTACGAAATAAAAGTAGAAAAGAGAGGTGATTATCACTGTTAACGGAATCTAAAGTTCCTGCGGTTATCGTAAACCTTTATCCTCTCTTTTGTTCTTTCTGATTAGTATATAAATATATTAAAAACAAACTTAAGGCGGTTTTGCAATAGT
>NZ_JBWBQW010000027.1:0-1063 GCF_056279225.1 Chryseobacterium sp. UYP7
GTATATTCGTATATTTAATAATGCAACACATCACTGGAATAGCCCGCAATCAAATGGTTTTCATGAGTTTAGAAGATTCCATTTCTGAAGATAATTCGGTTCGATTTATAGATGCTTTCGTGGAGAATATCGATTTAAAAGCGTTAAGTTTTGAAATGCAGACCCTCAAAACGGAAGGACGACCGAGTTTCAAAACGCAAACATTTCTCAAGATCTATTTATATGGTTATCTCAATGGACTTCGAAGTTCACGGAAACTTGAAAAAGAATGTGTGCGTAATATTGAGATGCAATGGCTTTTATTTGGACTTGTACCCAATTACCACAGCATTTCTGATTTTAGAAAAAACAATCCTGCGGGCTTAAAAAAGCTGTTCAAAGTATTCGTTTCCTTTTTAAAAGATGCAGATCTAATTGCTGGAGAAACCATCGCCATTGATGGTACTAAAAGTAGAGCACATAACAGTAAGAAAGCCAATTTTAATCAAAAGAAAATTGATAAACACCTGGCTTATATTGAAGAAAAAACACAACAATACCTGGATGAATTGGCTCAGAATGATGAGAAAGAAAATAGCGTGACAATCACTAAAATTCAGGAAAAGATAGAAAGATTAAAGAAAAATAAACTCCGCTATGAAGTCTTAGAAGAAAAACTAAAAGCGAGTGGCGAACCTCAGATAAGTACAACTGATGAAGATTCACGAGCACTGTTGGTTCAGGGACAAGTGGTAGAAGTGAGTTATAATATTCAAGCCGCTGTTGATTCTCAATACAATTTAGTTGTGGCTACACATACCATTAATCGTAATGATCGTAATGCTTTGAGCAAAATTGCCATTGAAGCTAAGGGGAATTTGGGCGTTGAAACCTTCACTGCTTTAGTTGACAAGGGGTATCACAATGGACGCGAAATCACCCAATGCAAAGAGCAAAACATTATCACCATTGTTGCGCATCCAGATCAAGGAAAAAGCAACGAAAATGGCACTCAACCAGATTATTTTGTTTCAAAATTCATTTACAATACAGATGATGACACTTACACTTGTCCGGCAAACCA
>NZ_JBWBQW010000028.1:0-1055 GCF_056279225.1 Chryseobacterium sp. UYP7
CCGGAGCGGGTTTTCGTAGGGGTGATCACGGGCGTAAGTTTCAGTCAGGACAGTCATTCTTTAGGAAACATTATTTTAAAAGGCTTCAGTCCCACGATTTTACTGGATGCTGCACCACATACCCAGAGTTTTGGCGGCGAAGGTCCCGTAAATATGGGAATTATTGCAGACAGTGTTATTAAACAGGGAATCGGAACCGCTTACGATATTAGGGTTGATGCTAAATCTACCTCTCAAATCTTATACAGCGCTCAGTACGATGAAACGCATTACAACTACCTCGCAAGAATGGCAGAAGCCTATGGCGAACAGTTCTATTATGATGGCGAAGTTTTACATTTTGGATCCATGCCTCCTCAAAATAAAGCCATCGAACTCACCTACGGCAGTAATGTTTCGGATATTAATGTCGAATTAAAAGCCGTTCACATTAAACCCAGTTTTTACGGATACAACAGCAGTTCGAATGCGAAGTTAACCTCCGGAGAAACACCGATCAAACATAAAAGTGATCTGGCGAAAACGTCTTATCAAAATAACAGCGGCATCTTTAAAACCCCTTCTCTACAAGTCGCACCGATCAAAGCCACCACCGATATGGATGTGGTGAATTCGCAGACCAGTGCTTCGGGAAGTAAAGCCGTAGAAGTGCTCACGATCTCGGGCGGAACCACGGTTCCTTTTCTTTATCCGGGTTGTGTAGCAGATCTGAAAATGCGCAAAGTAGATTCTAACCAGACCAGTTACTTCACCAGAGTCATGATGACCGAAGTGACTCACGATATTGATACCCTGGGACATTACACAGGAACTTTTGAAGCGATTGCTTCAGATACTGGCTACATGCCGAAACCGGATTTTGTTTTACCCATTGCACAACCACAAATCGCCACCGTTATTTCAAATACCGACCCGAGCGGACAAGGTCGAGTAACTGTTCGCTTCGACTGGCAGATGCACGACACAACGAACTTTATCAGAATGATGTCTCCAGATGCGGGTGGTACAGATCAGGTTTCTCAGAATCGCGGCTATGTCGCCATCCCGGAAGTTGG